>NZ_CP081149.1:2925129-3250143 GCF_019665785.1 Deefgea piscis
CTTGAGCATATTGTTTAGCCGGTCACTTAAAGCTGCCCTTTGCATGGCTTGATTTTTATTGCGCCAGACCATCTGCTCTAGCTGATTCACGGTTCGTTCTAAGCGCTGAGCACTTTGTAACCAACGTACTTCAGTCGCCAATTGCTGATAGTTTTTAATTTGTTGCTGTTGCTTAAGATAAGCCGCTTGCAGCTGAACCACCCGTTCTTGCCACGTGAGTAATTGATAAATCGCCAAAATCGATAAAATCGCCGCCAAGGCCAAACGCGCCCGCAGATTTTTGCGTAAAACACTGAGCCATAAAGACAAAATTTTCATTTTGCTTCCTCTTTAGGCTGTGTCATTTTCATACTAAGTTTTCTGCTGTTATTAGCAGCCAAATCAACCTGAACTTCAGAAAACTGCCCACCTTCTGAAAGTCGCCGCACAATCTCTAAATCAGAGGGTGGAGTATTGGGCCAAGTCAGCGTGAGATTGAGATAATCAGGGCGCCAATCAAACTCTTGCAGCTTGGCTTGATCACCCATTACTTTTTGCACCACTTGCATTAATTGCAATGGATTTGAATTGGGCTGTAATGTAGCTAAATCTTCGATTTTTAACGCCGATTGAATGGCGGATGCTTTGGCTTGATTAATCATTGCCACTTGCTGCTTTAAAGCCTGCAGTTTGGGTTGATTTTTAGCAATGGCCTGCTGTAAATCGAGTTGCTGAGCCAATAAATACCAAGCAAAGGTAAAAATCAGCCCAACAATAAAACAATAAATCGTTGATTCATAATAAAGTTTTTGATTGCCTAATTCAGAGCCTAAAACAATCGCCCACTGCGGCTTTGGTGCGGCAATTAAAGCAATAGGATGAACTGGTGCGCTCTGTAAAAACTCCGGCAATTCTTTGCGCCAATTTTCTGCGATAAATTCGCTGTGTTTTAACCAGCGTGACTGAATTAAATCACCGTTTTGCCACACTTGTATTTCATGCATTCCTGCGGCAGAGGCAGAATAAATACCGTTTTCTTGGCGGGGATAACAACAAGCTTCAGGCCGAGCGCGTGCCCATTGAATGGCTACACCCGCTGCTTGGCTTATTTTTTCGAGATAAATGGCATCACAAAACCAAATTTCTGCACCTTGGCTATTCCAGTGCAACATAAATTGGGTTTGTTGAAATTGCGCCATTTGTGGCAATTGAAATGACAGCGTTGCCGCCCATTGACTACGAGGAATTCGTTGTAAATCGATAAAGCGAAATTGCAATAAGCTACGGTCGATAATCCAATATTGCAAAAACGGCAAACCGGGCTGCGTTTTAATCCCACTAGAACTGCACAGGTGTAACGTTGGCTTGAAGTGGTCCTTCATATTTTTGTTCCGGCAAGGGTATAAAAGCTGAAGATGATGCAGTGCTGGTTAATGGCTGATTCTGTATTCGATAACGATATAACTCATTCCATGGTTTGCTATCGGCAGTGGGCGTAAGAGACAACAAAATACGCTCTTGCCAATTGATTTCTGGGCTACTTAAAGTCAAACGCACATCGTCACCGGGGAAATGCGTAATGCCAAAACCCATCGACATCGGGTCACGACCCAATAAAATTAAGAAGGTATCTGCGGAAAAAACAATACCAGACTTTCTAATTTCCAACAATTTATTTGCAGTTGAGTCGTCAATTCCTAACACAGACTGTAATACATGGCTTGATGCGGTATTAGGATTAAACCCTGTGTTAGTAAGCACAGAAACATCCGCTTCCAACTGCGAGCGTCGCAATAAATTACCTTGATCTCGCCAACTGATTAATTCAAAAAGCTCTTGCGGTGTGAGTAACGGTGAATTTCGTGGTCCACGCAGGCCTAGTTGCTGATAGTCCGCTTTTTCTGCGCCATTGACGCGTTTAAAATGGTCGGCATCTTTATAATCTTCTAACACGTCATACAGCTGATCTTGCAGCGAACTATTTTCAATGCCGTGTATTTTTAATAAACGACTGAATACATCATGGTCAATTTTATTTAAATTAATTAAACCGCGAAGATCTTGTAGTTGAACTAAAACTCCACTTTTATTTTGATAAATCGAATCATCCAGCAATACTTTATCGCCTTGTATCCCAATACCATCACGGGACTTTGGTGATGTTAACAGGCGGTAAATCATTTCATTTTTTGCATTAAATAATTTTAACTCAGTCGCAACAGCTTGCTGTGAGTGTGCCGCTTGATCTAGCTTTAAATCATAGCGTTCTGCTAAATAATTAATCAATACGGACAATATTGTCAATATTGATAAAACCAAAGGCAAAACAAAGCCGAATACATTACGGTTTATCATTATGGACTAGCCATAAATTGAGTATTAAATTTTCTTTGCCATGGATTATTATTCATAGAAAAAAACCATTTAATTGGAAATTCAGACTCACTCAAGCGAAAAACGACGTATTTAGGTTGTACCTTGGCATCAAAATTAAAGTCGGATCTTTTCCATACTGAAATTTCTTCATTTTTATCATTCAAATACAACCACTCCGCTTTACCTTTCGTCCATTCAAATAACACAATCGGCACAGTTTCACCAACTTGATAGTTCAATTGTCCACCGATATTATTATTTTTAATTCGCAATACAAAAGGTACAGGCACACCATCGACTTCATTAATCGATGATAAAGTTAAACCTTGTATTTGACGCGCATCACCTTGCCCACCATGCCCCCATTCATCATCAAGCCAAACCATGCCCGATAAGGTGCGAGCGACCCAAGCTTGAACACGGTATTGGCTAGTCAGTGTTTCTTGCGCAATTTGTCGATTAAAAATATTCAGCACATTGGCAAAAAATTGAAATGATAAAGTAACCACTAGTGAGACTAAAACTAACGCCACCAGCATTTCTATCAATGTAAATGCAAACTGTCGTTTAAACACCGGGCAGACCTAGCTTATCTTTAACTTGCGTTCGCCGATAACCCAATAAAATAATTTCTGCGGTATAGACCACATCCTGATCCGCACGATTCATTTCTAATTCACCAGTAAAGCGCTGCACGCTAAACTCACCGACAGTACTATCGCTTTTTAAAACTTGCACCGCTTGGCCCATTGGAATAGCGCGCCAATTTAAATGATAATCACCAAAATCTTCACTTCCCTGCTGTTGTTGCATTGGATTGATGTTTTCCATATAAACCAAACTGCGTTCCAGCATATTTTGATAAGCAAGTTCTTCTGCCATTCTGCCTTGTGAGCGAACGATTTGGTTTAACCATTCCACCATCGCTACGCCCATAAAAGAGAGAATCACTAAAGAAATAATTGCCTCGAGCAAAATACTACCTTGTTTATATTTCATGAATCTAATCGCGCCGGATAACAATGGGGCGAGCGTAACTCCCATCGGTAGGTTTCATCATTATTATGAATGACCACCACACCGCCACTACAAAATCCATTGGCCAAATAGCTAATATTTTGTTCCAGCGATAAATGATAATTTTCGGGTAACTGCGGTAATGGATATATCTCACCAGTCTGAATGGCACTTAATTCAAAATCAGCATTTAAGACTAAATCATTTTGTTTATAACGAGCTAAATCAGGGATATAACTCAGAATCAAACGAATGCGATCAAGTTGGGCATCTTTTTCTAAAGACCCCACCATTTTGCTTAAGTTTGGCACGACCATTGCAGTTAACAATGACAATATAACCATTACAATTAATACCTCAATCAAAGTAAAACCATTGATTAAGCCATTAATTAAGCATTTTCTGGCATTGTCACTTGGCTTGCTCTGCGGCAACGTGCTCGAGCTGCGCACCAAAGTGCTTACTCGCAATTAACTATCACCCAACGGTAAATAACCAATATCGGCATCATTTTCAGTACCACCTTGCACCCCATCAGCACCAAAAGAGTACAGCGCAAATGGTTTGCCGGGTGCGCCAGGAAATGCATATTGATAAGGATTTCCCCAAGGATCATCGGGCATTGCTTCTTCGAGGTATGGGCCTTTCCAGCGCTTGGCATATTTACCTTCGGTTGGCGGTGTAATTAATATGCCCAGCCCTTCCTCCGTGGTAGGAAATCGACCAATATCTAATTTAACGGTATCTAAAGCGCCTTTTAACATCTTAATTTGCGCTTGTGCCGTTTGTATTTTTGACGAATCGACTCGTGAAAATATTTTTGGCCCAACCAAGCCCACCAATAAGCCAATAATCACCATCACGACCAGCATTTCAATCAGCGTAAAGCCTTTTTGACTTGAAGAAACATGAACTATTTGCATTGTTTGGCTCTCATATTTTAATGTTACTGATACTAGTAATGGCCAACATAATCGCCACCATCATAAAACCAACTACGCCACCGATGATTAAAATAGCCACCGGTTCTAGTAATGAGATAAATCTTTTTTGTGCATCAGCGGCCTTAATGTCATGTGCCGTTGAAATTTGAATCAACATCTCAGCAACACGACCCGTTTTTTCGCCTACTGTGAGCATATTCAGATCAATTCGATCTAATAAATGATGCATTTTAATTGTTTCAGAAAAGCGCACACCTGCCCGCAGATCTTTTGCCACTAAACGCAGTCGATTGCTGACAATAGCTACCTCACAAGCCTCGATGGTTAAATCAATCGCTGAAATAATATTAACGCGATTGAGCAATAACATGCCAAGCATTCCACTCCATTGACTTGATTGACGCTCAACTAACCATGAAGAAATCAATGGAAAATTCCAAAAAAAACTCACCCAATCATATTGACGGGCTATTTTTCGATACACAAAGACCCCAGCAATAGCCAAAAAAATCAGCCCAACTCCAATTTCAAATAAATGGCTACGAAAATAAATACCCGAGCCAATTACTATTTTTGATATAAAAGGTAAATCTACATTGCCATTTTTTAAAATAGTAGCAAAACGCGGAACTACAAATAAAAAAATCGTTACAATTGCCAAAATACCGGTAACAACTAAAATTATTGGATAAATCAAAGCTGTGATGGCATCTTTTTTGGCTCTAATTTCCTTTTGCCATTGATCAATACCTGATTGTAATGCGCTACCTAATACACCCGACTCTTCCCCAGCCCTAGCCAAATGCCGAATATAAATTGGTAGATTAAGCTCGGGCAGTGCCAACATTTTAGATACAGTTTCACCAGACCTTAATCCAGGAAGTATTTTTTGCTGCAAAATTTGGCCTAATGCAGTGCCATCCCAAGTATCGGCCAAGGTATATAAAGCCTCGCCCATTGGAATACCGGCATTGAGCATCCCTACCCAACTACTCAAAAATTGTATCCGTTCTGCTACGCCAATTTTTTTATTTAATCCTTCTTTTTTATTTCCCTGCTCTTGCAATGAAGTAATTGATAAACCTTGCTGTATTAAAGTCGCAATTGCGGTATTTTTATCAACGGCATTAAGCTCGCCTTTTCTGGCTGAGCCTAAGGTATCGATGGCGGTATAGATAAAAATACTCATAGCATAGGCTCTGCGACAGCATTAACCGCCACCCGACAAACCTCTTCGATTGAGGTGAGCCCCATTCCAGCTTTGATCAAACCATCTTCAAATAATGTGCGAGCGCAGCCATCCAAAAATGCAATTGCGGCAATTTCTGTTGCCGGTTTTTTGATTACGATGGCCTGCCTGATTTGCTCATCAATCCGCATTAATTCAAACAAGCCCATTCGACCTGAATAGCCAGTTTGGCTACATAAATCACAGCCCACCGCCTCACGAAAACGATAACTATTGGCAGTCAATTTAGGGTTTTTGAGTAGTATTTCAGAATACGTATTGGCATAAATCGCTGGAATTTCAATCGGCTGAGCGCAGCTGCATAATTTTCTAAGTAAACGCTGAGCAAGTACACCAGTGAGTGCTGAGGCGATTAAGAAAGGCTCAATCCCCATGTCTATAAGCCGGGTTGCAGCACTGGCTGCATCATTGGTATGCAGTGTAGAGAAAACCATATGCCCAGTTAAGGCCGATTGAATGGCGATTTTAGCGGTTTCTTGATCTCGAATTTCTCCCACCATAATGACATCTGGATCATGCCGCAAAATCGCTCGCAATCCTGCAGCAAAAGACATTCCGATTTCGTCTTTAACCTGAATTTGCGTAATACCGTCAATTTTGTATTCAACCGGATCTTCTACGGTAATGATTTTTCTACTTCGATCATCCACTAAACGAATTGAATTATAAAGTGTAGTGCTTTTACCTGAGCCAGTTGGACCAGTTACCAATACAATACCATGTGGCTCATTAATCATTTTTAAAAATTCAATTTCATGATCAAGCAACATACCGGTATCGGCCAAATTTGCGACCAATTCCTTTTTTTCTAATAGCCGCATCACAATCGATTCGCCATAAACGCCAGGAATCGTAGACACCCTAACATCTAAATCTTTACCGCCAACGCGCAGACCAATACGCCCATCTTGCGGTAATCGCCTCTCGGCAATATCTAATTCAGAAATGAGTTTAATGCGAGAAGTCACCGCATCTAAATTGCTAACAGAATATTCAAATAGCGTTCGCATAACGCCATCAATTCTAAATCGTATCTGAAATGAATTGGAGCGTGGCTCAAGATGGATATCCGAAGCCGATGACTCTACTGCTTGAGCAAAAATATTATTCACTAGCTCAACAATCGGCGCTTCTTCAGCCAATTCTTTAAGGTGAGCCGCATTATCATTAGAAATGAACTTTGAATTATTAATCCCATCAAAGAACCGGATTAAATCAGCGGTACGCGCTAAAAATACTTTTCCTGAAAATCCATTTAGCGCAGAAAAGTAATCATTAAAAACAGGCTCATTAGGAAATCGTGCTATATAGCACAAAACATCGTTATGATAAAAAGGAATTAATAAATTACTCTGGCACCAAGCCAGAGATAAATTTAAGGCTTCAAGGCTCTGCTCAAATTCAGCCCGGGGTATTTCTTCATGCCATGTAGGGATATCTAAAAACTGCGACAAAGCGGGAATTAATTTATCTTCTGAAACAACGCCCAGCCGAACCAATCGACTGCCGAGTCGCCCATGAATAAGTTGCGCTTGTTCTAGTGCTTTTTCTAAATCTGGTTTAGAAATTAGTTTCTGCTGAACTAAATATTCACCCAAACGCATTTGCCGACACCCTTTAATCGATAATCAAAATCAGGCCGCACTTTGTAAAAACCATTAACAGATAATTAAAACCACTTAACAAAATGTAACAAGCCTAAGCAGGCTAAGTCACCAATCACTTTGCTGTCATCAAAAGTAAATCACACAAAAGTAACAAGAAAAAAATCAGTCACTTTCAGTTCATAGTAACAAATCCTTTCTGTCGTCGTCATCAAAAACAAAAACACTGTCGTCATATTCAACACAAGCTGAATATTTGGGTAATGATGCTCAGCATCCTAGATGCAGTCACCTCAACCTTTCACATCCCAGCAATAAAAAACAAAACAGTCCACCTCGCACAATATCTAAATTAGGAGTGCAAACTAGCATTACTTGTCTGGGCTCAAAATAAGCAGCAGCATACAAAAATGATCTGTTCAATAAAAAATGGCGCAGAAAATTTATTTTTCTGCGCCATTAAATTTGTGGTGATTTGATTTACTTTGATTAATCAATGCGAGTTTAACAACTCAAGACATAAATCTGGGATAGAAATAAAATTCGCCAGTTAACCTTCAAACAAATGATCGCGCACCGCGCGGTCTGGTTTAAAGCCCGAGACGCAACGCTGTAAAATCCCGATTATTTGTGTTGAATCATTCCCAAAACAAGCAATACTCAGATCCGCAATCACTTGCTCCAGCTCATCCAGCGTCAAACACTGCTCGTTGGCTTTCATGATACGGGCGTGCTCAGTACCACTAACGTTGTCGCCAATCAGTAGCTCTTCATACAGCTTTTCGCCAGGGCGTAAACCAGAAAACTCAATCGCAATATCGCCCGCAGGGTTAGCATCATCTTTAACTGTAAAGCCAGTGAGATGAATCATGCGCCGCGCTAAATCAACAATCCGAACAGGTTGCCCCATATCCAGCACAAAAACTTCGCCACTACCGCCCATAGCGCCAGCCTGAATCACCAATTGCGATGCTTCGGGAATCGTCATAAAGAAGCGATTAATATCAGGATGGGTGACCTTAACTGGCCCACCCGCCATAATTTGTTTACGGAATAAAGGCACCACGGACCCACTCGAGCCAAGTACATTGCCAAAGCGCACCATACTAAAACGCGTTTTTACCGAAGGGTCTAGCGCATAAGCTTGTAAGGCCAACTCAGCCATCCGTTTACTCGCCCCCATTACATTGGTAGGACGAACTGCTTTATCCGTTGAAATGAGTACAAATGATTCAACCCCAGCATCAATCGCCGCTGCCGCAGCAGCGCGAGTACCAAAGGCATTATTTAAAATCCCTTCAGTAATATTAAATTCAACCAATGGCACGTGTTTATACGCGGCGGCGTGATATACCGTTTGCACACCATAGCGTGCCATAATCGCCGCAAGGCGTAAGCCATTTTGTACCGAACCCAACACGGGGTGCAGCTCGATCGGCAAGGCATGTTCACGAATGATTTGGCTCAGCTCTTGCTCAATGGTGTACAAGGCGAATTCGGAAAGCTCGTACAAAACCAAATGCGTCGGTTGATTTTTAATAATCTGCCGACATAACTCAGAACCAATCGAGCCGCCTGCGCCGGTGACCATAACCGATTTACCGCTAATATTGCGAGCGAGTAATTCTTTGTTTGGTGGAACGGGTTCTCGACCAAGTAGCTCATCAACACCCACTTCACGCGCATCAGCCAAGCGCACTTCGCCACTAACTAAATCAGACATCCCAGGTAAAATCCGCACTTCAACCGCTAAAGGCTCAAGCTGATTAACGATCTCGATCTGCCGTGAGCGCGGCGCAGAAGGTATGGCCAATAACACTTGATCCACCCGGCCCATCATAATTTGGGCGAGCATTTGTTCGTTGCTAAAGACTTTAAGTCCGCCAATTTGCAGGCCTTGCTGAGCGGGCGAATCGTCAACATAACCAATCGGTTCATACTCTTGCCCAGTACGCAAAGCCACCGCCAACTGCCGCCCAGCGCTGCCGGCGCCATAAATCAATACCGTTTTACGATCTTTAGACAGCGGCGCCAATTTACGCAACAGACTACGCGCAGCAAAACGACTAGCAATAATAATCGCCATGGCCAATAGCCAGAAAATCACTAAAGAACCACGCGGAATACCGGTAATTTGCAATAACTGAATCGCGGCTACAAAGCCCAATAGCGCCAAACTCACCGCAGATGCAATGGTTAAAACCGCCTTATCCTCGATATAACGAATCACTGCTCGATACAAACCAAAGCGAATAAAAATCGGTGCGGCAATGATAGAAGGCAAGAAAAACACCCACCAGGCAAATTGAGTGGGATAAGACCAATCATCTAAACGCAACGCAATTGCCACCCAGAGCGCCAAAGGCAATAAAATAAAATCCAGCGTTAAAATCAATAGACTTTTAGTTGTTCTAGGTAATGCAATTGCTTTATTTAACATAACATACCTGAGTTTTTGAGCCAGACCAGCCAATAAATGACGCAGAATAATAAAAATTAAACATCAATGCGTTATCCCATCACGGCGAATGACCTTTAAAAAGGTCAGCAGCAGGATTTTTAAATCAAAGACAAATGACCGTCGCTGTAAATACTCAACATCAAAACCGACCTTAACTGGGATCGGCAATTCATCACGGCCATTAATTTGTGCCCAGCCGGTGAGGCCCGGGCGAATACGATCAACGCCTTTTTCAGTGCGTAGTGCAATTAAGTCATCTTGATTAAATAGCGCAGGCCGTGGCCCAACAAAGCTCATATCACCGACTAAAATACTCCACAATTGCGGCAATTCATCCAAACTTGATTTACGCAAAAAGCCACCAATCGGCGTTAAACATGCCTTGGGATCAGCCAATAAATGCGTCGCAACCGCTGGCGTATCAATACGCATCGAGCGAAATTTAGGCATTTTGAAAATGCGATTATTCATCCCTACCCGATCAGACCAATATAAAGCAGAGCCTTTCGAAGTCAGTCGAACCAGTATGGCGACAACAATAATAGGCAGAATAAAAAATAAACTCACCATGAAAGCCAGCAAAAAATCAAAACAGCGCTTCAACATAAAAGACCTAAAAGCAGTTCGTTTAAAAAATTAAGCATTACGCTGCAAAAAATCATCTGCAGTTTTTTGTAATGCCTCATCGACAGTCAATGGCGGTCTCCAGCCTAATACATTTCTAGCTTTTGAAATATCCACTTGCAATGAGCCGCACAAACGCTGCGCCATCGCTTGCTTACCGAATAATCTAGCACCAAACTGTAAGCACCACATTGGTACAGGAATCAATCGAGAAGATACATCTAAAGCTTTAGCCATTTTTTGCAAGAGTTCGGTCGTCGACAAATCCTCACCATCCCCTGCTAAAAAAATCTGATTTGCTGCGGCAGGATGATCAATACAAGTCACAATCAAATCAACTAAATTATCTAATGCCACCAAACTCCGTTGATTATGAATTGCACCTAATGGTAATGGAATGCCTTTATTTAACCATTTCATCATTGCTGCAAAATTAGCTTTAACTCCTGGGCCATAAACTAATGGCGGGCGAATAATAACCACCTCTAAACCCGTTTCTTTGGCCAACTGCAGCAAGCCCTGCTCGGCCTCATATTTTGAAACACCATAGGGATCAAGTGGAACGGCGAGATCATCAGCAAAAAATGGCAAACCCAATTCTGTTGATTCGCCATTGACCTTAATTGAACTAATAAAAACAAATCGACTAACACCAGCAGCAACAGCTTGCCGTGCCAAATTTAAAGTCCCCTCAACATTCACTTTGCGAAACTCGGTAAGCGGATCAAGCGAAGCATCATTCATCACATGGACACGGGCTGCTGCATGCACAATCACATCAATATCGCGTAACGCTTCAGACCATTGCGTATGTGCATCAATGTTGCCAACTGAAATAGAGCCAGCATAGCCTCTACGACTTACAGATTTATAATCAATTTTTATGTCATTTAAAAATGTACATAATGCAGCACCTAAAAAACCATTAGATCCAGTAATAAGCAACATTAATCAACCTTCTTTTGAAATTCCGAGCAATTCAAGCAATTTAGTATTTACAATTTTTTCATCAAATTTTTCGAGTGCAATCTTAGCGCTTTCTTCGCCCATTTCTTTTATTTTATTTGGATTATCTATGAGAAATATCATTTTTTCTGCCAATACTTGACTAGACCAAGGAGGAATTAAAAACCCATTCTTACCATCTATAACTGTTTCTCTGCAGCCTGGTACATTAGTTGTAATTACGGCACGTCCAATTGCCATGGCTTCTTGCGTACTAAGAGGAACTCCTTCTCGATAAGATGGTAAAACAAAAACGCTTGAATTAATTAACCATGGTTTTACGTCCTTAACATAACCAGAGTATACAATTAGATCATCTTGAATCAACTGATCTAAGGATTCTTTCGATAAAGAACCTGGATTATCAGGGTCCAATCCTCCTAATACTACAAATTTAACCTCTGGATGAATTTTCTTCACAATTTTTGCTGCACCAATGAATTCATTTATCCCCTTTTCGTTTAAAAGTCGGCCAACAAATAAAAAAGAGATTGCATCAATATTGACTGGAGAAAATTCAAATTTTTTTAAATCTACGCCAATCCCTCCTAAAACATGTACAGATTTTGCCTTAATATTATTATTTACAATTAAGTCAACTGGATCATCATGATTTAAAAAAATCAGAGAATCAAGTAACGGTATAGACATATGATACAAAAATAATTGAACCTTTTTTAAAAAAATTTCTTTAGTTGAACTACCATTTTCCTTGTCAGTAAACACATAACCCAAACCTTCAAGCATCCCTATACTTTTAGGTACACCTGCCAACTTGGCAGCAAATGATCCAAAAATTACTGGCTTGACAAAATACGAAAAAACTAAGTCTAATTTTAAATCTTTAAATTGCTTAACCAATTTAAGTGTGCAAATCAAATCTGAAAATGGATTAAGACCAGAACGATTAATTTTATAATCTATTGGAATTGCACCTAACAATGCAACTTCATGCTTACTGTTTTCTGTATAATCCGATGCAAAAGCATATACTACATTTCCACGCTGAACTAGCGCACGAATCAAACCTGAACGAAATCCTAACACGCATGCAACCGTCGTTCCCAGCAATGCTACTCTCATAATTATCCAATTATTTATCAGTTACTTTGTAGAAAAAACTAACATTCATTAACATTTACTGAATATAGTGAGATCCATTTATTTGCAATACTCTTTAGTGAGTAATTCGACACAATAAAATTACGTGCAGACTCACCGATACTAGAACGTTCTTTATCATTCAGGCTTAGTGCACTTTCCATAGCATATCGTAAAGCTTGGCTATCTTTTGGTTTAACTAAAAATCCAAAATTTGATATAACTTCACTCACACCACCACAATCAGTAGCAACAACAACACGTCGACATGCCATAGCCTCAGCAACAACCAATCCAAAACCTTCCCACGCTGAAGAGAGTACAAATAGGTCTGCGGCACTTAAAAAAGAAGGGATATCACGCTGGATTCCTAAAAAATGAACACGATCTATTATCTCTAGATTCTCAGCTAAAAGCTTAAGTTCTGCATGTAACTGTCCGACCCCAATAATTGCAAGATGTGGTAATTCTACTGTTGTATCGATTTTGCTAAATGCATCTAACAAATTAGGGTAATCTTTAGCAGTAACTAACCTCCCAACGGCCAAAATCAAAGGCGTTTGGTCATTTATTGACAATAAACTACGAACATTTTTTCGACTCTGATCATTAAAATCAAACAGATCAATATTAATCCCATTATGAACAGCAATCATTTTCTCTCGAGTCACTGCTCCCTGTAAAATGAAAGCTTCTACAGCCTCTTCACTAACATTTGTTGATATATCAGCCAAGAAATCAGTATAACAATAAGCTTTCATTCTTAACCAACCTCCTTCATTTGTACTATGTGCAGTACAAATTAGTTTATTGATAGGAGTGAAAACCCTTAACAACCTTGTAAATATATTAGCATGAACCATATGACTATGAATCACATCAGGTTTAAATTCTAATATAATTTTTCTCATTTTTAAAAACGATATAAAAAAACCAAAAAAAGTTTTTTTCATATCAATACTTACTAATTTCACCCCTTTATTTCTAGGTTTATTAATTAAATCTGAATTCAATGAAACAAGTAAAACATCGTGATTTAATGCTGAAAACTGGTCTGCAAGATCACACACTTGCCGCTCAGCACCACCCATTCCTAAACCTGTAATTACAAGTAGTATTTTCATATAGCCAATTACCAATAAAACATGACGTATTGAGAGCAGAGAAGTTTAAATAAAAATCAAATCCATCTAGCCATATTTTACATATCGGACCTAACTTCTAACATTCCACGCTCTTTCATTAAATACAACTGATTATCTTGAATATCAAATGCACGACGATCAAAATCAATATCACCAAAAAATAAAGAATTTATTTCATTCCTGAAAACAAAAAAGTCAAATGGTGCAATACTATTTCTGTAGTAACCAAAAGTAAAAACCAAGAAAAGAACTATAGAAATAAAATTCAATACATACGCCGATTTTTTATAACACACACCATAAAGTACATTCAAAAACATAAATACTAAAAAATAACCTGCATACCTATCTAAAAAAGGTAAGTACACAGCTGTAAGCATCAATACCGCACCAAAAAAACTTATTCGATTCAAAAACAAATAAGGACGCTCTAACTTCCGCTCATCAATACAAGAAACATATGTTACGATGTAAAACAAACAAATTAAATGCCGTATACCAAAGCCAAATGAATATGCTTTCAAATAAGTCTCTACTTTATCAGCAACAAAACCACTAGATAACAATGCAACAGAAACTACAGAAAAATACAATCCAATACTCAAGAAAATACTGCTCACTATGAAATATCTTTTTTTATTGAAAAAGCTACAACAGAAAAATACGGATATAAATACAATTGCTGAAATATGAAAAAATGATGCTAATAAGACTAAAGCCAAACAGTGTAACCACTGTCTCTTAACACACTTCGAAGATGCAAACAAAACAATTATCAAAGCAAGAAATTGTCTGAGTTGCTCTGCGACTAAAGTCGGGCCAAAAATAAAAAAAAGACCAGAAACAAAAAAAATAAAGTATCTAGTTTTTAGTTCAAAAAAACCATTCCCATAAAAACAAAAAAAATAATAAATCAATAAAAAAGCAATTACATAGTATAAATACACTGCCAATGGATATAAAGATCCACTAAAATAATATAACGCTTTGAATAAAAAATTAAACGCTAATTCTGGCGTTGACAATACCGCTCCAGACATTGCGAAATTTCTATAATTAACCCAATCCTCACCTTGAAAATATATATTGAGCACTATCACAGGCAGAACCAGAACTGGGAATATAAAAAAAACCCTATAAGATATATTTCTTCTATTAAGTGACGCAAATAAAAATAAAAAAACTGAAACTATTATAAAGTACACCCCTCCCCCTTTAATCTATTTTTTATTCTTTTCAACACTTTAAAAACGCCAGAAGGTCTAATCGAACCAATTGCATAATGAAAAAATAGACTTAAAAAACAACGTTTATTATTGAATAACTTTGCTGGGATTATCCATGACCATAGCATCAAACGATCATCAATACGCTTCCAATATTGAGCCGCCGATAAATTAGGCCACACTTCCTGTGAATATAATACTTCTAATTGCCTCATAAAATTAACATTAACAAGCCTATCAACCGAATTACTTAGAGAATCAGATATTCTATATAAAACGGTAATTTTATCTAAAAAATTCAACTTATAACCTGATCCAGTAATTTTCAACCAAAGTGGCAAATCTTCAATTAACTTATACTGTTCATCACAATAACCAATGTCTTCTAAAATATTTTTGTTTATAAACGAGGTCGGTGCCATGTTAAAACTTCTAATTAACAAACACTGATATTGCTCCTGACTTGATAAACAGAAAAAGTAAATATTACTTAATTCAGGTGTTACTTTACAAACATTACTAGCTTTATCTTTGAAATGAGCCATCTTAGAAAAAACAATACCAACACCATGGTTCGCTTTGACATACTCAAAATTATCTTTAATGCAATCAATCGAAAGAATATCATCTCCAGCGATTGTTTTTATCCACGTTGCTCTAGATGATTTCCATGCAACATTACAATTTTTTGATATACCACCATTATTTAAATTTTTGATAAATCTAACACTTGAAAAGTTTGCAGCATTTAAAGATAACCATGAATCTACCACCTCAGTCGTTCGATCTATCGAACAGTCATCACTAATAATTAACTCCAAGTTATTTGACCCATATGACTGATTCAATATACTATTCAAAGTTTCTATGATAGTCTCTGACGAATTATAGGCAATCACAGCAACTGCAACTATTTCTTTTTGAGCAATTGAATTATTAACGTCCATAAAAACCCTTAATCAATAAAGTCACTTTGTTAGAACAAATTTAAACAATGAAACTAGTATCAATTTCAAAAAAATCTTAACCGAAATCACATCTAATCTTAGGCTTTTAAATAATTTAGTGCGATCAACCTCACAAGCAATCTTATACATAGAATCAAGCCACTCAGACTTATTTTCAATAACCGAAAACCATCTAACAAATCTAATAAAAACCCCAAAAAACACAGAAATTAGATTTCTATTAGAAGCTAAAAATATAGAATCATCTTTGAAATTTCTTCTAATAAAGAAATTTAATTCAATAGCCGTATTAACAACCATAAAATACCTTAAATTAACTTTATTAGTGGTCGAACACGGATTTTTAACATAAAAATATTTACCTTTACAATGATCTATTTTTCTTGCCTCAAAAAAACAATATCTACAAACAAGCTCATCATCATTAATGTTATTAATCTTTCCAAAGTTTTTAATTTTTGAATATGAAGATAGTATTATTGATTTTCTTACAACAAACCACCCATGTAGCCCCCAGCCATCGATGCACTTAGTGAATGCTGTTTTTCCATCAACGGGCCAATTATCAACATTAAAATTAAATGTACTCTTACAAAGTCCATTTTCCATAAAATCAACATCGAAACATACAATATCAACTTCATTTTTTAATTTACTTACAGCCAACTCTATAGCATTCAATGATAAATAATCATCACAATCTAAAATAGATATAAATTCTGATGATGCAACTTCAATTCCTAACTTTCTTGCTAACGCAGCACCTTTATTTTCTTGCTTAATCAGTCTAATATTAAAACTTTCACTCGAATGTTTAGAAATTATTCCTTCAATCACTTCCACTGAATTGTCAGTAGAACCATCATCAATTAAAACCCACTCAAAATTGTCTATCGTTTGATTGCAGAGGCACTCATAGCATCGTAAAACATTTAATCTTTCATTAAAAACAGGAGTGATAACAGAAATATTCACAACTAATTCACTCCATTTAATTTATTTAGCTGACGGCAATGATATAAAAAGAACAAGCAAGAAAAAATAAAATATATAAAATATCCACTTGCATATGCATAATTAGCAGAAACCACACCAAGTCCCTTTATGAAGCAATAGACAAAACCAACTAAATAAAGATTCATTACAATCTCAGCGACAATATTCACCTTTATATAGCCTTTAGCCAATAAAATACTAGCGGGAACAAACGATAGAACTCGAAAAAAATCTCCTACCAATTGAGGTGCAATCAAGCTTTCTGCAGCTTGAAAATCATTAGAATACAATACCATAATTAAAAACGAACGAAAAAAATACACAAAAAATATAGAGACTAATAAGACAGGCATCAACAAAGAAAAAACTTTAAAAGTTTCCTTCTTAAGACTAACAGAGTTAGAAATAGATGCCGCTAAAGGAAAATAATACATTCCAACACCTGAAACAATTAATAATATATAGGCATCAGATAATCTTGACACAGCTTGCCATAATCCAGCTACATCAGATGAGTACGTATCTGAAATCAAATTTCTTATTAATATTAAAGCCATTGGGCCAGTTAAGGCACCGACGATTCCCATAGCCATATAGCCATACAATATTTTTTTTTTGTTCTTATCGACTGAGCCAAACCAATATTTTATTTTAACCCAAGGTTCTCTATAAAACTTTAAAAAAATAAATATACCCGCAATACCATTATTAGCAGCGACAGCTAATAAGCCACCAGTCAGGCCATACAGATACAACATCGATAATGACAATATAGTCATAATTAATACTGACTGCGTTCCACCAAGAATGTTTTTCTTATTCTCCCCTAGCCCATTCAAAGCACTCATCATAATTGAATTAACACAATTGAATGGAAGGAAAAACCCAACAATAAGAACGATCCAAAAAAACGATTGATTATTAAATAGCCACGTTGATATTAATTGAGAAAAAATTGTAACTATAAAAAAAGAAACACTAATCGTAATTAACAATAGAGATGTCGCGGCTGACCACCATGGTTGGCAAGCATCGTATCCGTTTTCTTTATTTTCAGCACTAAAACGTACTACTCCTTGGCCAATTTGATTAGAAATAAGCCCATTAAGCCCAACAACAAAGCTTTGCAATTGCCCCAACATAAACAATCCTGTTGGACCAGCATAGACAGCAATAAATTTTGAAATTATTATGCCTGTAATCATCCTTAAAGCTGTTAATACAGCACTAAGGATTGAAAGTTGCATTAACTTCATTTTAACAACTCAATAATTACATTAATTACTTTGGATACGTCATCATGAGACATTGTCGGTCCCATCGGTAGACTTAATACTTGCTGATGAATTTGCTCTGCAATTGGATAACTAACACCATTAAACTCAGCATATGCAGGCTGTTGGTGTGGTGGGATTGGATAATGAATCATCGTAGCGACACCATTAGCCGATAAATCTATTTGTAACTGATCCCTATTCTTGCTTCGAACAACATATAAATGCCATGCTGATTCAGCATTATCCATAATCGATGGCAATACGAGATCTAATTCTTGTAGAGCTACAGTGTATTGCGCTGCAATTTCTTTTCTACGGGCTGTTTCTTGGTCTAGTGCTGGTAATTTAACTGCCAATAATGCAGCTTGTAATTCATCCAATCGACAATTAAATCCTTGCACTTCATTATGGTATTTCACTTTTGAACCATAATTAACCAATACTCGAACTTTCTCTGCAAGCTCCGCATCATTGGTAGTGACTGCGCCTGCATCACCAATCGCACCTAAATTTTTACCCGGATAAAAACTAAATCCTGCCGCATGACCAAGGCTACCGACTTTGCGACCTTTATATAAAGCACCATGGGCCTGCGCAGCATCCTCAATGACTTTTAAACCGTGTTTTTCGGCAATCGCCATAATTGGATCCATATCGGCTGGCTGCCCATATAAATGCACTGCAATAATCGCTTTAGTACGCGGGGTAATTGCTGCCTCAATCAAACTTGGATCAATATTATAGGTATCTATACATGGCTCAACTGGCACGGGCGTTGCGCCTGCATACGTAGCCGCTAACCAGGTAGCAATATAGGTATTGGTCGGTACAATGACTTCATCACCAGCACCAATGCCATAAGCACGTAAAATCAAATGCAATGCATCCAGACCATTACTCACACCCACACAATGATCAACGTTGCAGTAATCTGCAAATGATGCTTCAAATTGTTTGACTTCATTACCTAATACATACCATCCAGAATCGATAACGCGAGTAAATGCATTAATTAATTCATCGCGGTGCGCTAAATTAATGGCTTTTAAATCAAGAAATGGAATCATATTATTCAATACTCTTTACAAAACGTGCAGGAACACCGGCAACTAAAGTTTTCTGTTTAACATTTTTGGTAACAACTGAGCCCGCACCAATGGTTGATCCTTCACCAATCACCACTGCGGGTAATAATGATGCGCCAACACCAATCACTACATTATCTTCAATGATAGGGCCAACAACATGATCAGAATATCCAGCACGGACTACATTGTCGTTTGTTGTACCAACTAATAAACTAATAAATACATCATTGCCAATAATGGCATTGCCCGTAATATGCGTGCAATCCATAACTTTAGTGCGATCGCCAATTTTTGTATTGTAATTCACAGTAACATAGCGACTTAAAATACAGCGGCTACCAATTGTGCATTTTTCTCGAATGGATGCGCCATCACCTAATAATGTATTATCACCAATAATTACATCGTAAAAAATAACTGCATTCGGTCCAATTGAGCATTCATTGCCAATTTTTACAATACGTTCAAACTCTGGCTGACGAGCTAAAGCACCTGCACCTTTTGGCTCTTTACCAATGAAAGCACCTGGAAATATCTCTACAGCATTACCCAAAACAACGCCATCAGCAATAACCACATGTGGATGAATAATACAATTATCTCCGATTGATACATCGCCAATTACTGCAAAAGGCATAATAGTTACATTTTTACCGATTACGGCTTTATCGGATATAACAGCGGCTTGATGTATCATTTTTTTTCACCATTAACAATATTAATAAATTCTTCATAACTTCTTAAATAATCACTCTCACTATAAAAATCATCAGCTAAAACCATTAGCACACAATCTTCACTAAAATCATACATTTCATGCCAAACTAATGGCTCAATCAACAAGCCCTGTGCGGGATTATCAAGCAGCAGTTCTATTTTTTCTTTTCCATCATCCAAATGAAACCGGCATGAACCACGAATAACAATAGCCACTTGCCTTAATTGCTTATGTGCATGAAAACCACGACGAACACCCTGTTGAGTAGCAAATAAATAATACACACGCTTAATTGGAAATGGGATGTTTTTATTTTCTTCCAGAGCAACTAATGCACCACGTTCATCACCATGTTTTTGCAATTGAATTAAATTTACAATCATATTTAAGCCTTGATTTTTTCAGTATTTTTAAACCTAAGTCCAGCTTCATCTTTATCAGAAACAATTGGCTTATTTGATAATGGCCATTGAATATTCAAATCTTTATCATCCCACAATATGGTTCTTTCTCCTTCTGGGTACCAAAAATCAGTTGCTTTGTAATGCAAATCCGCAGTTGGAGATAAAACATAAAATCCATGTGCAAATCCTTCTGGTATCCATAATTGCGTATGATTTTCTGATGACAATATTCTTCCGGTCCATTGCCCAAATGTGGGTGACTTTTCTCGTAAATCAACCGCCACATCAAATACTTCACCTTGAGTAACTCTGACTAGTTTACCCTGCGGTTTTCCCAATTGATAATGCAATCCACGCAAAACACGATGTACTGAATGTGAATGATTGTCTTGAACAAAATTAACTTTTCGACCCAATTCAGATTCAAATTTTTCTTGATTAAAGCTTTCTAGAAAATAACCACGGCTATCATGGTACACATTAGGTAAAATAACTTTAACATCTGCAATTGTTGTGTCGACGATTTTCATTTTAAATCACCTACTCTTTAAGCATATTAAGTAAATACTGACCGTATGCATTTTTCTTTAGCGGCTGCGCCAATTGCTCAACTTGACTGGTAGTAATCCAACCTTTGCGATAAGCTATTTCTTCTGGGCAGCAAACCTTCAAACCCTGCCGAGTTTCAATCGTTTGGATGAACTGGCTAGCATCGAGCATTGACTCATGTGTACCCGTATCAAGCCAAGCATAACCACGATGCATGATTTTTACGTCTAATTGATTTTGCTGTAGAAAGACGGCATTCACATCGGTAATTTCTAATTCACCACGTGGCGAGGGTTTAATATTTTTAGCAATGTTAATCACGCTATTGTCGTAAAAATATAATCCGGTGACCGCGTAATTAGATTTTGGTTTCAGCGGCTTTTCTTCAATAGAAAGTGCTTTACCACTCGCATCAAAATCCACTACGCCATAGCGTTCTGGATCATTAACGTGATAAGCAAAAACGCTGGCGCCGTTTTCTTTGTCAGCAGCGGTTTTTAATAAATCGGCAAATTCATGACCATAAAAAATATTATCGCCCAACACCAGTGCGACATTGTCTTGGCCAATAAATTCTTCACCAATAATAAAAGCTTGCGCTAGACCGTCGGGACTTGGCTGTACGGCGTATTGCAATTTAATTCCCCATTGGCTACCGTCGCCGAGCAATTGCTCAAAGCGTGGAGTGTCTTGTGGGGTGGAGATAATTAAAATATCGCGAATTCCAGCGAGCAATAGCGTGCTCAGCGGGTAATAAATCATCGGTTTATCGTAAATCGGTAGCAATTGCTTTGATACGGCGATCGTAGCGGGATAAAGTCGAGTACCAGAGCCACCGGCTAAAATAATACCTTTACGGTTTGCCATAAGAATTCCTAATGTCTTTAAATAAAATTAAGGCTGCTTAATCAGCGTCATCACTTGCTGCACACCAACTTGCCAATCAGGTAGCTCTAAACCAAAAGTGCTTTGCAATTTTTGCGTATTCAAGCGCGAATTGGCTGGGCGTGGAGCAGGAACTGGATAGTCACTAGCCGGAATTGCTTTGATTGCGTCACTAGCAATCTTCAAGGTATAGCCTTGCTGCGCAGCAATTTTATTTACTAGCGATGCATACCCATGCCAACTGGTTTCACCTGCGGCCACTAAATGATAGGTGCCATAGATGCTAGGGAGTTGGGATTGGGCCTCTAGCGGGGATTGGAGATTAGGGATTGGGGAATGAAAATCCGCCTCTCTACTCACCACATCCCCACATGCCAATTCCCTACGCCCTACTCCCCAATTCTCAATACCCAAAATCTGCCGTATCGCATGTGCCGTCACATCGGCGATTAAACTCGCTGAAGTTGGCGCGCCGATTTGATCGGCTACAACGCTCAGCGCATCGCGCTGCTGCATTAAGCGCAGCATCGTTTTCAAAAAATTTGCGCCATGCGCGCCAAAAACCCAGCTCGTACGGAAAATCAAATGCCGGCAGCCGCTGGCGAGAATCGCGTCTTCACCGGCTAACTTGGTTTTGCCGTAGACCGATTGCGGATTGGTTACGTCGTCCTCCAAATACGCACCGTCTTTACGACCATCAAATACATAATCGGTTGAATAATGCACCAGCAAGGCACCGAGCTTGGCTGCTTCTTCAGCAAAAACCTGCGGTGCAGTGGTATTGAGTAATGTTGCCAGCTCAACTTCAGATTCGGCCTTATCTACCGCAGTATGCGCGGCAGGATTCACGATGATATCGGGGCGAATTCGTTGCACTAAGTCACGGATCGAATCGGGATTGGATAAATCGCAATCATCGCGATCCACCGCAATCACCTCACCAAGCACGGCAAGGCTACGCTGCAGCTCAAAGCCAACTTGGCCGTTTTTACCCGTGAGTAAAATGCGGGGAATTGGCAGTTGGGATTGGGGATTTGTCATATTAATGACACCATTTTTTTATGCAAGCCCGTCAGCAAACGCGCTGTCGTGCTAATTTGATTAAAAACTGGGTGCTCTGCTGGTAAATACTCTAGCATTTTTGAAATTTCCAATTGAGTATCCAGCTCAGCTAAAGACCCACGCGCAATATTCAAAAAATGCACATATTCCTTGGTAGATCCTCTAGCAACACCTTCGGCAATATTGGATGGAATTGACACCACAGCGCGTCTCATTTGGTTGGTTAAACTAAATAGTTCTTCACGTGGATAAGTTGCGGTAATTTGATAAATCATTTGTACCAGCAGCATGGCCTGTATCCATACCTCCAGCTGCTTGTGGGTCTTTTCCATTCCCTATTCCCTATTCCCTATTCCCCACTCACCGCATACTGTTTTTCCACCCACTCACGATATGCACCGCTGGTCACATTGCTCACCCAGTCTTGATTGGCCAAATACCACTCTACGGTTTTACGAATGCCCGATTCGAAAGTCTCTGCCGGTTTCCAACCCAATTCACGCTCGAGTTTGCGCGCATCAATGGCGTAGCGACGATCATGCCCAGGGCGATCTGTCACGTAAGTGATTTGGCTGCGGTAAGAGCTGGGATTGGGGATTGGGGATTGGGGATTAATACCGTCGTCCTTATTCCCCATTCCCCATTCCCCAATCCCCACGCCTTTTTCCCCATTCCCCGCCTTGCAAGGAGCCAGCTCGTCCAGCAAGTCACAAATCGTATGCACCACATCCAGATTGGCTTTTTCATTCCAGCCTCCGACGTTATACGTTTCACCGACTTTGCCCGCTTCTAGTACGCGGCGAATCGCTGAACAGTGATCTTTCACATACAACCAATCACGAATCTGCTGGCCATCCCCATAAATTGGCAATGGCTTACCAGCCAATGCATTCAAAATCACCAGCGGAATCAGTTTTTCTGGGAAATGATATGGGCCGTAATTATTCGAGCAATTGGTAGTCAATACCGGCAAGCCATAAGTGTGATGCCAAGCACGCACCAAATGATCCGATGCCGCTTTGCTGGCCGAATACGGGCTATTGGGCTCAAACGCTTTAGTTTCGCTAAACGCCGGATCATCAGCTGCCAGCGTGCCGTAGACTTCGTCAGTCGACACATGCAAAAAGCGAAACGCCGCTTTTTGCTCAGTAGCCAAATCAGTCCAATAACCGCGCACGCTTTCTAATAAATTAAAGGTGCCAACGACATTGGTTTGAATAAATTCGCCAGGCCCAGTAATTGAGCGATCAACGTGCGATTCGGCAGCAAAGTTAATTACTGCGCGGGGTTGGTATTCAGCGAGCAATTTGCCAATAATTTCCCGATCACCAATATCAGCACGAACAAACACATGACGGGTATCGCCCTCTAGACCTTTAAGGGTATCGAGATTACCGGCATACGTCAGCTTATCGACGTTAATCACCATCTCGTCACAGCCAGCCAACCAATCTAAAACAAAATTACCACCGATAAAACCAGCTGCGCCGGTTACTAAAATCGTCATTTAGGTTTTTCCCAATACTTTTATTCATTGATACACGAATCAGTCGTCAGCTAGCTTGAGTTCGTCAATCCTAGGCGCCTGATTTTGCGTCTTCTTCAAAAATCATCCTTAGGATCGCTTTCAAGCGAGCGAACAATTGGCCAGATCGAAATGAGCCAGGTCGACTCAAGTCGACCCTACTGCGATGTATTTTATTCGGTATCTCAAAGCTAAAGCCGAACGCTGGCTTAGGGCCAATTTGCTATTTTTTTGCCACAACGACACGGCCAAGCCCAGCCTACAGACATCAATTACTTTGCGCGCCAAGCTGCGCCAATTTTGCCTAGTAGTGCTGATGATTGACTATTTTCTCTTGATTTGGTGATAGCTTCAGCAATAAATGCCCACAAAACACTCAAAAACAGCGCCGCAAATGTCGCCAACAATACAATTAACGCCCGCTTAGGTCCTGATTTTTCATCCGGCACTTCGGCGGCGGTCATTTTTAATTCATCGCGCTCTTGTTTTTTTAATAATTCAATTCGGCGATCAAGTCGCTCAATTAAAGCATCCCAATATGCTTGCTGCTGCAAAGCCCCTACTGCGGCAATCCATAGGCCGGTATTGTTGGCATTGGTTTGTTTTTTCATGCTGTCAACCACTAGTCGCTGCAAGCTCGAGAGCTGATCTTGCATGCGCACCAATTCGTTTTGCATCATATCGCTCACGCCACCTTGCAATGTCGATTCAGCCTGAATCGCCGCTAAGCTGGTAATGCCATAACGATCTGCAGCGGATAATTGATTAATCATTGCAGCCAAATCGGCTTGCTGAATTTCAGCATCGTATTTATTTTTATTTTTTTGCGCCATTTCACGGCGAGTTTCTAATTCATAACGCTGTTTTGATGATTCCAATAATCGCAGACTATATAAATTGCTTTGCAAAGCTAAACCCATTTTATTGGCTAACATAGCAGCAAATTCTGGATTTTGATCGGTCACATTAATATCTAAAAAACCATCTTTGGCATTTAATGTAACTTTAACCGCCTTGCCCATTTCTTTGCGCGTTGCTTGTCGACCTTTTGTATCAAAATGCTCCGCCAGTTTCATTTCTTTGGCGATCGTTTCCTGCACTTGATCGTTAGTTAAGACCCAGTTGTAAACTGCCGCATTCTTCGATGGTGCAATTTTAAGTGTTGCCGTGTACTCATTGGGCAAGCTGAACGCCACCGCTGCTGCGATCACCGCCACGAGAATCGGCAGCCCAATAATCAGCTTTTTATGTTTGGTTAGGACTAGCACCAGATCCAATAAAGAAATTTCTTCCTCTGCATCGGGCTTGTGATGAGATGTCTCGCTGGCGTTGACTGCAGTCATTGGCGTGTATTCTGTAAAAAGATTAAAAATTCAAAACATCGAAAAATGCCGACCATTATAATCGATGACGTACAGTTTTGTTTTTTTGTAAGAAAAAAGCCAGCGTTTACGCTGGCTTTTTGATTTAAACCATACAAAGGATCAAAATTCAAACGCAGGTATCGTGACGCGCATTCTAGGTAAGTTGTAATCAAAGACTTGTTTTTGCTCGAGCACTGCGCCTGCTTGGCGATATAAAGTGGCATACATCATCGGCTCTTCACCAATAATCGCCAGCAAACGGCCATTATTAGCTAATTGCGCCAACAAGCTGGCTGGCGCTTGAGCGAACGAGGCCGTAGCGATAATGGCGTCAAATGGTGCTTGGCCATTGGCTGCCAAGGCGTCGCCGACTTCAGCGCGGGCGTTTTTAATGCCAGCTGCTTTCAGTTGCGTATTAATCAAGGCCACGTACTCAACATCAGCATCCACTACCACCACGTGCGCGCACAAACCGGCAGCCAAGGCCGCCAAGTAAGCTGCACCGGGGCCGGCGATGAGCAATTTATCGGTGGGCTTTAAGTCAATTTCTTGCAAGAAACGCGCTTCAACCTTAGGAGCAAGCATCAGCTGGCCATGTGCCAATGGCAATTCCACATCTACAAAAGCCAGTTCTTTTTTATCCGCAGGAACAAAATCTTCACGGCGCGTATTGAGAATGCGCTCAAGAATCACAGGATTCAACACATTCCACGGGCGAATTTGCTGCTCAACTAAAAGATAACGTGCGTTTTCCCAATCCATGTTTGCTTCACCTCAAGACAAGCCGACTACGGCGATTAGATTATTCAATTTGTCTTGCAATTATCCCACAACTCTTTTAATTTCACATTCATGAATCGCTAGGGGTTCCGATTTAAGCGACTTTTCTTCTGATAATGCCATTTTTGGCTAACGTCACCAGAAACAACGTCAGCAAATCGGATGAGATATACCCTTGGAACCTGACCCGGTTAATACCGGCGTAGGAAAGCGAGTCGCTGACTTTTTGCGCCCCCACTCCTATGCCGTCTTTTTAAATCACGCGCCAACGAGCGCGACTGAATCACTCATCTGAGTTTGAATCAGTGCACAGGAGAACACCATGAACGCAAAAGCAGAATTTTCCGCCGATTCGGCCGTCGTTGACGAAGCCGCCATCAAGCCACTGCCTAATTCTCGCAAAATCTATGTACCAGGCTCACGCGCCGACATTCAAGTGCCAATGCGCGAAATCAGCCAAGCCGATACGCCATTGCAAATGAGCATCAGTGGCGCGGTTGAAAAAAACCCACCGATTTTCGTGTATGACTGCTCAGGCCCTTACACTGATCCTGCGGCTAAAATCGACGTGCGTAAAGGCTTAGAGCCTATTCGTGCGGCATGGATTAGCGAGCGTAACGACACCGAAGTGTTGCCTGAACTCACCAGCGAATATGGCCGCATGCGCGAAGCTGACAAGAGTCTTGATGTTTTACGCTTTGAATTGCAACGCAAACCACGCAAAGCCATTGCCGGCAAAAACGTCTCGCAAATGCATTACGCGCGCCAAGGCATCATCACCCCAGAAATGGAATACGTAGCGATTCGTGAAAACATGAATCGTGCTGCTTACTTAGAAAGCCTAAAAACGGATAGCCCAACTGGCGACAAAATGTTGGCGATGATGAATCGTCAGCACAAAGGCGAAAACTACGGCGCGAATATGCCTGATGTAATTACGCCAGAATTCGTGCGTAGCGAAATCGCCTGTGGCCGCGCCATTATCCCAAACAACATCAATCACCCAGAATCAGAGCCAATGATTATTGGCCGCAACTTCTTGGTGAAAATTAACGGCAATATCGGCAATTCTGCGGTAACGTCGTCGATCACCGAAGAAGTCGACAAAATGACGTGGGGCATCCGCTGGGGCGCCGACACCATTATGGATTTGTCGACCGGCAAAAACATCCACGAAACGCGTGAATGGATTTTGCGTAATTCACCAGTGCCAATCGGTACCGTACCAATCTACCAAGCACTGGAAAAAGTCAACGGCAAGGCTGAAGATCTGACTTGGGAATTATTCCGCGACACCTTGATTGAGCAAGCCGAGCAAGGCGTGGATTACTTCACGATTCACGCTGGCGTATTGCTGCAATACGTACCGATGACGGCGAACCGCATGACCGGCATTGTGTCGCGCGGCGGCTCGATTATGGCGAAATGGTGCTTGGCGCATCACCAAGAAAACTTCTTGTACACGCACTTTGAAGACATCTGCCAAATCATGAAGGAATACGACGTCGCCTTCAGTTTAGGCGATGGCTTGCGCCCGGGCTCAATCTGGGATGCCAATGATGAAGCGCAATTGGGCGAACTCAAAACATTGGGTGAACTCACGCAAATCGCTTGGAAACACGACGTGCAAGTGATGATCGAAGGCCCTGGCCACGTGCCAATGCAATTGATCAAAGAAAACATGGATAAAGAGTTGGATTGGTGCCATGAAGCGCCGTTTTACACGCTTGGCCCATTGACCACCGACATTGCACCGGGTTACGACCACATCACTTCGGCGATTGGCGCAGCACAAATCGGTTGGTACGGCTGCGCGATGCTGTGCTACGTAACGCCAAAAGAGCATTTGGGCTTGCCAAACAAAGCTGACGTGAAAGAAGGGATTATCACTTACAAACTTGCCGCGCACGCTGCCGATTTGGCCAAAGGTCATCCAGGCGCGCAGATTCGCGACAATGCACTCTCTAAAGCACGTTTTGAATTCCGTTGGGAAGATCAGTTCAATCTCGGCCTTGATCCAGACCGCGCTCGTGAGTTTCATGATGAAACGCTGCCCAAAGACAGCGCTAAAGTCGCGCATTTCTGCTCAATGTGTGGCCCACATTTCTGCTCGATGAAAATCACCCAAGACGTACGCGAATTCGCCGCCAAACAAGGCATCAGCGAAATCGAAGCCCTCAAAAAAGGCATGGAGACCAAATCAATCGAATTCGTAAAAACCGGTGCCGAGGTATATCACAAGCAGTAATACTAACCGTGGGCTAGATTGATATACCCATACAAAAACGCAGCGCCAAATCCTTGGTCGCTGCGTTTTTTATTTCCTGCCAGTCCGATTTAAATCTAATTTAAATTCGATTTACCATGCGTGCGACAGCACCAGCGAAATTTCTCGTTCTTTACTTGAGCCCTGCGCAGTGCTCACCGGCCATTCGCCCACTAGCCGCACACTATTGCCCCTCGGCAAACGAAAATTAATCGCGCCGCCAGCGAGCCAATTATTGATTTGATCGTTCGCCGTTTTACCGCCACGCGTCACCATGCCACCGGTTTGATATTCTAAAGTCGCCGCCAGCCACATCTCAGGAACCGGGCTGAAACTCGCCATAGTTTTAAAGTGATATACATTTTTTTGTTCAAATCGACCGGTTTTATACTCGGTATTGTCGCCATACCAAGATAGTCCGGCAACGCCTTCAAACACCCATTGATTCATGGTCCAAGCCAGTTGGCATTCGGGCAATAGCATCCAGCGATTGGCGGTGATATTGGCCGATTGGTTTTTTTCATACGCGGCGGTTGGAATATTAATTTGTATGCCGCAGGCGCTACTTAAGCCGTTGCGATCATATTGTTTGATCGCCTCGCGATCTAAAGCCGGCCGGCGATAGACACCCACACCAAAGCCCAGCATCACATCACCAATACCATCGGCCTCAGCTGGCGGGCGACGGCTATTTGTAAACGATTGATCCACAGTCACATACGGCAATTGCACCGCCACATACGCCAGTTGTCCCGCTAGCGAAAAATACTGTGCTTGCCGCAAGCTCACGCTCTGCTTATCGACGATTTCAAAATTTTGCGGGCCACGTGGCGATTCAATCTGTTGCTGGCGAATACGCAATGAAGTACGGCTGGTATCATCGGCCACCATCCCAAATTGCCGAGGATCCAGCGCATACGTTGGCAAACTCATTAACACCAAACCCACAGCCCCAACCGACTTCTTATTCATTGGCATATCAAAAACCCAAACCCAACAAGGCTGCACACAATATACGGACTTTACCTTATATATCGCCAACACTTACAAACAAAACCAAAATAAACAATGAATTGAGTAAGCCCAACAACACTCGTCAATCCACACGCCCCCACCCACAAAATCAGCCTAGCCAATCACACCGCTAAGCCTTTGAATACGTTATACTTCTGCCCCTTCGCTTGACTTGCTCTGGATTGCATTATGCTTTTGCCGCATCAACTTGAATTACTTGCCCCTGCCAAAACTGCCGAAATTGCGCGAGAAGCGATCTTGCACGGCGCAGATGCGGTGTATATCGGCGGGCCAAGCTTTGGCGCGCGGCACAATGCCAGCAATTCAATTGAAGACATCAGTGCTTTGGTGTCTGTTGCGCATCGTTATCATTCACGCGTATTTGTCACGCTCAATACCATCTTGCACGACAACGAACTCGAACCGGCGCGTCAGCAAATTATTCAGCTGTATGAAGCCGGTGTGGATGCGCTGATTGTGCAAGATATGGGCGTACTCAAACTCGATATTCCCCCCATCCAGCTGCACGCCAGTACGCAATGCGATATTCGTAGTCCTGAAAAAGCCAAATTTTTATCCGACGCTGGTTTTTCGCAAATCGTGTTGGCGCGTGAATTAGGCGTAAAGCAAATCCGTGAAATCAGCGCCAGCATTGGCGACACGGCGACGATTGAATACTTTATCCACGGCGCACTGTGCGTGGCGTTTTCTGGGCAATGCAATATCAGCCATGCAGCAACCAATCGCAGTGCCAATCGTGGCGATTGCTCGCAAGCTTGCCGCCTGCCCTACACGCTGACCGATCACAAAGGCCAAGTGGTGGCGTTTGATAAGCATTTGCTGTCGATGAAAGACAATGATCAAACCGATAATTTGGCACTGCTGGTTGACGCTGGCGTGCGCTCGTTCAAAATCGAAGGCCGTTATAAAGACGCGCAATACGTTAAAAACATCACCGCGCATTACCGCCAGCACCTTGACGCCATTTTGGAACAACGTCCTGATTTAGCCCCAGCATCAAGTGGTCGCAGCGAGATTTTCTTTACGCCCAACGTCGATAAAACCTTCCACCGCGGCCATACCGATTATTTCGCGACGGAACGCAAAACCGATATTGGCGCATTTGATTCGCCCAAATACGTTGGCCTGCCGGTTGGGACGATTACTCGCGTTACGGATAAATTCTTTGAAATTGCACTGATCGACCCGAATGAGCCATTGGCGAACGGCGATGGTCTGAATTACATGAAAAAACGCGAAGTGGTCGGTGTGCAAGCCAATACCGTTGAAGCCATCGATAAAGCGGCAGGGCTATTTCGCGTATTCCCGAATGAGGCCATGAACGAGCTTGCTGGCCTCAAGGCAGGTATTGGCATGAACCGCAATCGGGATCATGCTTGGGAGCAGATACTTAATAAAAAATCCGCTGAACGCAAAATCGGCGTGTGGCTCAATTTGTCTGAAACTGCGACTGGCCTCGCCCTCACCATCACCGATGCCGATGGCTGTACCGTAACGGTTGACGCGCCGATGGCGCTAGAGATTTCCCAGAATGCCGACAAAGCGTGGAGCGGTTTGATTGGCGGCCTTGGCAAACTCGGCAATACGATGTTTTACGCGGAAGACGTATCGCTCAATCTGAGCCAGCCTTGGCATGTCGCCGCATCGGCGATTAATGCGCTACGCCGCGAAGCGGTTGAGCAATTGGAAATCGCCCGCATTGCCGCGTGGCCCAAGCAAGAACGTAAAGTGCCTGCTGAACCACCGGCGATTTATCCTGATGAAACGCTGTCATTTTTGGGTAATGTATATAACAAGAAAGCGCGCGAGTTTTATCAAGAGCACGGCGTAAAACTCATCGCAGCAGCCTACGAAGCGCACCAAGAAGCTGGCGAAGTGCCGCTGATGATTACCAAGCATTGCCTGCGGTTTTCGTTTGAACTCTGCCCGAAACAAGCCAAAGGCGTGATTGGTGTCAAAGGTCAAATCAAGGCCGAGCCGATGACGCTGTCGAACGACAAAGAAAGCTATACGCTGGTGTTTGATTGCAAGCCGTGCGAAATGCATGTGATGGGCAAAATGAAACCGCATATTTTAAAATCGCCGCCACCGTCGATTATTCCTGTGCAAACCATTACCTTTCACAAAGCCAAGCCTGAACCTGAAGGCTATAGCCATTAAACAACGCCGCAAAAAAATGCCGCCCTAGCGCTAATGCCGTTCACTTAAGCCAAGTGAACGGCATTTTTTTTCTCGATTTCATTGCAGGTATCGCTTTTGACGCAAAGGTGCAGAGAAAATCAATTGAAAAACCCTGATTTTCCTCCGCGCCTCTGCGCCTCTGCGTCAGGTTTTCAGGGTTTGTCGTTAAGTGAACTGTATTTCGCCCTAGCGGCATTTTTTTAAGCTTGAGGCTCAGTTTGACCCGAACTTTGCGGATTACGCCATGGCGGCAAGGGGGCATATTGCGCCAGTAATTGGCTCACGCGCTCAACGCCATCGGCGGTACCCACCAGTGATGCAGGCGACACGCCATTGAGCTCTAAATGTGGGCAGGTAATCCACTTCACCACGGTATTTAAATCACCCAATTTATGCTCAGCCATATCAATGACCGGCAGCCAAGGCATAAGCAATTGCGGCTCAAATTGCACCACCGCCATTAAATCGGCATGCAAATCAGGCTGCCCAGCCAGTTCTCGCTCGAGCAATTCAAAAAAAATACCGATTCGGGTTAAATCCATCATTGCCTCTACTGGCGATAGTAAATTGGGTATAGCGAGCAAACGAAAAAAATTCAGTGCTTAGCGGCGTATACCGACGATGAATAAGCAATGTTCAGATTTGATGTTGATTGCTTACATCACAAGCGCTTGAGCAGATCGACTGTAGCCCCTTCCCCCTCGATGGGGGAAGGTTGGGATGGGGGTATTGAGCTTACAAACCACGCCAGCGGATCACCCTCACCCTACGCCCTCTCCCATCAAGGGAGAGGGAATGCCGCGACGCTGAGCATCAACACGTAATCTGAGCACCATCAGGCGTCAACGCCATCGATTCTCAAGCCAGCCAACTTCTCAATACCGCGCCATATTCGGCTCAACATCATTGGCCCACGCCGCAATACCACCGTCTAAATTAATCATATTTTCAAAACCTTGCCGTTCCAAAAATCCAGCCACTTGATAACTACGCACGCCGTGATGGCAAATCACCACGTAAGTGGCATCAGGATCTAAACGCGTTTGTTCACTTGGAATGTGATTCATCGGCACATTTTGACTGCCGCTAATTTGGCATAAAGCCACTTCCCATGGTTCGCGAACGTCCAATAAATGAGGCGCTGCACGGTCTGAGTCTTGCAACCACAGGTAAAGATCATTCGGACTAATATGTTGCATTTTTACTGCCCTTTGCATACCACTGCCACGCAAAAATAATGCGTTCAGTATTGAAAATCGAGTGAGTTTGAGCGCTAGGGTCTGTTGACGTTTGGTTTTCCGCGGCGCTGGAGTGCTTTTAGCCTGATGCTGCGTTACAAAGCGCTGGCGTAGAATGACTACGCTACGCGCTTCGTGCCTTGCCTCAGGCCAAAATCCGCGCAAACGCGGTTGGCAAACCAAACGTCAACAGACCTTAGATACCGCGCATGGCGCGCAAATTAAATCAGTTTCAGGCTAGAGGCAATCAATTTAATTGATTACCATGGCCGCTGTTCGCTGTCGCAAGCCTTTTTTGGAGTTGTCATGACTTATCTTTATAGCTTATTCGCCCTCACCATTGGCCTGATTATTCCACTGCAGGCGGCCATTAATAACCAACTCAAATCCGTTATCGGGCACAGTACTTTACTGGCGGCCTTAGTGTCTTTCTCAGTGGGTACGCTAGCCCTACTCTGCATCAGTCTGGCGACTGGGCAAAAAATAAGCGCACTGGCGCAACTACCGAAAGCCGAGCCGTGGATGCTGCTGGGGGGCTTACTGGGTGCGGTCTTTGTTTTTGGCACCACGTTGATCGCACCGAAACTCGGCGCAGCGACGATGTTGTCGCTCATTATCACCGGGCAAATTATTGCCTCAATGCTGTTTGATCGATTTGGCTGGTTTGCCATGCCGATGAAAGATTTAAGCTGGCCACGCTTACTCGGCGCAGCATTCATTGTTGTTGGCGTGGTCTTGGTGAACTTTGGCAATGATTGGCTTAATGCCAAGCCTTAAACGCAGACTGGCCAACCAATACACTTGTCTTTGACGATACTTTTAAATAGCCACGCAAAAGCTTTCAACAATTGAAATAATACTTGTTAAATCAATACATTACTGACACTTTTATCAATTCACTAGTCATTTTCATCCCCAGAATATTAATATGTTTTTGCTTACAAAAACCGAGTCGAACAGCAATCGTTTTCTGGCATAACAACCTTGCCATTGAACGAATATTGCTCTCCTATGGTTCTTGTAATTTAAAAACAGCACTCGGCGGCGTCACCGATCGAAGTGCAATAAAAGGATGGAGACGGTATGTCAGAAATGAATCGTTGGATGTTGGCGGCAATCCCCGCCATGATGATCAGTGCTTATGCCCATGCTGCACCGGTATGGAGCGAAGGCAGTACTTACAATGCAGGCACAATCGTCAGTTACAAAGGGCTCAATTACAGCGCCCTCGTTACGCACACCGCTTACGTTGGCGCCGGCTGGACGCCGGATACCACGGCCACACTATGGAAAGTAGCGGCAAATAGCAGCACCGCGCCGACGGCCCAACCTAGCCCTAGCCCGACCGCCTCACCCACGGCGACCCAAACACCTGCGCCAACACCAACGCCAAGCATTGCGCCCACGGCGACACCGACCACAGCCCCCACTACCCCAAGCAATTGCAGCACAACGTGGAATAGCGCCACCGCCTATCAAGGCGGACAGCGCGTGGTGTATAACAACATCACTTTTGAAGCCAAATGGTGGGTACAAGGCACGATCCCATCGACCAGCGATCAATGGGGTCCGTGGAAAAACTTAGGCAGCTGCAACGGCGCGACGCCGATACCGACGGTAAAACCAACGGCAACGCCTACTGCAATACCAACTGCAACACCAACTGCAACACCAACTGCAACACCAACTGCAACACCAACTGCAACACCAACTGCAACACCAACGGCAACACCAACGGCAACGGCAACGGCAACACCAAGCTCAGTGCCAACGGCAACGCCGACCAGCAGCCCAGTGGCCGCCTATAAGCCGCAAATTAGCTATGTGGCAGCACCAGCAGGCTATCCAAGCGCAGCGCAATTTAGCGCGGCTGAGCGCGCTTTGTATGCCCAAGCGGGATCAGACAGCCAAACCATCGATCGAATTCGTGCGGCGCTACAAGTTCGCCCCGACAATATTGTGAATGCCGTTAGCCCAGGCGCAGCGAGCAATCCAGACAACGTTAAACGCGTTGAACGGGTATTGAGCTTGGCGAAATTTGATTATTTCTTCCCGGTTCGCAATGTGAAATACACCTACGATAGCCTGCTCAAAGGGGTGGCTAAATTCCCAGCCTATTGCGCAACGTATACCGATGGCCGTGATTCTGATTTGATTTGTAAAAAACTGCTGGCCACCTCGTTTGCTCACTTTGCCCAAGAAACTGGCGCCAATTGGCCTTCACTCACGCCTGCCGTTGCGCGCGGTTATCCTGAGCAAAATAATGCCGTGTTAGCCACACTCGAGCAAAACGTCGCGATCCCGACTTTCCGCCAAGGTTTATGGTTCTTGCGTGAGCAAGGCATGGTCGAAGGCAACGGCACAGGCGGTTATCAAGACTGCTTTAACGGTGCCGGTAGCTCGATTTTCTCGATTTTCTACCCTTGCAGCAAAAATGCCCAAGGCCAAAACCTGAGCTATTTTGGTCGTGGTTCCAAGCAACTTTCGTGGAATTACAACTACGGCCCATTCAGTAAATCACTGTATGGCGATGTGAATGTTTTACTCGATAAACCCGAATTGGTTGCCGATACGTCGCTCAATTTTGCCTCAGCGATTTGGTTTGCGGTGTATCCACAGTCACCAAAACCACCGATGACTTGGGTGATTGACGGCACTTGGGTGCCCAATCAAGTGGACGCGGCCAACAATATGAAGCCGGGCTTTGGTGCCACCACCTACATCATTAACGGTGGCATTGAATGCGGTAAAGGCAGCGAAGTCTCGCAATCGCTCAATCGGATTGCGGCGTATAAAGAGTTCACCAAAGAACTAGGCATCGACATTAGCGGTGAGCAGCTCACGTGTGGCAATTCAAAAGGCTTTACCGATGGCTCGGCAGCAGCCACCAAAACTTATTTGGATAAAGGCTGGAATTACAACCCGAATAATCCGGGCGGCGTAGCGTGGTCTTGCCAATTAGCCACTTACCAAACACCGTTTAGCCTGGCCAATCCGGGTGATTATCAAGCTTGCGTTGATTACTTCTTCCGTGGCCAAGTGAAATTTAACGGCCAAATCGTCATCGACAACAGCAAATAATCATTCGCCGCAGCAGTAAAACCCAATAAAAAACGCCGTTCATTTAATTGTGAACGGCGTTTTTGTTCATCAAGCGAATGACTCGATCAACCTAGACTCAACGTATGTATTGGCATTGCTAATTGCATTGGCGCAGGTGCAAGCTAATGTGACAACCGTGCCGCAGGCACTTAAAATCAGCAATACTGAATCCAAACAATACCGTTTATTGATGGGTATATCTGTTTAGACATTATCAAAAATAGCCAACAGACACATACCCTACACCAAACCTTTTTGCTGTGCCCAAAATACGCCAGCAATGGTTTTAGCATCGGTAATGCTGCCATCGAGTACGCCAGCAATCAGCTCAGGCATGCTCATCGTAATGCTTTCTAAAAATTCACCATCATCGAGCTGACGCTCACCGGCAGTTAAGTCTCGCGCCAAATACAATTTAATTTCTTCGTCGGTATACGAAATAATCGGGTGAATCACCCCCAGATACTCCCAAGACGCGGCGCTATAACCGGTTTCTTCTAATAATTCGCGCTGCGCGCAAGCCAAAGGATCTTCGCCAGCGTCGAGTTTACCGGCAGGAAACTCAATAAACACCCGATCTAAAGGATAACGAAATTGCCGCTCAAGCAATAATCGGCCATCGGCCAGCTGTGGAATCACCATCACCGCACCTGGGTGCTTAATATATTCACGCGTTGCCGTGCTGCCATCAGGCAAACGCACGGTATCGCAAAAAGCATTGAGCAATTTACCTTTAAATAAGGGCTGGCTAGAGAGCGTTTCTTCGATTAAATGGCGATCTACTGACATGATATTGATCCATAAAAAAAGGCGACCTTGCGGCCGCCCAGTTTAACGCGTTTTGTAAGTGATCAAGCAAAAGTTGGCTGTCAACCTTACCTTAGCTTGCCATAAAACAGTTTATGAGTGCTTAAAGCTTGACCGCCTGCGTATGCCAAATCCGATCGGCGTATTCTTGAATCGTTCGATCCGATGAAAAATACCCCATTGCCGCCACATTTAAAATGGCTTTTCGCGCCCAAAGATCGGGCTTAGCAAATAGCGCATCCACTTTGGCCTGCATGGCGACATAGGCTTCAAAATCGGCCAATAATTGGTAATGATCGCCCCAATTGACCAAGGTATCAAAAATCACCCGATAGCGCTCTGGCTCACTCGGGCTAAAAAAACCCGACGCCAACATATTGAGCGTATCGCGTAGCGCTTTATTGTTTTCATAAATGCTGCGCGGATTGTAACCATCACGGCGTAATGCGCTAACTTCTTCGCTGGTATGGCCAAAAATAAACATATTATCGCCACCAATCGCCTCTTGCATTTCCACATTAGCACCATCCAATGTGCCAATGGTTAATGCACCATTGAGGGCAAATTTCATATTACCGGTGCCCGAAGCTTCTGTGCCGGCAGTGGAAATTTGCTCGGATAAATCGGCAGCCGGAATAATCATTTCGGCCAAACTCACGCTGTAATTGGGTAAAAACACCACCTTTAATCGATCACCAATTCGCTCATCATTATTAATTTTAATGCCGATATCATTAATGAGTTGAATAATCAATTTAGCCATGTGGTAGGCCGACGCGGCTTTACCAGCAAAAATCACCACGCGGGGTTGCCACTTTTTATCTGGCTCGGCCAAAATTTGCTTATACCGCGTAATCACATGCAAAACATTGAGCAATTGCCGTTTGTATTCATGAATTCTTTTAACCTGTACATCAAATAAAGCATTTGGATTAATCACGCCGCCTAAAGTACGCGCCACATACATGGCTAAACGCTTTTTATTGGCTAATTTAGCTGCGCGAAACTCAGCCACAAATAGGGGATAATCGGCGTGGGCTTTTAATTCAACGAGTTCATTTAAATTGCTGCGCCAAGTTTGGCCTATGGTTTTATCGATTAAATGCGATAATTCAGGATTGGCCAAAGCCAACCAACGGCGCGGCGTCACACCATTGGTCACATTGGTAAATCGATCTGGATATAAACGCGCAAAATCAGCAAAAATAGATTCAACCATCAATGCCGAATGCAGTGCTGATACACCATTCACTTGATGGCTGGCAATCACCGCCAAATACGCCATTCTGACTTTTCTTTCTCCCTGCTCGTCAATTAAAGAGACGCGACGTAAAAAGTCAAAATCATTCGGGACCATCAAAGCGACTTCTTTTAAAAAAGCCTCATTCAAATCAAAAATGATTTTTAAATGCCGAGGTAATAATCGCCCCAGCATATTTACTTCCCACGTCTCTAAGGCCTCAGACATTAAAGTATGATTGGTATAGCTAAATACTTTACCGGTAATGGCCCACGCTTCACGCCATTCATAATGATAATCATCAATCAATAAGCGCATTAATTCCGGAATCGCCAACACCGGATGAGTATCATTTAAATGAATCGCGACTTTATCGGCCAAATGATCCAAATTTTCATGCGTGCTTAAATAGCGATGAATAATATCTTGCAAACTCGCGGCAACAAAAAAATACTCTTGGCGCAAACGCAATTCTTTACCGACTAAAGTGGAATCATCGGGATATAAAACCCGCGATACGTTTTCAGAGAGATTTTTTTCCTCTACCGCCGAGAAATAATCGCCCTGATTAAACTTAGATAAATTAATTTCACGCGTAGAGCGCGCCGTCCACAGCCGCAAGGTATTAGTCGATTTAGTGGCAAACCCCGGAATAATAATATCGTGCGCCACCGCCAAAACATCGTGCTGGCTATCGAGCCAGCGCACACTGGTGCCTTCTTGCTCGAGTCGCCCGCCAAAACGCACTCGATAGCACACTTCATCACGTGGGAAATCGACAATATTGACCGATCCCAACCAAGTATCGGGCACTTCAACTTGGCGGCCTTCAATAATGCGCTGCTTAAACATACCAAATTGATAGCGAATGCCGTAGCCCATGCCCGGAATACCCAAAGTCGCCATCGAATCTAAAAAACACGCCGCCAAACGCCCTAAACCACCATTGCCCAACGCCGCATCGGGCTCTAGACCCACTAATTCATCGTAATCAACACCCATGTCATCCAGTGCCGTTCGCACCACGTCTTCCATATCCAGCGCCAATAAGGCATTGGATAAGGCGCGACCAATCAAAAACTCCATCGATAAATAATACACCCGCTTTAAGTCTTGCGAATATTGCGCGCGAGTGGTTTCCATCCAGCGCTCGACCATTTGATCGCGCACCGCTAAAAACGTTGCTTCCATCCAGTCTTTGGGCTGCGCAGCACGTGGGTCTTTGCCAATGGAGTACATTAATTTATTGGCAATGGCTTTTTTCATGCTTTCGGCATCATACAAAGCCGTCGAGTCATATTGGAAAGGCAAACTCATGGTCGAACTCCCAAACGAAAACGATTTCAATATCGCCTTAAACGCACAAATAAGCTGCGACTTCGCGCAAGCTAAGCGCCTAAGCTACGGTATAAATCATGGTATTGCATGGCTGCGCTATGCCAGCCAAAATCGGTGCGCATTGCTTCTTGCCGCACCGCTTTCCAATCTTTAGGTCTAGCCCACAAAGCAAAAATGCGGCGAATACCCTGGGTGAGTTCTTCTTTAGAGAAGCCATTAAATACCGCGCCGGTGGCAATACCGTCCTGTAGGTTTTCTAAAGAACAATCCATCACCGTGTCGCTCAAGCCACCCACGCGGCGCACCAAGGGCAGCGCGCCGTATTTCAAGCCGTATAACTGCGTTAAGCCGCATGGCTCAAAGCGACTTGGCACCATGATCACATCACTACCGGCCATGATTTGATGCGAAAATGCTTCGTCGTAGCCGATTTTTACCGCAACTTGCAGCGGGTTGTCGGCGGCCGCGGCAACAAAAGCCGCTTCCATTGCGGCGTCGCCACTGCCTAGCAATACAAACTGCCCGCCGCGATCGGTGATTTCATTGAGCGTGGCTAACACCAAGTGCAAGCCTTTTTGCTCGGTTAAACGGCTGACAACGGCAAATAATGGTTTTTCTGTGGCGTGCTCTAAACCCATTACCGCTTGCAATGCCGCTTTACACTTGGCTTTGCCAGCTAACTTATCCACGCTATAACTCGCGGCAATCAAGGCATCGCTCGCTGGATGCCAAACGGCCTCATCAACACCATTTAAAATGCCAGACAACACGTCTTGCCGCGTGCGCAATAAGCCGTCTAAGCCACAGCCTTGCTCTGGTGTGCTAATTTCTTGAGCATACGTTGGCGATACCGTCGTGATGCGGTCGGCGTAATAAATTCCCGCTTTCATAAACGAGATTTGCCCATGAAATTCCAGCCCATTTAATGCAAAAAAATGCGCGGGTAACTCAAGTTGCGCAAATTGATTGGCAGGAAAAATCCCCTGATACGCAAGGTTATGAATCGTAAACACGCTTTTGGCCGGACGCCCAGCCGCAGCCAAATACGCTGGCACTAAACCAGCATGCCAGTCATGCGCATGCACAATGGCGGGTCGCCAATAGGTATCGATCCCTTCGGCAATGCGCGTTGCTACCCAGCCCAGTAGCGCAAACCGCAGATGATTGTCAGGATAAGGGTGATGATTGCCGTCTTGATACGGATTGCCGCCTCGGGCATATAAATGCGGCGCGTCGATGACATACACCCCAATATCATCTTGCGTGCGGCCAAACTTCAAACAGACCTTGCCGGCAAACGTCTCCAACGTGGCGACATCACTCACCGCAGTTAAGCCAGCGACTATCGATGGAAAACCCGGCAATAACACACGAACATCGCAAGCCAAAGGCGCTAAAGCCAAAGGCAGCGCCCCCGAGACATCCGCCAAGCCACCGGTTTTGAGTAATGGAAACATTTCGGCACAGACGTGGAGTACTCGCATGATTTAAAACCTTGTCGAAAGTTAATCGTTGGCGCTTGAAGGACCGGGACGGGACGGGGATTTGGGATTTGGGATTTGGAAAAAGACTTCATTCCCCACACCCTATTCCCTATTCCCTATTCCCTATTCCCTATTCCCTATTCCCTATTCCCTATTCCCTATTCCCTATTCCCTATTCCCTATTCCCTATTCCCTATTCCCTATTCCCCATTCCCCATTCCCTACAACTTAGCCAGCATATCTCGTGTCACCAAAACAACGCCGGTTTCTGTGCGATGAAAGCGGCGTTCGTCGTCTTCGGCGTTTTCACCAATAATGGTGTTTTCGGGGATTTCGCAGGCGCGGTCAATAATGCAGCGCCGAATGCGCGAGCCGCGGCCGATCACCACTTGCGGCAAAATCACCGCTGAATCAATGGTGCAAAATGAATGAATCCGCACTTGCGAAAACAACACCGAATTAATCACCAGCGAGCCCGAAACAATACAACCGCCAGCGACTAAAGAATTGAGCGTCATGCCGTGGCTGCCATTGCGATCTTGCACAAATTTGGCGGGAGGCAATTGCTCTTGCAGCGTCCAGATCGGCCAATTGGTGTCATACACATCGAGTTCTGGCGTAACCGAGGCCAAATCTAAATTAGCCGCCCAATACGCGTCCACCGTCCCGACGTCGCGCCAATACGGCTCGCCGCTGGACTCGGTCATCACGCACGACAAACTAAACGGATGCGCAAAAGCCTTGCCTTCTAAAACACTTTTGGGAATTAAATCTTTGCCAAAGTCATGGCTAGAGCCAGCGAGCACAATATCTTCTTCAAGTAAGCGCTCTAAATAATGGGTATTAAAAATATACACGCCCATTGAGGCCAAAGAGACATTGTCATTACCCGGCATAGCGGGTGGTGACTCGGGTTTTTCGATGAAATCGATGATTTTTCGTGATTCATCAACCGCCATCACGCCAAAAGCACTCGCCTCTGCGCGTGGCACTTCGATGCAAGCAACGGTGACTTCGGCGCCGAGCAAGACATGGTCCACCAGCATGCGTGAGTAATCCATTTTATAAATGTGATCACCCGCCAAAATCACCACGTATTCCGAACGATAGGTGCGCAAAATATCCAAATTTTGATAAATCGCATCGGCGGTACCGCGATACCAATGCTCTTCGTCAACACGCTGCTGCGCGGGTAGTACATCGACAAATTCATTCATTTCATTGCGCAAAAAAGACCAGCCGCGCTGCAAATGACGCATTAAAGAATGCGATTTATATTGCGTAATCACGCCAATTCGGCGCACACCCGAATTAATGCAATTGGATAAAGCAAAATCAATAATGCGAAACTTACCGCCAAAATAAACCCCGGGCTTGGCGCGATGATCGGTCAATTGCTTGAGCCGAGAACCACGCCCTCCCGCTAACACCAGCGCCACCGCACGGCTAGGTAATTGACGCGCTAAAGTGGCTTTATCTATCAATTGCATTTCCATGGGTCTTGCTCCGTATTATTTAGGCGCGGCGCTGTTTGAAGTACCTGCATTGCAGGCACTTCAAGCACCAGTCAACGAATCCGTTTAAGTCACAACACTTGCCGCCTCACGGCCAGTGCGCGCTTTGATTTGCGCCAATTGTTCGGCAATAACAATTAATCCAGCCAAAGCGGTTTGCGTTGGCACGGCATGCCCAGCAGCATCGGCGACGAATTTTTCGAGGTAAACGCGCAGCGTTGCCCCGTCTGTGCCGGTACCCGACAAGCGAAACACCACTCGGCTGCCATCCGTCATCACCACGCGTATGCCTTGCTGCTCGCTGCGTGAACCATCAATCGGGTCGTCATAAGCAAAATCATCGGCCAGTTGCACGGTAAACTCCCCGAGAGTTTGCCCCGCCAAAGTCGCTAGCTGACCGCGTAAATGCGCCATCAAGTCATTCGCTGCCGCCGTATCGAGCGCTTCATAATCATGCCGCGAATAAAAATGCCGGCCATATTCTTGCCAATGTTGCGTCACAATGGTTTCAACCGACTGCCCAGTCACCGCGAGTAAATTGAGCCAAAACAACACCGCCCACACGCCGTCTTTTTCGCGCACATGGTCTGAGCCCGTGCCATAGCTTTCTTCGCCGCACAAAGTCACTTGGCCAGCGTCGAGCAAATTGCCAAAAAATTTCCAACCGGTTGGTGTTTCAAAGCAAGCAATGCCGCGCTTTTTGGCCACCGCATCCACCGCACACGACGTGGGCATAGAACGCGCCACGCCAGCAATGCCCCGCGCATAGCCTTTGATTTTCTCGGCATTGGCCGCCATCACCGCCAAACTATCAGATGGGGTGACGATAAAATGCCGGCCTAAAATCATATTGCGATCGGCGTCGCCATCACTGGCCGCGCCAAAATCAGGCACGACGCTGCCGCGCTCGCCAAATAAATGCGCCACCAAATCATCGGCATACACTGGATTAGGGTCAGGGTGTAAACCGCCAAAATCAGGCAGCGGAATGCCATTGACCACCGTGCCTTGCGGCGCGCCAAGTAAGTCCTCAAGAATGCGTTTGGCGTACGGGCCAGACGCGGCTGACATCGCGTCAAATCGCATCTGATGCCCAGCAGCAAACCAAGCGCGAATCGCGGCAAAATCAAATAAATCAGCCATTAATTCGGCATAATCGGCAACCGAGTCGAGCACCACCACCTGCATATTGCCAAGGGTATATTCACCAACAGCATCAATATCTAGGTCTGGCGCTGTATACGTCTGGTATTGATTGATGGTTGTCGTGCGGGTATAAATCGCTTCGGTGATTTTTTCTGGCGCTGGCCCGCCATTACTGACGTTGTATTTGATACCGAAATCGCCATCCGGCCCGCCTGGATTGTGCGAAGCCGATAACACAATCCCGCCCACCGCGGCGTATTTGCGAATGAGGCAGCTCACCGCTGGTGTTGAGAGCAGACCCGCTTGACCCACCAACACCTTGGCAACACCATTGGCGGCGGCCATTTTTAAGATGGTCTGCACCGCGACACGGTTATAAAAGCGACCATCACCACCCAGCACCAGCGTTGCGCCGTTTAATTCGGGCACCACATCAAAGATCGCTTGTACGAAGTTTTCTAAATAATGCGTTTGCTGAAATACCGTTACTTTTTTGCGTAAACCTGAAGTACCAGGACGTTGACCAGCATAAGGCTGGCTTGCTACGGTTAAAACACTCATTCGATCCTCTTTAATCGCCTTGATTACGGCTTAAATCTCTTTGTAAAATCGTGACGCTACGCGCCGCAACGCGGCAGTCTTTGCCGCTAAAGTCTGACTGTGGGTCACCAGTACTGGCTAAGCGCATGGCCCAAATGCCGGCCGGCAAATGAAAATGAATCTGATGCGCTGAAGCATTCATCAGCACCAATAGATTTTTGGCTAAACACACCATCAACGCGCGGCCTGCGGCGTCTTCCCAATCATGCGCCTGCAAAGGCTGGCTCGATGGATTGAGCCAAACCACATCTTGAATATCATCTTCGTCGGGCTGACCCGTCCACCATCGGCTGTTTTGCAACACCGCACATTCTCGGCGAATTTTAATCAGTTCGGCGACATAATCTGTCAGTTTGTGATCGGCTTGTGACCAATTGAGCCAAGAAATCGCGTTATTTTGACAATACGCATTATTATTGCCCTCCTGGGTGTGGCCGATTTCGTCCCCCGCCAGCAGCATTGGCGTGCCTTGGCTGAGTAATAAAGTGGCTAAAATCGCCTTGGTCGCCCGCATCCTGAGTAATAAAATCCCCGGATCTTCGCTCGGCCCTTCCAAGCCACAATTCCAACTGTAATTGTGGCCATGCCCATCGCGGTTATGTTCTTTATTGGCCAAATTATGCTTGTGGTTATACGAAACCAAATCACGCAAATTAAAGCCATCATGCGCGCTAACAAAGTTAATTGATGATTTAGGACTCCGGCGCTGCTTATGAAAGATATCGCTGGAGGCCGCAAAACGCCGCGCAAACAAGGCGCGATTCACGCCATCATGCAGCCAAAATTTCCGCATGGCATCTCGGTATTGATCATTCCATTCGGCCCATCCTTGCGGAAAATGCCCGACTTGGTAACCGCCTGGGCCAATGTCCCAAGGCTCGGCAATCATTTTCACCATGGATAACTGCGGATCTTGCGCAATAGCGGCAAAAAATGGCGCGTTGCTGGTAAAGTGCCCGTCTAATCGCCCCATAATCGGTGCTAAATCAAAGCGAAAGCCATCGACATGGCATTCGTTCACCCAATAGCGCAAGCTATCCATCACCAATTGCAACACCCGTGGATGCGAAACATTGAGCACATTGCCGCAACCACTCCAGTTTTCATAATGCGCAGCGTTATTTGCCGTCAGCACATAATAATTGGCGTTATCAATGCCGCGAAAAGACAGCGTCGGCCCCATATGATCTTGCTCGGCGGTATGGTTAAACACCACGTCTAAAATCACTTCGATGCCTGCTGAGTGCAAGGCTTTGACCATATCGCGAAATTCTGACAACGGCGTAGTGCCGGCGCGGTGCGACCAATAACTGGCTTCAGGGCTAAAAAAATTAATGCTGTTATAACCCCAATAATTTTGCAGACCGAGCTGCATCAAGCGCGGCTCATCCAAATGCCAATGCACCGGCAGCAATTCAATCGCGCTAATGCCGAGCTGTTTAAAATATGCCAGCATCACCGGATGGCCAATGGCCGCGTATGAGCCGCGAATTTCAGCGGGAATATCCGGATGCAACTGCGTCAAACCACGCACATGTGCTTCGTAAATAATTGTTTTTGACCAATCGGTATTGGGCGCTTCATCATCGCCCCAATCATAGGGCTCATGAATCACTCTCCCCTTCAAAGCCACGGTGGTATTGTCATCAACACAAGCCAATTCGGGGCTGGCAGGCTGATACCCAAAGTACAACGGGCTATCAACCCATTGGCCAACGATGTCTTTGGCATAGGGATCAAGCACCACTTTATGCGGATTAAACCGCTGGCCTTCGGCGGGACGATAAGGGCCACTCACTCGATAGCCATACACCAGGCCAGGCTGGGCATCGGGTAAGTAGCCGTGCCAAATACCATGACTGCAATGCTCAATCGCCAAACTGGCGGTTTCAACGAGTCCGGTGTCATCAAACAAGCACAAGGTAACGGCGCTGGCGTTTTCGCTAAAGAGCGCAAAATTAACCCCATCACCATCAAATGTGGCCCCCAAGGGATAGGGCGTCCCCTTGCTTAGCATGCGGTTTCACTCCAGCGTAAATACAGTGTTGCTAATGGGGGTATCGTCATGCAGATAGAATTCATCCTGCCATGTGCTGAAATACCCTCACTCAGTAGCAGGACATTGCCCAAATTACTGCCACCATAAAAATACGAATCGCTATTGAGTATTTCTTGATAAAAACCCGCTTTGGGCACGCCAAGGCGATAACCATGTCTGGGCACTGGCGTGAAATTACTCACCACCACCACAAATTCATCGGCGACATCACCGTGGCGAATAAAACTAAAAATCGACTGCTCACCCTCATCATGCGCAATCCACTCAAAACCGCGCGGTTCAAAATCGAGCTGATACAGCGCGGCTTGGCTGCGGTAAGTGCGGTTTAAATCCTTCACCAATTGCTGAACGCCACGATGATGTCCATGTTCGGCATCGAGCAAATGCCAATCCAAACTCGTTTCGTGTTGCCACTCCGCCACTTGCGCCAACTCGCAACCCATAAACAGTAATTTTTTCCCCGGATGCCCCCACATAAAGGCGTAATACGCGCGCAAATTGGCAAATTTTTGCCAATCATCCCCCGGCATTTTGCTCAACAGCGAACCCTTGCCATGCACCACTTCATCGTGCGACAAAGGCAACACAAAGTTCTCGGTAAAGGCGTACACCAAACCGAAGGTCATTTTGTGATGATGATATTGGCGGTTAATTGGGTCTTCTTGCATATACGACAGCGTGTCGTTCATCCAACCCATATTCCATTTGTAATGAAAGCCCAAACCGCCCATCGCTGGCGGGCGCGATACCGCAGGAAATGACGTTGATTCCTCGGCCAAAGTCACGGCAGAGGGTCGCTCCACGCCAACAACTTCATTCATCCGGCGGATAAAATCAATCGCTTCGAGGTTTTCTCGCCCGCCAAATTGATTGGGAATCCATTCACCGTCTTTACGCGAATAATCGCGGTACAGCATCGAGGCCACCGCATCCACCCGCAGCCCATCAATGCCATAGCGTTCCAACCAATACAGCGCATTACCGATCAAAAAATTGCGGACTTCATTGCGACCAAAGTTGTAAATCAGCGTATTCCAATCGGGATGAAAGCCTTCACGTGGATCGCTATGCTCGTACAAAGGCGTGCCATCAAATTGCGCCAAACCATGTACATCGGCCGGAAAATGCCCCGGCACCCAATCTAAAATCACCCCAATGCCAGCAGCTTGGAACGTGGCCACCATAAAACGAAAATCATCTGGGGTACCATATCGGGATGTCGGCGCATAAAGACCTAGCGGCTGATACCCCCATGAACCATCAAATGGATGCTCGCTAATCGGTAGCAATTCAATATGGGTAAAGCCCATATCGAGCACATAGGCGAGTAATTCAGTAGCGAGTTCGCGATAAGTGAGCCAGCGATTTGCGTCTTCTGGTCGCCGCCGCCAAGAGCCCAAATGCACTTCATAAATCGAGATCGGGGCATTGAGTGCATTGGCCGCTTTGCGGCTTGTCGTGCCTTCAATCCATGCCGGCAATTGCGCCACTCGCGACGCTGTAGCTGGGCGTAATTCCGCCGAAAACGCATACGGATCAGCCTTACACTCCACCCGCCCTTGCTGATCGGTAATTTGATATTTGTAGGCTTGGCCTGCTGCCACCTGCGGCAAGAAAATCTCCCATACGCCGCATTCTTTGCGTAAGCGCATGCCATGGCGTCGACCATCCCAGCAATTAAAATCGCCAACCACCGCCACCCGCTGCGCATTGGGAGCCCAAACGGCAAAACTCACCCCAGCAACACCATCTTGGGTACAAAAATGTGTTCCCAGCCGCTCGTAAGGACGTAATTGATTGCCTTCGGCCAATAACCATAAATCCATTTCGCCTAAAATCGGCGCAAAGCGGTATGGATCGTCAATATCATCCGTCTTATCTTGCCATTGCACGCGCAAATGATACGCAAAGCAATGCACCCGGCGTGGCACCACCACAGCAAAAAAACCGCGCTCATCAATACACTCAAAATCGGCTAGCTTTTTACCGGTTTTACTTTCGATTAAACTGCAATGTTTCGCCGTAGGTAGCCAAGCTCGCACTTGCACCGTGTTGTCAACGATATGCATACCCAAGAAAGAAAATGGGTCCGCATCCAGACCAGAACAAACTGCAGCAACGCGGGCTAAATCAACTGAAATCATCGAAACCTCGATCGGCGGTAGCTTGCGCAATGATTGTTTATAGTCAAACCTAAGACTAACTGCTGAGTTAGCAGGGCTTACCGATCTTATGTGTTTGCCACTAGCTTACGCAAGACGAAATGAAACATAGTCCTATATTGCCGACACATTGACCCCAGTAAGGAATACCAATGATGAAAAAGTCTGATTGGTGGCGCGGCGCGGTGATTTATCAAATCTATCCACGCAGTTTTATGGATAGCAATAATGACGGCGTGGGCGATTTGCGCGGCATTTTGCAGCGTTTACCGTATTTGCAATCACTCAATGTCGATGCCTTGTGGATTTCGCCATTTTTTAAATCGCCAATGGCTGATTTTGGCTACGATGTTAGCGATTATTGCGCGGTTGATCCGCTATTTGGCGACCTAGCCGATTTTGATGCGCTCATTAAAGCGGCGCACAAAGCCAAGCTCAAAATCATCATCGACCAAGTGCTATCGCACACCTCTGATCAACACGCTTGGTTTATTGAGAGTCGCAGCTCACGAAACAATGCCAAAGCCGATTGGTATGTTTGGGCTGATCCACAACCAGACGGCACGCCACCCAATAATTGGTTATCGGTGTTTGGTGGTAGCGCTTGGCAATGGGATGCGCGCCGCTGCCAATATTATTTGCACAATTTTTTAAGCAGCCAGCCGGATTTAAATTTCCATAGCAAAGCGGTGCAAAAAGCGCTGCTTGCCGAGTTGGAATTTTGGTTGCTACGCGGCGTAGACGGTTTTCGATTTGATGCGTGTATTTTTCATTTTCATGATGCATTGCTGCGCAACAACCCGCCGGCGCTGGTCGCCGACACGACCAGTGTTGCGGCGAGTAATCCTTATGGCATGCAGCAACATCTGTACGATAAATCGCAACCCGAAAACCTGGCTTTTTTAAAAAAAATCCGCAAACGACTCAATCGCTATCGCGCCACCAGCATCGGTGAAATTGGCGACGATGATTCGCCCAAACGCATTGCTGAATATACCGAAGGCGGCGATAAATTCCATCAAGCGTATAGCTTTGATTTACTCACCGAAACCTTTAGCGCTGCGCATATTCGCCAGCGCGTACAAATCATGGAAAGCCAATTTGCCGCATTGGCCAACCCCGGCTGGACGTGTTGGTCGCTGGGCAATCACGATGTACCCCGCGTTGCCACGCGCTGGGGCAAAGGCCGCGGCGGCGCGCCCTTTTCTAAGCTAATGATTGCCTTGCAAGGCAGCTTGCGCGGTTCGGTGTGTTTATATCAAGGCGACGAGCTGGGTCTGCCCGAGGCCGAGATTCCATTTGAATTATTGCAAGACCCATATGGCAAGACCTTCTGGCCCGAGTTTAAAGGCCGCGATGGTTGTCGCACGCCCATGCCTTGGCATATTAATGCGCCCTTTGCGGGCTTTAGCGGCACTACGCCGTGGTTGCCGATCTCGCCCGAGCAGCAAGCACTCAGTGTTGATGTGCAAGATAAACCGCGCGATTCAATTTTAAATTTCACGCGGCGATTTTTCGCTTGGCGACGGAAAAATCGATTATTAGTGCTCGGTGACATCACCTTTTTGGCCGCGCCTGAACCGATTTTGCTGTTTGAGCGCAGCAGCAATGGCGAAAAAATGTTAATCGCGTTTAACCTCAGCGAGAATGAGCACCGCATCAAACTACCGAAACAATGGCAAAACATCGCCACCATGGATGGCCACGGCCTAATGGGCGGCGCCATCGTCAAGCAATACATCGTGCTACAAGCTTGGGGCGGTTATTTCGGCAAAATTGAATAAAATGATCGTGTGCCGATTTGGTGTTGATGCGGTGCCACTCGCACTTAAAACCATCCACACCGAATCAGCACTGAAGCTACAAAGTATGTGTATATGCTGGTAGCCGCCATTAAATAATAGCTAGCGGCATATACCATGGTTAGCGGATGGAATAGAAGCTTCGTTGGTATATGAATAGTCCACAACTTGGTTGGCATTATTAATGCCCGTTGCCCGCGTTTCACCTGTTCTGTTGTTGTTATCGTCTAATTTAGAAATTGTAACGGCGTGTGCTGTGCTAAAAAAAGATGGCGATTATCACTGCAGTTTTTCGAAACGAGATACGCATTTTGCTAGCCTTACATAAGATGAGAAAGGGCATAAGTAAAAAATTTTACGTAACAAACATGAAAATAATCACGCATGTGTATTTATGTTTTTTATTGTTTGTAAGCTGGCATCCATTTCGTGAGCCGCTCGCCGGTAAAAGATGGATTTTTCCGCTTTATTCAGATCTCTATAGTCTTTGCCTGGAATTTTCCCAGTTTCTTGTACAGCGAGCACTTCCGCGTTTCCAACCAAATCTTTCAATGACAGGTGTGGCGCGTTTGGCACTTCATCATCGGTGCCCTGTATGCCGTTGAGTAATGCGGTGACGCCCTTGAGTAGCTCTTTATTTTCATTCAGTGTTTTTTCAATCACCGCCAATTGATCTTGGCTTACGGCTTGCACCATCCCTGTGCCGCCCCAGCCACTCGTTCCGCCCCCCGAATCACCTTGCGTGACGAAATCGTATTGCCCCTTTGTGACCGACTTGCTATACGCCCGAAACTTGCCATTTTCTACGGTAAAATCCCAAGCCGAGCTAGTCGCAAAATCGTAGCCGCGCGCTTCATAACCCTTGTCAACAATGCGCTTGTCGGTTAAATAGGTCGTGCCATCTGCACGCGATGCCGAATAAAACTCGGGTAGTGGAAGGACATGACCACCGTAATGAAACCCCACATCGGTCATAATGTCGGGTCTTTGTTTGCGCATATCGTAATCGACGCGCTCTAAGGCGCGCTTCATCGTTTCTGCGCCGTCATACAGCTGCTGATTGGCCTGCTGCACATCAGCAGGGACGATTGGTTCAGGGTTGATGTGGCGAGGGCCAAGGGTGAGTTGCCCCTCACTATTTAATAGTGCTCGAAATGCTTTGGCTTCAGCTGTATCAGCGCCATTGTAAGGATTTATTTCAACGGATTCAAAAACCGTACTTGTTCTACGAATCATGAGCTTAATCCTCTAGTTTTTACGCAATGTGCAACTCTAATATTTGAGCCATTTCAATAAGCTAATTTTGAATTTTGTCTGTTTTAAAAGCGCACTTGCGAAGCAATGCAAAAGCTAGCTCACATCCTAATTAGCGCCAAAATCATGCCAAATAGCTACAAAAGCTATCGGAAATAATTTCAAAAACTTAATTTATTTTTTCATTGGATGACAGCAAACATTTGATCTGAACGGGGTCTGCTGTATTCACCATCAAAAATGCACAGATTACGGATTCATCCAATACAAAATCACGAGTCACACTGCGACTTCATTCAATGTCGCTCAATCTCAAGTAACCAAGCTCAAGCCGTGCTGCATTAAAAACTCAATCAAGCATCCAGCCGTGCCCTATTCAACAAAGCAGCAATCGACAGCTATTGGCAATAAGGGCTGTTGAGCACTCGCTGTAGGGTATAAAACCGAGTAAAATAGTCAGCTTTTCAGCTCCCATTGAAATGACACCCATGCTTGAGCGTTTGCGTGAAAATATCCGCGTGGTTTTTGACCGCGATCCTGCTGCCCGTTCAACACTGGAAGTCATTACGTGTTATCCGGGGTTTCATGCGCTCACTTTGCATTTAATCGCCAATAGCTTATGGCGGCGCGATTGGAAACTGCTCGGGCGTATCGTCTCGCACACTTCGCGTTTTCTAACCGGTATCGAGATCCATCCGGGCGCAACGATTGGTCGTCGGGTCTTTATCGATCACGGCATGGGTACGGTCATTGGCGAGCACGCCATCATTGGCGATGATTGCTCGCTCTATCAAGGGATTACCTTAGGCGGCTTAGGTCTGGCCTCCAAACCCGGTAAGCGCCACCCTACGCTCGGTAAAGGCGTGGTGATTGGCGCAGGCGCCAAAATCATCGGCCCGATTGAAATCGGCGACGATGCCAAAATCGGCCCCAATGCCGTGGTGATTAAAGACGTGCCAGCGGGCGCGACGATGGTGGCCAATTTAGCGCGGATGGTCGACAAAACGCTCGATCAACAACGCGCCGAAAAAGCTGAGCAATTGGGCTTTTCAGCTTATGGTGTGGGCAGTGATATGAATGATCCGATGGTGAAAGCGATTCATGCGCTACTTGATCATTCAGTCACGACCGATCAACGTCTGGAAATGGTGTTACAACGCTTAGAACAACTCGGCGTAGACTGCAGCCAAGAAAGAGCCAGCGTGGATCAATTTGATCCCAAACATTTGAATCAAATTGTCGATTAAATACAGATTTGACGAATCGATTTGTCGGCATAAATGCGGCCAAATCGTATTTTTTAAGTGAAATCAAAGACCTGCCACCAAGCAAAAAAGCACGCTCGAAAGTCAAGCTTAATCCCGACTATTTTAGTCGGGCTTTTACTTGACTAAAATAGTCGGGATTTGATACCATCAAAACAAGATAAATCAGTAGAGAAACCTCATGCGCTTGACCACCAAAGGCCGCTTCGCCGTTACCGCGATGCTTGATCTGGCACTACGCCAAGCCGGTGGTCCTGTTACGCTTGCTGGAATTAGCGAACGGCAGCATATCTCACTGTCTTATTTAGAACAATTATTCGGTAAATTACGCCGCCGCGAATTGGTTGAAAGCGTGCGTGGTCCGGGCGGTGGTTATTGCCTTGCTCGTCCAGCAGGCAAGATCAATGTCGCCGAAATCATTCAAGCCGTTGACGAGCCCATCGATGCCACGCAATGCGGCGGCAAAGAAAATTGTCGCGACGAAGGCCGCTGTATGACCCACGATTTGTGGAGCGATTTAAGCAGCACCATTTACGATTATTTATCTGGGGTGACCTTAGGTGATTTAATCGATAAGCAAAACAATAAATTAAAGCGCTGCAGTGATAAAACCGGTGTTTTACAAGACAAGCGCGCCAGCAATACCGCTAACCACTGAGCAAAAAAAGACTACACGGGGCCAACCCCATCGATTTTGAAATTGGAGCAAGACCTATGAATCTGTCACATCCGATCTATCTTGATTACTCGGCGACTACGCCTGTTGATCCACGCGTTGCGGCAAAGATGATTCCTTATCTAACCGAAATGTTTGGCAACCCAGCGAGCCGCTCGCATCCCTTTGGCTGGGAAGCTGAAGCTGCTGTCGAAGAAGCGCGTGAACAAGTAGCGGCTTTGGTCAATTGCGATCCAAAAGAAATCGTTTGGACCTCGGGTGCGACAGAATCAATTAACTTGGCACTCAAAGGTGCGGCGCACTTTTATAAAGCCAAGGGTCAACACATCATCACAGTAAAAACCGAGCACAAAGCCACGCTAGACACCGTGCGTGAACTTGAGCGCGAAGGTTTTGAAGCGACTTACCTTGATGTACAAGACAATGGTCTACTCGATTTAGACGCGCTCAAAGCTGCGATCCGCCCAGATACGATTTTGATTTCGGTCATGTCAGTCAATAACGAAATCGGCGTGATCCAAGATATCGCCGCCATTGGCGAAATCTGCCGCGAACGCGGCATCGTATTCCATGTTGATAGCGCCCAAGCTACTGGCAAAATCGAGATTGATTTGTCGACTTTGAAAGTCGATTTAATGAGTTTTTCGGCGCACAAAACCTACGGTCCGAAAGGCATGGGTGCACTCTACGTTCGCCGTAAACCACGCATTCGTCTAGAAGCACAAATGCACGGTGGCGGCCATGAGCGAGGTTTTCGTTCAGGCACCTTGGCAACGCATCAAATCGTCGGCATGGGCGAAGCATTCCGCATTGCGCGCGAAGACATGGCCACCGAAAACCAACGCATCGGCGCTTTGCGTGATCGTTTGTGGAATGGCCTTAAAGAAATCGAAGAAACCCATTTAAATGGCGATATGGTGCACCGCGTTCCGCACAACTTGAACGTGAGTTTCAATTATGTCGAAGGCGAGTCGCTGATTATGGCACTCAAAGACTTGGCAGTATCATCCGGCTCGGCCTGTACTTCTGCCTCGCTAGAGCCATCGTACGTATTGCGCGCCTTGGGCCGCTCGGACGAGTTGGCACACAGCTCGATTCGTTTCACCATTGGCCGCTTTACGACTGAGGCTGAAATCGACTTTGCGATTGAATTGATCAAGGGCAAGATCGACAAGCTACGTGCTTTGTCGCCATTGTGGGATATGTATAAAGAAGGCATTGATATCAGCACCATCGAATGGGCGGCGCATTAACACAGAGAATGGGGATTAGGGAATGGTCAAGCGCATTCATTGCATACCTTTCCTGTCCTTTCCAATTGAATCCAAGAATTAAATTCAAGAGTGGGATCAAAGATTGGGCATCAGGGATTTGAAGCAAGAAGCCAACAGGCTTGAGCAATCCCTAATTCCCAATCCCCAATCCCTCTCCGTCAGGAGAAGAAAATGGCATATAGCGAACAAGTACTCGATCATTACGAAAATCCACGCAATGTGGGCGCTTTTGAAAAAGGCGACGACACCGTAGGTACCGGCATGGTCGGCGCGCCAGCGTGTGGCGATGTGATGAAATTGCAGATCAAAGTCGGTGCCGATGGCCTGATTGAAGATGCAAAATTCAAAACCTACGGCTGTGGCTCAGCGATTGCATCATCGTCCTTGGTGACTGAATGGGTTAAAGGCAAAACACTAGACCAAGCCTTGGCGATTAAAAACACCCAAATCGCTGAAGAACTCGCCTTGCCACCGGTTAAAATTCACTGCTCAATCTTGGCTGAAGATGCAATCAAGGCCGCAGTCGAAGATTACAAGCAAAAACACCTGTGAGTAGGCAATGGGGAGTCGGGATTGAAATACGCCTAACGCCCCACCCTACTCCATCATGGAGTTCAATATGGCACTAACACTTAGCGAAGCGGCAGCAAATCACGTCGCAAACTTTATTAAAAAACGCGGTAAAGGCCTTGGGATTCGTCTAGCAGTCAAAACCTCGGGCTGCTCAGGCATGGCCTACAAGCTCGAATTTGTTGACGTTGAAAGCGACACTGATTTGGTCTTTGAAAGCCATGGCGCCAAGATTTACACCGACGCCAAATCACTCGCTTATTTGGACGGTACTGAATTGGATTACACCAAAGAAGGCCTCAACGAAGGATTTAAATTTAACAATCCCAACGTTAAAAACGAATGCGGCTGTGGCGAAAGCTTTGGCGTGTAAGCGAAGTATAGTGAATGGGGACTGGAGAATGGGGAATGATCAGTATTTGTACTGTCGACTTAGAACTCTCTCCCGTCCTTTTTAATATCAATGTGTCAGCAAAAAAGTATGTTTTTGCTATTCCCTATTCCCCACTCACCCCATCCCCATGATCAACTTCAATCAATCCCATTTCGCCCTATTCGATCTGCCCGTCGCCTTTGCGATTGACACCAAACTGCTCGATACCCGCTATCGCGAAGCTGTGGCTCAATTTCATCCAGATCGTTTTGCGACGGCCAGCGATGCAGAACGACGCCAAAGCTTGCAAGCGACCACGCATATCAACGAAGCATATCAGACCTTAAAATCAGGCCTCGCTCGAGCGCGGTATTTACTCAAATTGGCCGATATCGATACGCAAGAAGAAACCAATACTGCAATGCCGATGGATTTTTTGCTGGCGCAAATGGAATGGCGCGAAAGCATTGCGGAGGCCAAAGCCAGCCAAAATTTAAGCGCGCTAGAAAACCTAGCCAGCGAGATGCGCGCCGAAATGCAAGCACTTGAAGACAAATTGGCAATGCAAATCGATGGGCAAAAAGACTATATCCACGCTGCGCTGAGCGTGAGAAAATTACGCTTTATGGAAAAGCTCGACCAAGAAATTGGTGATGCGATTGAAGCGATTTTGTATTAATCGCTAGCCGAGCAGTATCGTAGCTCCGATAGAGCGTAGCGAAATCGGAGGAATGGCTTACGTACGATTACGCTGCGCTAATCGTATCTACGGTGCTCAATTTTATTTCCAGCCAGTTTGGCAGGTTATTATCTGCCCTACACTAGGGTATATTCCTGAAGCCTTTACGTATAAATCGCTTCAGGCATATACCTTAAAGCATTTTAATCGATTAGATTTTTAGGATTTAAGCCAATGGCTTTGTTGCAAATCTCCGAACCCGGCCTTTCAGCCGCGCCACATCAACACCGTCTTGCGGTGGGCATCGACTTGGGTACGACCAATTCATTAGTCGCAACGGTAAAAAGTGGCAGCGCGGTCTGCCTGCCCGACCATGATGGTCGCACGCTACTGCCATCGGTAGTGCATTACAGCCAATCAGGACAAACGCTGGTTGGCCATGCGGCGCAAGCGCAGCAAAATGTCGACCCAAGCAATACACTGCTGTCGGTGAAACGCTTTATGGGCCGTGGCATCAATGACATCGCCGATTTAGCCACGCCGTATCGCTTTGTTGATGAGCCGGGCATGCTCAAAATCGTGACGCGCGCAGGGATAAAAAGCCCGGTTGAAGTGTCGAGCGAAATCCTCAAAAACCTCAAAGCGCGCGCGATGGAGAGCCTCGGCGGCGAGCTCGTCGGTGCTGTCATTACTGTTCCAGCGTATTTTGATGACGCGCAGCGCCAAGCGACCAAAGACGCCGCTACCCTTGCTGGCATCAATGTCTTGCGGCTCTTGAATGAGCCGACTGCCGCTGCGATTGCGTATGGCTTGGACAATGCGTCTGAAGGCACGTATGTGATTTACGACTTGGGTGGCGGCACATTTGACGTATCAGTGCTCGAACTCACGCGCGGCGTGTTTGAAGTGCGCGCCACGTCAGGTGATTCGCAACTCGGTGGCGACGATTTTGACCACCGAATTTATTGTTGGATTTTAGAGCAGGCAGGCATTCACGGCCCCAATCCACACGATACGCGCCTGCTACTGACGCGAGCACGCGAAGCCAAAGAAGCACTCACCGATCACACCAGCACCCAGATTACCGCCGTTTTATCGGATGGGCAGGTGGTGGATTTAACGCTCAGCGCCGAACTCTTTCATCAAATGACCGCGCACCAAATCAGCAAAACACTATTGCCGGTTAAAAAAGCGCTGCGCGACGCCAAGCTCGATTTTGCCAGCGTGAAAGGCGTGGTTTTGGTGGGCGGCGCAACGCGGATGCCGCATGTACGCAAAGCGGTGCGTGATTTATTTGGCCAAGAACCGCTAACCAATCTGGACCCCGATAAAGTCGTTGCCATTGGCGCAGCAATTCAAGCTGATGTATTGGCGGGCAATAAAGGGGACGACGATTGGTTGCTGCTCGATGTGATTCCATTGTCTTTGGGCTTAGAAACCATGGGCGGTTTGGTCGAAAAAATCATTCCCCGCAATAGCACTATTCCAACGGCCCGCGCACAAGAATTCACCACGTTTAAAGACGGCCAAACCGCGATGGCGATTCACGTATTGCAGGGTGAGCGCGAACTCGTTAGCGATTGCCGTAGCTTGGCGCGATTCGAGCTGCGTGGTATTCCTGCAATGGTCGCCGGTGCGGCGCGAATTCGCGTGACTTTCCAAGTTGACGCCGATGGTTTGCTGTCAGTTTCTGCGCGTGAGCAATCGAGCGGCATTGAAGCGAGCATCGCGGTCAAACCGTCGTATGGTCTGACCGACAATGAAATTAGCCGCATGCTCACTGAATCAATGACCCATGCCAATGTGGATTTGCAAGCCAGAAAGCTCGCTGAAGCGCGCGTTGAAGCCAGCAGCATTGTCGCCGCGGTATTGATTGCACTCGAAACCGACGGTCATTTACTCAATCCAAGCGAGCGTGAGCCAATTGATGCTGCACTAGCCCACTTACAAGCGCTAATTGCTGGTGATGATGCCAACGCCTTAATCGCCGGCACCGAGCAACTGAATGCCGCCAGCGATGAATTTGCCAGCCGCCGCATGAATGCAGCCGTCAAACGCGGTTTAAGCGGCCACAAAATTACTGATATTTAACGACACAGCGCGCTGCGCGCAATCATCGTTTTTGCAATTGCTAAAACCAGCGCAAGCATTGCGCTGTTTGAATGAAGGATTGACCATGACTCAAATCGTTGTATTACCCCACCCGACGCTCTGCCCAGAAGGGGCGGTACTTGACGTCGAGCCCGGCACCACGATTTGTGATGCACTACTGGCGAACGACATCGAGATCGAACACGCTTGCGAAAAATCCTGTGCCTGCACCACTTGCCACGTATTAATTCGTGAAGGTTTTAGTAGTCTTAACGAAGCCGATGAGCTCGAAGAAGACCAACTGGATAAAGCTTGGGGGCTAGAATCTTGCTCACGTTTGTCATGCCAAGCCGAAGTGGCCGACACTGAATTGGTGGTTGAATTACCTAAATACACCATCAACCATGCGCGTGAGCATCACTAATCAGAGCATTCAGATCATGGATTGATGCTGTGCCTCTCTCGTTGAGCTGGGGCTTAAAATCCCGTCCAAGCGCACCGAGTGCGGAGAGAGACAAACGGTTTTATCGTTTGGCTCACGACAATCGAGGGCACAGCGGAGCTGGGCGCGCTCGGGTCGCCTTTCTTTGCTTACTTTCTTTGGCGACGCAAAGAAAGTAAGTCCCCGTCGCGGATTGCGACTGTAAAGCAATGTGCCGCAGGCACTTAAATAACGATCAACACGTAATCTGAACATCGCCTAATCGGCTAGGGTATAACTATCCAGCCAAATAAAATAACAGCCTAGCCAACTATACCCAAGGAGCAAATCATGAAATGGACCGATAGCCGCGAAATCGCCATTCAATTGAGCGAAAAATTCCCTGATACCGATCCAAGCACCATTCGTTTTACTGATTTACGCGACTGGGTGCTGGCGCTAGACGGCTTTAACGATGACCCTTCGCATTGCGGTGAAAAAATCCTCGAAGCGATTCAAATGTTGTGGATCGACGAAGCCGAATAAAGCAGCAACACTTTCATCCAATCTAGGTTCTGTTGACATTAGGTTTTCCGCCGCGCTGGCGCGCTTCGTGCCTTGCCTTAGGCCAAAATCCACACAAACGCGATTGGTAAACAAAGCGTCAACAAACCTTAAGCTGTCATGCAAGAATAGAATCAGCTAAACTAACGCCATTGTCCTAATTGATGATGCTGTATGACCACTGACTTACTTTCTAGCGCGCAGCATATCTTGGCTGCACGTCAGCAACTCGCTCCCTGCTTGGCACAAACGCCCAATCAGGCGAGCTTTATTGTGCAAATCAATGCCGTTATTCAGCATTTATTTACCGCTTGCGAACAAAATAGCAATGTAGCGTTAGCGATGATACAGCTTGATCTAAATGGCCCCTATACCGTGCGCCATCCGATCAATGTGGCTATTGTTGTCAATTTAGCGCTCAAAAACTTAGGGCATAGCGAAACCGAGCGCTGGCATTTTATCGCTGCGGCACTAACGATGAATATCGGCATGTATGAGCTGCAAAATGAATTATCCCAGCAAAGTAGCGCACTCACCCCCGAACAGCTCAGCCAAATCAAACTGCACCCAGCGCAAGGCCGCGAAGCACTACGTAACTTAGGTGTGGCCGACTCGATGTGGCTCGATTGCGTCTTGCAGCATCACGAAGCACCCGATGGCAGCGGCTATCCGCAGCAGCTCGCGGGGGATGCGGTGTTATTTGCCGCCCGCTTGATTGGTCTGGCTGATCGCTATTGCGCCTTACTGTCGAACAGCACCTATCGAACCAGCCAATCAGCCGATGTGGCCTTACAAACATCGCTCAATAGTGCCGGTGGCAGTTTGGATCAAAAACTGGTGAATTTATTTAGCCAGACGATTGGTAGCTATCCACCGGGCTCAGTGGTGTTACTCAATAATGGCGAATGTGGCGTGGTGATTGAGCAAGCGATTGGCGCCGCCGCACCGCAAATTCTCGCGCTATTTGATCGCGACGATCAGCTCTATCCGCAAGCCATCCGCCGTAATGGTCAATTGGCTGAATTTAGAATTCTAAAAGTCATTGATAGCCGCATTATCGCGGGCGCCATGCCGCTCAGCCAAATTTGGGGGCCTGACGCGCAAATTTAACGCGCTATTGCTTTGCCCCATAAAAAAACGCCAAGCTGACTTGGCGTTTTTTTTCACGAGGAATCGCTAGCTTATTAATGATGCATTGGCATCGAAGCATGCGCTGGCATCGACGCGTGAGCTGGCATTGAGCCATGCCCCATACCGCGATGGCCTTTTTTACTTGAGCAATTGGCGCGCATGGCGTCGCGTGCAGCAAGGCGTTCAGCCACGGTTACGGTGCCATCTTTATTGGCATCCATTTGCTCAAAGCGGGCATCCGACATTTTCTGATGCTCTGCTTTAGTGATATCGCCTTTTGGCATTTGTGGGCAAGTTGGCGTGGCAGCGAAAGCCATCGAAGTGGCAAAAACAGTCGCAGCTAATAACAAAGCTTTCATTGAAGTATGCATTTTATTTCTCCAAACCAGCAAACTGCACTATGCAGCATGTTCTGTGTGATATAACGTCGCAACCTTCAATTTGGTTGACGACTAGGATAAAAAAATGACTTTTGCTGAACAACTGGCCTTAATGCCAAGCATTGATCACTTATCGGCCATTGAATTACTCGATGGTGAAACCGTGATCGCCCGCATTGAAAATCGCCCCGGCCAAGCCGGTAGCGTGCGCTTATACCACGCTTTGTATCAAGAATTTGGCGCCATCAGCGATATCGCCGCGCAAAAAGGTTTACGCCTGTATGCCGAGCACACCGCCGATGCGCAAAGCTTTCCCGGTAAGCATCCCAATATCGATCGTCTATTACCGATTGCCGAAGGTGGCCAGCCTTTAGCTGTTCGCCTCGTTGCCGCTTAAACCGAATCACCATCGCCCCGAGTATCGTATGCCTTGTGCTACATTAAACCGATGTATTGCCCGTTTAGCATTATCAGTCATGGCTTTGAGCGCAATACCTGCTCAAGCTGAAATTGATTTTGGTTCTTTGGATTTTTTAGCCAGTGATAATCCACAAAGTCCAATTCCCAGCGGACTCATCGTCGGCGGTGTCGTGCTCGGTGGACAAGCACGCTATCAAGCCCAAGATGCTGCGATATACGCCATCCCTGGGCTGATTTATTTTGGCGATCGTCTAATGTATCTAGGCGATCGAGCCCGCTATTATTTTTATAAAGAAAATAAGCTCGGGCTGTACGCTTACGGCCGGGTTCGCTTTGGCAATCTAGACCCAGAGGACCACGCAGCACTGGCCGGCATGATCAAACGTAAAGGCCAGCTTGAAGCCGGTGTTGGGCTCAATTACGCCCTGCCCTTTGCGCTACTGAGTATGCGGGTATCGAGCGATATCACCGGTAATAGTAAAGGACAAGAAGCCCTATTTTGGACTGATTTCCCGATTGTGCGCGACAATCTACTCATCATGCCCGGCATGGGCGTCATGGTGCGCAGTAGCAAGATGGCAAATTACTATTTTGGTGGGGTTTCAGCGCAAGAAGCGAGCAGTAGCCGCCCAAGCTGGGATACCGGCAGTACAGTCTCTCCAATGATGGCCATCATTAGCAGCTACCGATTTAATAAAAGCTGGATCGGCATGGCCGCAGTCAATTACGAGCTGTACGATAAAAACATCCAAAACAGCCCGATTGTGCAACATCGCGGTGAGTTTTATGCGGGGCTAGGTCTGGGTTATATCTGGTAAGCCAGCACTGAATCAGCCGATTGCGAGCCCAAAAAAAAGGGCCTTTCGGCCCTTTTGCATTCAATCGGTAATTAACCGTGTTTTTTCGGCAAGAACAGCGCCGCCACTTGTGGTGCACGCTTGGGTAATTTAGGTAAATTACTTGGGAACGCTGGCACATCGCTGGCATCACGCTGCGCGCGCGATGGCATCCGTTGATATTCTTTCACGCCTTTATCGGTCGTTGGGTCAACATGATGACGACGCTCAGCGCGCGCTGGACGCTCGTCGATCACTTGAATCGTACCCGGCGAGAAGCCATGCACTGGAATCAACGGCATTTCGCGATTGAGTAGCTTTTTGATGCCTTCGTAAGCCTTGCCTTCTTCGGGCGCAACCAGAGAAATCGCCACACCGGTAGCACCAGCACGACCGGTACGGCCAATACGATGCACGTAATCTTCGGCATTGGTCGGCAATTCGTAATTCACCACATACGGCAAATCAGAAATATCCAAACCGCGCGCAGCCACGTCGGTGGCAACCAGCACTTGCGTTTCACCGGCTTTGAATTTAGTCAGCGCTTCAGTGCGCGCGCGTTGATCGCGGTCGCCATGAATCGCTTCGCAATTAAAGCCAGCACGTTTTAAATCACGCGCCACTTGATCGGCACCGATTTTGGTACGGCAAAACACAATCACTTGCGTCATTTGATGCACCCGAATCAAATGCGCCAACAAAGCGCGTTTGCGGCCGGTTTCAACCGGATGCAATTCTTGTTTGACGGATTCATTGGCTGAGTTTTGGCGTGAAATTTCAATTTTCACTGGCTCATGCATAAATTGCTTGGACAGCTTGATAATTTCGGGCGCAAAAGTCGCCGAGAACAACAGCGTTTGCTTGCGATTGGTACACAAATTGAAAATATTTTGAATATCGAGAATGAAACCCATATCGAGCATGCGATCGGCTTCGTCTAAGACCAAAATTTCAACTTGCGATAAATTAATTGATTTTTGCTGGATATGATCCAGCAATCGGCCTGGCGTGGCGACCAAAACTTCAATCCCTTCACGCAGCGCTGGTTGTTGCGCTTTCACATCCACACCGCCATACACCACATGGCTACGCAGACCCGTGCCCTTGCTGTAAGTGGCCACATTGGCGTACACCTGATCGGCCAATTCACGCGTTGGCGTCAAAATCAAAGCACGGATCGGATGACGTGCCGGAGAAGCACTGTGATTGGCGTGACGGATAATTCGCGTCAAAATCGGTAAAGTAAACGCGGCGGTTTTACCGGTACCGGTTTGCGCGGCGCCTAACACATCTTTACCGGCCAAAATAACCGGGATTGCTTCAGCTTGAATCGCAGTGGGAGTTTCATAGCCTTGTGCAACGACCGCCTTCAATACTTCAGGCGCCAAGCCTAATGATGCAAATGTGATACTCATTACACTCCAATACACGCGACAAAACTAAAGGCAGCACTTTACACCAAGCGCGCCCATATGCCTACCTTCGTCTGCAGCCAATGGCGTCGATCAGCGATAAAATCCAGTATAAAACCAAGCATTTAACGCTGATTGCCACTCATCATCGGCCAGCCAAGGCGCATCCTCGATACACGCTCATTCATTGAGCGAATACGGGCTAGATCAAATTATTCTGTTGAAATGACGGCAAGCTAAGCCAATCGCAGTAAACTAGGGTCTGTTGACGCTTGGTTTGCCAGCCGCGTTTATGCGGATTTGGGCCTGAGGCAAGGCACGAAGCGCGCAGCGTAGTCATTCTACGCCAGCGCTTGGTAACGCAGCATCAGGTGACTTTATCTAAACAGCCGCCGCCAAACCCAGCGGGCTGGGCGCGGCGAAAAACCAAATGCCAACAGCCCTTAGCACACTGTCACTACCCCACTTTGGAGCCCAACGTATGTACGATATCGCCCGTGAACATTTACGCACCGTGCGTGATCTGCACCGCTTTGCCGTCAGCCGTTTTAATACCGCTGAGTTATTTTATGGTCACGGCACCACTGAAGCGTGGGACGAAGCAGCTTATTTGATTTTAGCCACGCTCAAATTACCGATTGACCGCCTAGAGCCGGTGTTTGACGCGCATTTATTGCCAGAAGAAATCGCGCAAGTGCTCGATGTGATTCAAGAACGCGTGGTTACGCGTAAGCCCGCAGCGTATTTAACCAAAGAAGCGTATTTGGGCGAATTTAAATTTTATGTTGATGAACGCGTGATTGTGCCGCGCTCATTTATCGCCGAGATTTTATTTAACGATGGCTTAGAGCCGTATGTAGAGCATCCAGAACTCATCCACCGCGCGCTGGACATGTGTACCGGATCGGCTTGCTTGGCGATTTTAATGTCGCACGCCTTCCCCGATGCGGCCATTGATGCGATTGATCTCTCGCCCGATGCGCTCGATGTGGCTGAAATCAACATCCTGGAATATGGCTTGGGGGATCGAATTGATTTGCTCGACTCGAATTTATTCGCAGCGATTCCAGATGAACGCTACGACTTGATTATTTCCAATCCACCGTATGTCGACGCACACAGCGTTGCCGAATTACCGCCAGAATATCTGCATGAGCCAGAAATGGCCTTAGGTAGCGGTGAAGATGGCCTCGATATCACCCGCGAAATCTTAGCGCAAGCGACCAAGCACTTAAATCCACGCGGTGTATTGGTTGTTGAAATCGGCCATAACCGCGACGAGCTCGAAGCGCAATTCCCAACACTGCCGTTTGTATGGTTAAGCACCGAATCAGGTGACGGCTTTGTCTTCTTGCTCACGCGTGAAATGCTAGTTGAAGCAGGCTTGTAATCAATAAGGGTATATCGATCTAGGTCATTATTTATAAAGCATAGGTCGATATACCCATTAATTTAACTATCTCACCCCACTTCAACACGATTGCGCCCTGCCGCTTTTGCCCGATATAAAGCCGCATCCGCACGTTCAATTAAAGCGCTAAATGCTTCGCCCTCATTGCGTGTTGCTACGCCGCAAGAGCACGTCAGTTGAATACCATTGGGCCACTCCACCTGCGCAATACTCTGCCTTAATTTATCCGCCAATCGCGTTGCCGCATCGAGTGGGGTACGCGGACAAACGATTAAAAATTCTTCACCGCCCCAGCGAACCAAGGCGTCGCTTTGCCGAATGTCTTGACGCAGCACCAGCGTAAATTGCTGCAATACGGCGTCGCCAACCGCATGGCCAAAATCATCATTAATTCGTTTAAAAAAATCTAAATCGGCAAATAACAAGCTCATTCCCGCTTCATTTGGACTGTCGCCTTGCCATTGCTGCAATAGAAAGTCGCGCAAACCTTCTCGATTGAGTGCGCCCGTGAGCGAATCAAAACGCGCTTGATAACTTAAAGTTTCAGCTTGAAGTGCTAATGCGCGATTGATATTTTCTAATTCAGTCATTTGCAAGCGTTTGGCATTAAACTGCTGGCGATAAATAATCAATTCCAAAATAAGCCAAGCCAGACCAAACGCCAGCCAAACAATCACAATACCAGCCAATAATTGGGTTAAATTAAGCCATTTACCGCGAAACTCAATGGCATTGATCGCAATTTGATAATCCCCCGTCACCACAGCATTTGGGGTAATAATCTCCAGATGCGAGACATTATTTAACTTCATATCGCTATGCACAAAAGGGATTTTTTGATCGACTAACCACCATGACGCCACACGGAAATAGCGCAATGGAATTGTCAATTGACCATTTTCAGGCACATCGACTTCAACCTCATTCACCTTGAGTGAAAGTGGGTCGGTTAATGAAGAAAATTCAGGCTCGTAATTGCGTAAATAAATTCTGATTTTTCGCCCTTTAGGCGAGCTTAATCCTAAATCAAGATGCATTTCATCCAGCTTAGATAAATCAATCCCCTCAGGCGCAGTCGCAATTCGCACACTGGCCTCGCAAAACGGCCAAGCATACGCTTGAGCATCCAGCGCACAGAACAGCAGCATTGCGTCGCCCTGCCGCATCACGCTGGAGACCGTTTTACCACCTAGTGGCCGATCATCAATCGGAAAAAAAATCCCAGAGTCGTTCTCGGCATCAAAGCGAATAACGCGCGTCATTCCCCAATGTTGCCACATGAGCAACACTACGCTCAGCAACATTAAAGCCACCATAATGCGGCGTAAAAGACGGACTAGTCGTTGCGGCATATTACCTCCTCGAAGTCTTTTGGACTTTTTATAAGCAAATTGCTTTATAAGCATTTCCTAATAATGCAAATGTTACGCAACTTAGCCAAAGCAGCCCAGCACTCAGGGGTAAAAACCATCTATTCCGAGAGAAAAGAGTACAATTCACGCCCATATGCCTAATACTCCGCTGCACATTCTTGAACACACCTTTGGTTATCACGCTTTTCGTGGCCAACAGGGTGAAGTCGTCGACCATATTTGCGCCGGTGGTGATGCGCTCGTCCTCATGCCCACGGGGGGCGGCAAATCGCTGTGCTATCAAATCCCTGCCTTGGTGCGAAACGGTTGCGCGGTGGTGGTCTCGCCGCTGATTGCGCTGATGCAAGACCAAGTCGATGCGCTCAAAGAATTGGGCGTCGCGGCGGCTTTTTTAAATTCAACGCTGGACGCCAATGCGGCGCGTGAAGTTGAGCGCGCTTTTGTCGCAGGGGAACTCAAGCTACTGTATGTCGCACCTGAGCGGCTAACGACGATTCGCTTTCAATCCTTGCTACGCCAAGCGCATATCGCCCTATTTGCGATTGATGAAGCGCATTGCGTTTCACAATGGGGCCATGATTTCCGCCCTGAATATCTGGCCTTATCGGTGTTGGCTGATGATTTTCCGCAAGTGCCACGCATTGCACTCACCGCCACGGCCGATCATGCCACGCGAACCGAGATGGTCATGCGCTTGCGCTTAGAAGGTGCCAAGCAATATATCTCCAGCTTTGATCGCCCCAATTTGCGCTACGCCATTGTCGAGAAAAAAACCGCCCGCGATCAATTGCTGACTTTTTTGCGCCGGGAGCACGAGCGAGATTCTGGCATTGTGTATTGCCTATCGCGCAAAAAAGTCGAAGACACTGCCGCTTGGCTTAGAGAAAAAGAAATTCGCGCGCTGCCGTATCACGCTGGGCTCGACGCCAGTGTGCGCGCCAAAAATCAACAAATTTTTCTGCGTGAAGAAGGCGTAGTCATGGTGGCCACCATCGCCTTTGGCATGGGAATTAATAAGCCCGATGTGCGCTTTGTCGCGCATTTGGATATGCCCAAAAGCATAGAAAACTACTACCAAGAAACTGGCCGCGCTGGCCGCGATGGTTTGCCCGCCAATACTTGGCTGGCGTATGGCTTAAACGATGTGATCTTGCTGGCGCAAATGATAGAGCAAGGCGGTAGCAGCGATGAGCAAAAACACATCGAGCGCCGCAAACTGGATGCCATGTTGGGCCTCGTTGAATCCACCGACTGCCGACGACAAACTTTGCTGGCCTATTTTGGCGAAACCATTACCCCTTGCGGCAATTGCGATAATTGTTTAAATCCACCCCAATTAGTCGAAATGAGCGCAGCGGCGCAAAAAGCCTTATCTTGCGTTTATCGCACTGGCAATCGCTTTGGCGTTGCGCATTTGGTCGACGTGTTACGCGGTAAAACCACGCCTAAGGTCAAAGAATTTTTGCACGACAAACTCAGCACCTTTGGCATTGGCAAAGACGTAGACGAATCAAGCTGGCGCGCCGTATTTCGCCAACTTCTCGTGCGCGGCGCTTTGCAACTGGCACCCGAAGGTCACGGCGGTTTGCAGCTGACTGATCTGGCTCGGCCGTATTTAAAAGGCGAAACGCCGCTATTTTTACGTGCCCGCACCGAGAAATTTAATTACACCGACAAAGACAGCGATTTTGCCAATCCGCAAGAATTGGCGCTCTGGCAAGCATTGCGCCGACTCAGAAAACAACTCGCCGACGATCAAGACGTACCGGCGTATGTGGTATTTGGCGACGCCACGCTCAAAGAAATGATTCGATTGCATCCGCGCGATCATTATGAGCTATCGCGCATTTCGGGCGTTGGCGATCGTAAACTCGATAAATATGGCGATGAGTTTTTGGCGGTATTGAACGCACCTTATCCATAAGTTTGCACTGCGCGTTTTATCACTAATGGTCGGCATTCTCTGTACAATGAATCGCATCGAGTAAGTACTAAGGCAGTTGGTTTGCTGCACACGTTTTCTGGCAAAATGGCACGACGATGTAAGCCTTTTTTGCTTGCCCACTTCGCATTTTTTGGAGCGCGATATGTATCAAAAAATTGTGGTTCCCATTGACAACAGCGACACCGCTGCCGCAGCCTTTGAGCATGCTTTAGCCCTGGCACAACTGGCCAAAAGCGAACTGATTTTGCTGCATGTGAGCGATATTTCGCGCGCAACCATTGCCAGCAGCGTGATGCCCGGGCTTGATCTGCCAAGCTACGATGAGCAACGTGATCGCGTTGAAGGCGAAATTCAAGCCATGCTTGATCGCTTTTGCCAGCAAGCGCAAAACCAAGGCGTTGCATGTAGTAACCGCCTGATCGAGCAACGCGGCGGCAATACTGCTGATGCGCTACTTAAAGCGGCAACAGCAGTCAATGCCGATCTGATTGTAATGGGTACGCATGGCTACTCAGGGTTTATGAATTTAATCTTTGGCAGCATGGCCGAAAGCTTATTACACCGCACCACGATTCCAGTTTTACTCGTGCGCTTAAATGAAGATGATGACGATTAGATTGCAATCATTGCGATTTAAAATGAGCATAAAAAAGCCGGTTCATCGTGAACCGGCTTTTTTTATTTCAATCCACACGCTCAAGCCACCAACGGAATTTGCGCCATCAAAACGTCAACTTTATCCACTTTACGCCATAGCCATTCTTCGTCATCCCAATGCGTTGCTGCCGCATGCTTGATGTCGTCAAATAAACTGAAATACGCCAATCGAGTGCGTAAGCCTGCGTCTTGTGGCGATTTGGCCAGATACGTTGGCAATAATTTAAAATCAGGCCGCACATCCGACAAGTGAAATAAATCCAATTCTTTATGGGCAAATCGCGCATGACACGGATCGATCACACCACATAAACGCTGGGTTTCCGGATCAACTAAAAAATTAGCCGCATGGCAATCATCGTGAATCAACGTTGGCAAGCCGATCGCTGCCGGCGGTAAAGCATCAAATTGCTCAGCCAGCGCAATCAGCCTTTCGCGCAAATGCACGCCCAAACGCTGCGCGGCCCAATTGCTTTTCAGCCAATGAATCCGCTGCTGCAAAAAGGCTTGATAGCTACTGGCAAAATCAGCGTACTGACAACCATCCAGACCGCTAAAACCAGTCGGCCGAGTAACTGAATGCCAGCTCAGTAATAAATCGGTGCATTCATCGGCAAAGCGATCAATCATTACTGGCGATTCAAGCGCATGACTTGCCGGAATCCCAGAAACATAAGTCATAATCAGTGCTTCACCGATGTCACCCGGGGTATGCAGTGCAATCACTTCTGGGATTTTGATGCCATGGCTATACTGCCGCAAAAAATCCAAACCAGCAGCCTCTAGCTGCGCCTGCCCCGGCAGACGGTAGTACTTCAATACCGACCGCACAGCCCCTACGGTGACCATATACACATCGGCATAAAAGCCGGTGACTTTTTCAACCTGATGCGGTGTGCCACCCAGATAAGTTTGGCACAGCCGAACCACGGGTCCTTGATCCAAAATCAGCATTGCCCCACCCCATTGAATACCCAATTTCATCACAGCATGCACCACTCAAACTTACACAGTTTTGCGCTGGCGCAAACATTGCAACGGTTTAATCTTTAAGTAACATCATCGGTGTGGTTTGCGCAAAAATACGCAAGCGTCGCCACACCGTTAATGCTGCCAAAAGCATGCCCAGTAGTAAGGTATATAACGGCAATAAGAAATTAAGCGCCATCGGGATATTCAGTAGTTGCGTGGCCAAAAACCAACCCAAGACACTGGCGCACACGCCCGCAATCAAGCCGGCCACAGCGCCGAGCAACAAACTTTCCACCCACCACACGGCTGCCAGTCGCTTTGACGTTGCACCCAAGGCGCGCATAATCGCCGCCTCACGCCGCCGTTCACTCTCAGTGGTATCCAAAGCAGCAATTAAGACGGTTAAGCCCGCCAGCACGCATAAAATCAACACCAAACGCAGCACTGAGCTGGCTAAGGTAATGACTCTTTGCACTTCATTAAGCACCTGCCCCACATCAATCACAGTGATATTGGGCATGGCGCGCACCCAGTTGGCGATCCATTGCGTTTGATTGGGTGGCAAATAAAAACTACTAATCCAACTGCCGGTCTGCGCTTGTAGTAAGCTAGCACTACCCATAACAAAAAAATTCACTTGGAACGATTCCCAAGCCACCTGACGTAAATTAGCAACAGGTGCACTAATGGGTATGCCGCCAACATCAAAGGTAAGCGTGTCCCCAACGGCAATACCCAAGGTTTTTGCCAAGCCTTCTTCAACTGACCACGCCGGGATATTGGCTTGTAAAGGCTGACCGGCCACAATTTTGCCTTGTTCGCTGACTGCGCTTGGCGCCACGCTCAAATTAAATTCACGCTCAGCCAAACGCTGCGCGCGCGCTTCGCTATAACGCTCAGGCTCTACCGGCTGCTGATTGAGCGCCAGCCAACGCCCACGGATCATCGGCAATAAAGTCGGCGCAGCTAAACCTTGTTGGCTAAATTGCTGGGCCACAGCGCTGGCTTGCTCAGGCTGGATATTGACTGCAAAATGATTCGGCGCATTGGCTGGAATTTGCCGCTGCCAAGCGCTTAATAAATCACTTTGCACTACGGTTAACAGCGCAATGCCCATCAAGCCCAATGATAATGCCCCCAGTTGGGCTGCCACCAACACACGTTGGCGCTGCAATTGGCGCAAAGCAATTTTTACCGTTGCCCCCGGCAATAGCAGTTGCAAGCCACGCAGTAATAACAACCCTAAACCACCGGCCAAAGCCAGCGCCAACACCACACCAGCCCCCACCATCAGTGCCAGTTGAATATCATTGGCAATCCAATACAGTAAGCCCAGCATCAACCCTAACGTCACCAACCATTGCACACCAACACGGGCACTGGGCTCAATCTCGCGGCGCAATACGCGTAGTGGCGGCGTTTGTGCCAGCGCCATTAACATTGGCCCTGCGCAACCGATCAATAACACCACGCCCAACACACTCGCCAATAGCCACGGCAAACTACTCCCCGCCGGTAAAGGCGCGGGTAAACTTGACTTTAATAAGGCCACTAAAGCCGTTTGCGCTAACCAGCCCAATACGCCGCCTAGCAGCGCCGCCATTGCAGCCACTAAAGCCAATTGCGCCAATAAAATCTGCTGCACTTGGCGGCGCGTTGCGCCAAAGGTGCGCAGCAAAGCCACCATATCGTAATGGCGTAGTGCAAAGCGGCGCGCCGCCAAAATCATCGCTACCGCCGCCAAACAAGCCGCCAATAAGGCCGCTAATTTTAAAAATCGACTGGCTCGATCTAAGGCATCTTTCAGCTCGGGTCTGGCGTCGCTAACGCTTTCTAGCTTTTGCCCGCGCTCTAACTGTGCTGTAGCTTGCAAACGCCACTCAGCCAACGCCGAGGCATTGCCTGCCAGCATTAAGCGGTATTTCACTCGACTGCCAAAACCCAATAAACCGCTGGCGGCTAAATCGGCGTCATTCATCATCAAGCGCGGCTGTAAACTCGAGAAATCAAACGCGGCATCGGGCTCTTGCCCCAAGATACCGACTACCTGTAATTGCAGCAAACCTACATCCAATATGGCACCGACTTTAATACCCAACATGGATTGCAAGCGTTGATCAATCAGCGCCTGCCCAATCTGCGGCGCGCTGGTACGCGTGCCATCTTGTAAACGCAAATCGCCACGTAAAGGATATAAGGCGCTAACCGCCTTTACCGAGGCCAAAGTCAGCGCAGCTGCCTCGGTTTCGGCAGAGCTTGACGAAGCGGCAGCGAGCGTCTCGCCAGCGACCGGCGCGATATCCGGCTGATGAACACCGACCATAGAAGGAAATGTGGCAGTCTTGGCAACGCGCAAACCCTGAACTTGCGCGGCATTACTCAGCGGCGCGGCAATCTCATGGTCTGAGCGCAAGACCAAATCAGCGCCTAAAGTCTCGTTCGCTTGCCCCAACAATAAATGCTGCACCCGCTCAGTAATCGATCCCACACTGCTTAAAGCAGCAATCGCAATCGTTAGCGCCAACAGCAAAGTTCGAAACTCACCGGCAGCTAAACTGCGGCGAAATAAAATCCAATTCATCGACCACTTCATGCTGCTAAACCTAGCTGGCTGACCACTCGGCCAGCGGCTAAACGCAGCTGAGACTGGCAGCGCGCCGCCAATGTTTCATCATGCGTCACCAGCACCAGCGTGGTGCCTGCTTCACGATTGAGCGTGAACAATAAATCGGCAATCACCAGTCCCGTGGCCGAATCCAAACTACCGGTGGGCTCATCGGCAAATAAAATCGCTGGCCCCGGCGCAAAAGCGCGCGCCAGCGCAACTCGCTGCTGCTCGCCGCCAGACAGTTGCCGCGGCGTATGCTGCATGCGCTCGCTTAAACCAACTTTAGTCAGCCATTGCTCGGCAACCGAACGCGCATCGGCCCGATCGCTGAGTTCGAGCGGCAACATCACATTTTCTAAGGCGCTTAAATCCGGCAAAAGCTGAAAAGACTGAAAAACAAAACCCGCTGTTTTGGCGCGTAATAAGGCCCGACCATCTTCGCTCAAGCCACTTAAAGCGTTGCCCGCCAAGTAGATTTCACCAGAACTAGCCACATCTAAACCCGCCAGCAAACCCAATAAAGTCGATTTGCCCGAGCCTGAGCTACCGACAATGGCTAAACTGGCACCATGGGCGACACTCAAGCTTAAATCGTGCAAAATAGTCAGCGTCGATTTGCCACTGGCAACGGTTTTAGTCAATTGCTGTACTTGCAATATCGCCGATGTATCGACAGGCAAAGGAATTGTCATGAATCTAGTAATCCGTTTGAAATGGTTAATCAGTAGAACATGCACCAAGCTAACAAAGCTCCGTACTAAATCTTGCAAAGCCAAAACCTGGCTACTTGCTGCCTTACTCATCGCCAGCCAAGGGGTATTTGCCGCCAAGACGCCAACTATTTTGGTCTTTGGCGATAGTCTATCCGCCGGGTACGGCCTAAAAGCCGAACAAGCTTGGCCACGCTTGCTAGAAACCGAATTACAGCGGCGCGGTAAAAGCTTTCATATTATCAACGCCAGTGTATCAGGAGAAACCACGGCCGGTGGGCTAACGCGCTTTGCTGCGATCCAAAATCAATACCCCGCGCAATTACTGATTTTGGCGCTTGGCGCTAACGATGGTTTACGTGGTCTGCCCACGCAAGCCATGCAAGACAATCTGGCAAAAATCATTCGCAGTGCACAAAGCAAGGGCACTGCGGTACATTTGGTTGGCATACAGATTCCGCCCAATTTTGGCCCACAATACACCCGCGCATTTACGGCGAGTTATCAAAAACTCGCTAAAGAGTTTCAACTAAGTTTCACACCGTTTTTATTAGCGCCGATTATTAACAATAATGCGCTATTTCAAGCCGATCAATTACACCCTACCGCGCCTGCGCAAAAGCTAATTATGCAAGGGGTACTGCAAGATTTACTTAAGCAACAAGCGGCTTTATTTAAATAATTCAAACAAAAACAGCGCTCATTGAGAGCGCTGTTTTTCAATAAAACCATCTATCGATCTATGGCGTTGCGACTAAGCTAGGCTCGATGAGTTTCACCACCTGCGCCACCCCTGAAACCGAAGCGGCAATGTTGGCGATTTGGTCGGCAATTTGCGGCGTCGCCAAGCCCAATAAATACACCACTTTACGTTCAGTCACGATTTGCACATGCACGCTGGCGCCATCAGGCACTTGCAACATCACAGCACTTTTAACTCTAGCCGTGAGCTGGCTGTCATTGAGTCGATCCATCGCGCTCGATGGCGGCGCAATCACGGTTTCGTTATAGACTTTACGCGTTTTTGGAAAACTTTTAGCGATCGCAGTGGCTTCTTGCTGCGCAGCTGCTGTCGGCAACTCCCCCACCAGTAATACCGCACCATTAAAGGTGTCGACATTCACATGTGCGAGCTCTTTCCAACGATCAATGATTTTGGCGCTGATATTGGCCGATAAATCCGCATCGTCTTTAATCATCACTGTTTTACGCGGGTCTGAACCAATCCAAGCGCCAACCGCAATTCCGCCCACAACAACCAAAGGCACACACGCTGACAAACCCAAGCTAGCGACCAAAATCGCGGCCGTGATGCGCCCTTTCATTAATCGCCCCCTAAGAGCATAAAGTCCACGGCATCACACAAAGCGTGAATCGCCGTGATATGGACTTCTTGAATCCGCGCAGTGCGTGGATGAGGCACACATAAATGCACATCATCACCGGTTAATAAATCGGCAATCTGCCCACCATCGCGGCCGGTAAAGGCCAAGACCACCATATTGCGATCATGTGCGGCATGAATCGCCGAGATCACATTGGCTGAATTACCCGAAGTCGAAATCGCCAGCAAAATATCACCAGCGCGGCCAAGCGCATGCACTTGCTTAGAAAAAACCAAATCAAAATCATAGTCATTGGCAATGGCTGTCAGCGCCGATGAATCGGTCGTCAAGGCAATCGCTGGCAAACCAGGACGTTCACGCTCAAAGCGGCCGACCATTTCGGCGGCAAAATGCTGAGCGTCCGCTGCTGACCCACCATTACCGCAGGCCAAAATTTTGCCGTCGGCAATCAATGATTGCACGATTTTCTCGGCGGCAATCGCAATCGCTGGCGACAAAGCGCCCATTGATAATTGTTTGGCTTCGATACTTTCTACAAAGTGTTGCTGAACACGCTGGATCAAATCCATGAGGTTTCCTTTTTTAAACGTGCCACTCAAGGGCTCACGTGTTATCACGTGGTTAGGGACAATATGGGGCTAATCCGCTTGGATACAATCTTTTAGCCATTGCAAGTGTTGGCCATCAATACAAATGGCATCAAAACGACAAACCGGCAACGATACCATCGACTGCAAATAGCATTGTGCCGTGCGCAGTAATTTGCCTTGCTTGGCTGAGTTAATACTACTTGCCGCACCGCCAAAACGAGGATTACGTCGCGAACGAACTTCAATAAAAACCAAAGTTCCCCCGTCTTGCATAATTAAATCTATCTCTCCGAGTTTACACGACCAATTGCGTGCAATCAGCCGCAAACCCTGTTGCTGCAAATACTCAAGCGCAGCTTGTTCAGCCGCCTGCCCGAGGGAATTCATTATTTTTCTAGTGCCATGGTACGCAGCATCATATCGCGCACCACCACGCGATCGGGGCCCATCGTAAGCTGGCCTGTCACCCCATCGATACTGAATGTTGGCTGCGTATCTTTGGCTAAAACACTCGCAATACGCCAAGCATCAACGCCAAAAGCAAATAAACGTTCTAAATCATACGCATTAGAACGAGTGCGGTTATACAAATCATAACCTTCACTCTGTGGCATACCCAACCAGGGCATATCAACGTAACGTATTCCAATCAAGTCTACCAGCGCAGTACGCCCTAGGCGACCCGAATCCACTTGGCTGGTGGCATAGATCGCCATATCGTTACCAAGATAGGGGCGAATATACCGCGCCGATTTGCCATCCATCGCCAAAAAAATCACATCCGCATCCAGCTGCGCAATTTGCTCACGCAACTGCGCGCCATCATGGCGAGCATCGGCAACGGTAATCACTTGCGCCTCATTGCCAGTGGCTTTTTTCCATTCTTGGATAAAGCCTTGTGCCATTCTTTGACTTAAAGCGTCCCCCACTTGCAATACCACCGGCCGCATTAACTGATTTTTATGAATCAGCTGCGCCACTTGCGCCGCCTCAGCCTCAACCGACAAGCTAAAGCTATATAAATTGGGTTGCAGCAAAGTCGTTTCATCAAAACTATTGAGCGCCAAGACTGGAATAGTCAGCGTGGTGCTATCGGACAAATAATTAATCGCCGATTTGGTTAATGGGCCAATCACCGCTTGCGCGCCATCTTGTTGGGCCTGTAAATAAGCCAAAATGACGTTTTCTTCTTTTTCATCGGTTGGATAGGCGCGCACCAAAGGAATATCCGCGCCACCATGCACGCGCTCAGCCGCCAGCACGCCCGCGCGAATCGTATCGCTCACCGACTTAAATGCTTTGGCTTTGCTGGGCAAAATCAGTGCAATAAAGCCAGTTGACTGCACCGGCTCGACAGTAAAATCCGTTTCTTGTGCTTGGATGGTAGTGGTCGTAAAGGCCAGCGCCCCGTATAGTATGAGCCCTAAGATCGCAGTATCGCGAAACCACGACACAGCCGCCTTTAAATGGGCAAGGAGAAATTTGGCGTGCATAACCCTGATATCCATGTCAGTAAGTCTTCATTATATGTGGTTGCCACCCCAATCGGAAACTGGGGTGATATGACAGCCCGGGCCATCGCGGTTTTAAACGCTGCCGATGTGATTGCAGCCGAAGATACCCGAGTAACGGGCCAACTACTGAAACAATATGGCATCACTACGCCGATGATTTCGGTGCGTGAGCACAATGAGCGGGCTATGGCCGAAAAACTCATTGCGCGCTTGGCTGCCGGAGAAATCGTAGCGCAAGTTTCTGATGCTGGTACCCCTGCAGTATCTGACCCTGGCGCCGTATTGGCCGCCAGTGTGCATGCTGCCGGCTTTAAAGTCATCCCTATCCCTGGTGCATCGGCCTTAACCACCGCCTTATCGGCCAGTGGTTTTAGCTGTGCGCACAGTTTGTTTTATGGCTTTTTACCACCCAAAACCAAACAACGCTGTGATGAATTAACACTGCTGAAAGATTCACCGTATATCACCGTATTTTATGAAGCACCGCATCGCATCGCTGAATGTGTCGCCGATATGAGCAGCATCTTCGGCGCTGAGCGCGAGGCCGTATTATGTCGTGAATTAACCAAAACGTTTGAAACAATTCGCCGTGGCCCACTCGCGGAACTCGCCGAGTGGATCAAAAACGATCCCAATCAGCAAAAAGGCGAATCGGTTGTCGTGGTGAATGCAGCGCCGCCAGCAGAAAAAGACGAAGCAGCAGCGCATGACCAAGTTTTGGTGCCCTTGGTTGCCGAATTGCCGGTAAAACAAGCGGTGGCTCTGGCACAAGCGATTACTGGCGCACCAAGAAATGCGCTCTATGAACGGGCCTTAGCACTAAAAAAAGCCGAAAAAGAATAAATACTCACTAAAACACTTGCCAAACTTAAAATGCTTGGCTATTATGTCGGCTCGTTACCAGACACCTGCCCGGGTGGCGGAATTGGTAGACGCAGGGGACTCAAAATCCCCCGCCGAAAGGTGTGCCGGTTCGAGTCCGGCCCCGGGCACCAAACACAGAACCCACTTCAGCAATGAAGTGGGTTTTTTGTCGTCTTTCGTTCTAAGAAAGTACCTCATCAGCTAGCCTTCCTGTTAAATTTAACTAAGCTTGTAGCAGAACAACACTGGGGCATACCATGCTCAAGCCACTACAAGAATGGATTTGTGACTGCTGTGGAAAAATCATCCCCAGCGCTGATGCAGGCTATGTCATCTGGCGTCATGATGCAGACCAGCGAGACTTTGATTTTAAAATCATTCATAAATTTGTCTGTGAACCACCCAATTATCCATCATCCACCCCACTCACTGAGTTCCTTGGCACCAAGGGCAGCACCTATTTATTGTCTTTTATCAGCCTAGGCAAAATCAAAGCGCGCGGCCGTTATCGCAATTACTGCCATGTGCTAGATTTTGATGAATATGTTGATTTTTATCGCCGAGTACAAATCCCCTATTACGAAGAAGCGCGCACTAAATTTAACAACCCCGTCTTATTAGCCGAAATGGAAGACGCCAGCGAGTTGCATCCTTACCAAGAAGACGTTTTAAAACAAATCATTGAGCGATTTTAAATACTAGAAAATACAACTTAATTAGAGCCACATTCTGAATGCTTATTTTGGAAAAAAGACATGATTAAAATGCTAAGTTTGCGTAAATTCTTATTACTGATTTTAACGTTGTCACTTTGCATTGTGATTGCATTAAGTATTCAAGCTTATTTATCACTCAATACCATCGCCAACGACTCAGCCAAAATGGGCCAAGGCAAAGATCTTGTTGCCGATATTTTACCTCCCCCGCTCTATGTCGTTGAAGCACAATTAGCCAGCTATCAACTACTGCAAGCCACAGCCAGTGAGCGGCCAGCCATTATTCAATTATTAAATAAACTAAAAGCCGATTACGACGCCAGAAATGAATATTGGCAAAACAGCGATCTCGATGCCGAATTAAAAAACAATTTACTCGGCAAAGCCAAATCAAGTGGCACTCATTTCTGGAATATCGTCCAGCAACAATTAATTCCGGCAGCTAAATCCTCGGACAATGCCGCAATGAGCAATGCATTACAAGCACTCAAGCCCGCCTACGAAGCACATCGCCAAGCGATTGATGCGATTGTATTGCAAGGCAATGCTTATGCCACGCAAACAGCACAAACATTATTATCTGACTCTCAACAAGCCACCTCAACCGTATTGGCTTTAGGTTTGATCGGCTTAATCGTTATGATTGCAGTGCTCGCTTGGCTGATGCAAGAAATGAAAAACCGCATTGGCGGCGAACCTGGTGCTGCAATGCTGCTCACGCAAGCCATGTCTGAGGGGAATTTACACACCCCACAGCGACAAACTTGGCCCGGTAAATTAGCGAACAGTGTGCTGGCCAATCTGAATATTTTAGCGGATCGATTAACTGAATTACTGCGTGACATTCACCATGTCAGCCAAAAGATTACCCAATCATCCCAAGAAATCACGACGCTGAGCGACAATATTTTGCTCGCCAATCAAACCCGCTCAACGCGAGCTGCAGAAGTCACCGAAGTCACTCAGCAACTGAGCGCAACCTCCATTCAAGTGCAAACTTTATCCCGCGAAATTTTAGGCCAAGTCGACCAAACCAGTGCTTTAGCCACGCAAGGCTTAGCTGCGGTATTAAGCAGTCAGCAAGAAATGCAGTCCATTACCAATAAAGCCCAAGAAGCAGGCAATAAAGTAAGCCAGCTTGGCCAAGCTGGGCAGCAAATACAAACCATTATTGGCGTCATTCGCGAAATTTCAGATCAAACTAATTTATTGGCCCTCAATGCCGCGATTGAAGCGGCCAGAGCGGGTGAACAAGGGCGCGGATTTGCAGTGGTCGCTGATGAAGTCAGAAAATTGGCCTACCGCACCAGTGATGCCACGACCGAAATTAGCAGCATCATTCAAAGTCTAGCGGCTTTAATTGACGATAGTAATTCAGCCATGATGGGCATTTTAAATAGCTCGAAAACCGGATTAAGCTTAATGCAAACCAGCACCAGCATGATCCAGAATATTTCACATAGCGCCGATCAAACCAGCTCGGCGACCCATCAAATTGCCGAACAAATTAGCCAACAAATTGCAATGCTCAGCCAACAACAGCAAAATTTACACAATCTATTCGCCACACTCGAAGACAGCATTGACCGCGTTAACGCCAGTAAATCCGTCAGCGAAGATCTGCAAAAACTCACCCATAAGCTGGGCACATGCCTGAGTAAATTTAAATTTGCCGCTGCCACTCATTGAGATACCCCTACACGCCACGCATACGACTGAAGGTACTCCAGCGTGAAGACCAAAATAGACAATTCATACCTCAATGTATATGCCGCTAACTTAGTATAGGAAAGGCACAAAAGACAATACCCCAAGAAACCTTGGGGTATTGTGCTTAGCGATTTCGCGAATCAATGATTCAACAGATAATGATTCAACAACTCATTTTACGAGCCGATACGACCGCCATCGTCTTTGGTAATCACAATCGTTGCCGAGCGTGGGCGTTTACCTGCGCCGTAGCCGGCATTGCTTGGCCATTGACTGGTGTACTTCGTTGGATCAGCCACATCGGCCATCTTGGTGCCTTCGCCCGGATGTTGGATATTAATAAAGATCGCCTTGCCATCTGGCGTTTCGCATAGACCGGTGATTTCGCAATCTTTAGGGCCAACCAAGAAGCGTTTGAGTTTGTCTGCTGCCGGTTTGGCACCGACTTGCGTGACGACATTCATTACGCTGGTATCGGCCTTGGTATAACTCAACGTTTTTGCTGCGCCATCGCCCACTTTGCCAGCAATCGCTGCCAACATCATGCAATTACTCACATCGGTATAAGCGCCGTCATCGGTTTGAATCCAACAAATACCGGTATTTTGGCTAAATGCCAAACCATCCGGCGATGAAAAATCTTGATCATCGGTCAGGTTCGATAAATTCACCGTCGCTTTATCGGCATCGGCTTCTGCGCCAAATAAGTACACATCCCAAACAAAGCTACCAACAGCAGTGCCTTCTTTCATGCGCAGAATGTGGCCATTTGGATTGCCCTTGCCTTTATTGCCATCGTTATCTTCGTAATAACGTGGATTGGCGCTATCGGGGGTCAATTGCGAGCTTGATGCTGGATCGATACGGCGATTGCTATTATTGGTCAGTGTTTGATAGTACTCGCCCGTCACCGGGTTAACACCGCCCCACTCAGGTCGATCCATTTTGGTGGCGCCCACGGCATCACCGGCCAAACGGGTATTGACACAAATATCGGCTAAATCAGCAAATGAGTACGTCGCAAAGCCCGCGATCGCTGCATTGCTCATCGACAACTCGATCCATTGGCCCGAACCATCAGCATTAAATTTAGCCACATACAAAGTGCCTTCATTCAGGTATTTATCGCCCGTCGCCATCCGATCTGCTGGATTAGCGTCCGCCGCCACCCACAGCGCTTTGGAGACAAACTTATACATGTATTCATTACGCGAATCGTCACCCAAATACACTGTCAGCGGTTTGCCGGCTACTGGCAGGCCAAACGCCGCGCTTTCATGGGCAAAGCGGCCTAAAGCAGTACGTTTTTTCAGTGGTTTGGTTTTGTCATACGCGTCCATCTCAATGATGTAGCCTTGGCCATTCATTTCATTGCGATAGTCGTCTGAGCCATCGGCTGAGCTGCCGATTTTACTGATATTCCAACGTGCATATTGATCGCCCGCACCACCGGTTTCCCAGCCGTGACGCGACGAAGATCCCGCATTGCGGCCATAACGTTTTAATGACGTTACGCTCTTATCATTATTGCGATTGGTATCATCTGCCGCGACACGGAAGAAATATCCCGACCAGTTTTCTTCACCTGACAAATACGTTCCCCACGGGGTTTTGCCGGTGCCGCAATTATTAATGGTGCCGCGGGTTTTAGTCCCAGTCGTCGAATACTTGGTTTTGAGCAAGGCACTACCGCGCGCTGGGCCGCTAATTTCAACTTCAGTGAGCGGCGTTACGCGGCGATTAAATGCCGAACTTGGCACAGTGGCCCATTTGTTATTCGTCGCTTTCACTTCAACCACTGACAAGCCATGAATCGCAACTTCTTTATCTACTTCGGCCGCTGGGCGTGGCAAAGTGCTGGCACCGCCATTGGCGTGCAAAAAGAACGACGATCTGGTTTCATCAGTTGTTGCTTCATGATTCATCGCCAACAGACCGCGCTCAATGCCAGAGCTCGACGGTTTACCGGCGGCATCAAGACCAAAATACTCCATCCCATCGTGATGATCGCCCGCACGATTTTCATAATCGCTATCGCTACCATCATTTTTATACGCCGGGGTGCTGGCTGTTAGTGGGTCGCCCAAGGCATAAATCACTTGGTAGCTATACCCGGCTGGAATCACTACTTTATCCAATAAGCTTTTGCCGACGGCAGTAAAACCCAAGCTGGCCATAATCGGGTTAACGGCAACCGGTGGTGTTGGCGTTGGGCTCGGCACAGGGCTGCCGCTTGGCGTTGTGCTCGGCAATGGCGATACTGGCGGCGGCAAAATTTCACCTGAAGAGCAACCAACCAAACCTAAGCCCATCCCGCCTAAAGCCGCTGCGCCCGACAAGCTCATACCCAAAAAACGACGGCGATTAATCAACCGTTGCTCAAGCACTGAATCAAATGTTGGGTTCTCTGAGGTATTAGAGTTTTCATCATTAAAATTATTAGACTTAGACATTCGCTGCAATCGCCTTAATGGTAAAAAAGCGCTACTTTAAAGTCCAAATATGACAACATCACGCCAGTTTAATGACGGTTTTATGAAATAAACAATCTATGTATATACAGCTAGGCTAACTTTTATCTAGCCTGAAACAAAATACCCCAAGGTTTTTGCCTTGGGGTATTTTTATATCCGTGATATCTGTATCGATCTACGCCAGTTTAAGCGGCGACAGCTCGGCGGCGAAACAGCGGTAAGGGTTGCGCCACGCTCGACTGATAAGACTCAGTAAAGTCATCCAAGCCCTTGGCAGCGTCGACAATGTCTTTGTCGCTACGCACGTCAAACGCGGTAAAGCCACAGCGCGATAAATAATTGATGGTGTCTTTAAACACATCGCCCACCGCGCGTAATTCTCCGGTAAAGCCATGGCGCTCGCGCAGCAAACGGCCAATCGAAAAACCACGCCCATCGGTAAACGCCGGAAAATCACAGGCAATCATTACAAAATGATTGGCAGCAACTGGCAGGCTTTCTGGCTCGTCATCCGGTGCAAAGCACACCGCCACTGCATGACCGGCAGCAGCACGTAATGTGAGTTCTTCTTGCTTAGATAACCAGTATTGATACGGAACCAGCACCGCGCCTTCGCTAGGGACAGATACCACGCCCTCTTCATTGGCAACAACGCGAACCCAACGATTTGCAACCACTTCACGGTCAATAATGACTTGAGGATTTTGATCAAGCATCTGCTTTCTCCCGACGATTGGGTTTGCCTTCATATACTTTGGCTTTAAATGGCTCGGCACCAATGCGATCAAATAAGTCGATAAACGACTCTTCGCCATTGCGATTGGCGACAAACACATTGATGATTTTTTCGATCACATCGGGCATTTCATCTTGGGCAAACGATGGGCCGAGTACTTTGGCTAAGCTAGCCCCCTTGCCTTGACGGCCACCAAGCGAGACTTGATACCATTCCGAACCGTTTTTATCGACGCCCAAAATCCCGATATTGCCGATATGGTGGTGACCACAAGCATTCATACAGCCCGACATATTCATGTCGATTTCGCCCAAATCGTGCAGGTAATCGAGGTTATCAAAACGATCTTGAATCGCCAGCGCAATCGGGATCGACTTGGCGTTCGCCAATGAACAGAAGTCCCCGCCCGGGCAGCAAATCACGTCGGTTAATAAGCCAATATTTGGCGTAGCAAAACCAATCGCTTTAGCCGCTTCCCACAAGGCAAACAAATCAGATTGCTTCACATCGGCCAAGATCAAGTTTTGCTGATGCGACACGCGCAATTCACCAAAGCTATATTGATCCGCTAAGTCAGCAACGGCATCAAGCTGGCTTGAGCTCGCATCCCCCGGCGCAACGCCATTGGGTTTCAAGCTCAAAGTCACGGCAGCATAGCCAGCTTGTTTGTGCGCAAACACATTGCGCTCTACCCAGCGGCTAAAGCCTTTATTGTCGAGTTTTTGCTGCGTGAATGCAGCGTCGTCGCCCGTGAAGGTTTCATACGCAGGCGCAGTGAAGAATTTATGGTTGCGCTGGATCTCTTCTTGGGTCAACGTCATTGGGCCGTTTTTGGTAAACGCCCATTCTTGATCGACCTTGGCGCCAAACGCTTCTGGCGTCATCGCTTTCACCAAAATCTTAATCCGCGCTTTGTATTTATTGTCGCGGCGACCGTAGCGGTTATATACGCGCAAAACGGCATCCAAATACGACAGCAAATGTTCTGGCTCAAGCCAAGGCTTGATCAAGCTACCGACAATCGGCGTGCGGCCCAAACCACCACCCACGTAGATCTCAAATCCGACCTCGCCAGCGGCGTTTTTCACCACATTGATACCCACATCGTGCACCAACACCGCCGCGCGATCTTCCACCGAGCCATTGACGGCGATTTTAAATTTACGCGGCAAGTGAGCAAATTCAGGGTGAAATGTTGACCATTGACGGATGATTTCACACCAAGGGCGTGGATCAACAATTTCATCGTGCGCCACACCGGCGAACTGATCGGTCGTGGTATTTCGGATACAGTTGCCCGAGGTTTGAATCGCGTGCATTTGCACTGTAGCGAGTTCCGCCAAGATGTCAGGCACGTTTTCCAGTGCTGGCCAGTTGTATTGAATGTTTTGGCGCGTGGTGAAATGCGCATAATCTTTGTCATATTTACGGGCGATTTCAGCCAGCTTGCGAACTTGGCGGCTGCTCACATGACCATAAGGAATGGCCACCCGCAACATCGGCGCATGCCTTTGAATATAAAGGCCGTTTTGCAAGCGCAGTGGGCGAAATTGTTCTTCCGTTAACTCACCGGCTAAGAAGCGTTGCGTTTGATCGCGATACTGCGCTACGCGCTGGTCCACAATCTGCTGGTCGTATTCGTCGTAAATATACATCGTGGTGTGATTCCGTAATGACGGCAAAATATGTTGGTCATAATACCAGTCGGCACTTATAAGCTGAACGACTGTTTTTGTCTAAGATCGAACTTTTTCGGAATATACCCACCTTCAGCATGGCGTCAGCCTGAGTTAACCGCTGTTTGCACCAAGCCAATGAGGCGAACTCGCACAACCGCACTATTGCCGATTGTTTGTGAATCGATCTCGGTTTAAGCTTGCGACTTTCTGCCATTCCCAAAAAGAGCCGCCCACTATGAGCAGCCGCCAAGCGATTCTTCGTCTCGACTATACCCCCCCGAGCTATTTAATTGACCGCGTTGATTTAACTTTTGAGCTAAGCGATACCCATGCCAAAGTAACATCTCGCCTGATTATTAAACGCAATCAGGGTGTGAGCGCCGATACGCCGCTGGTTTTGGATGGTGAAGCACTGACGCTAGAGAGCATTAAACTCGATGGCGTGCCGCTCACCGCTAGCGATTATCAGCTCGATGATTGCAGCTTGCGCATTGCCCAGATGCCCGACGATGGCATTTTAGAAATCGTGACGCGTTTGCTACCTAGCGACAACACCAGCCTGATGGGTTTATATCAATCCAATGGCAATTTCTTTACCCAATGCGAGGCCGAAGGCTTTCGCAAAATCACCTATTACTTAGATCGCCCTGACGTAATGGCGAAATTCACCACCACCATCATTGCCGATAAAACCAAGTTTCCGGTCTTGCTATCGAACGGCAATCGCGTTGGCAGTGGCACTTTGGACAAAAATCGCCATTGGGTGAAATGGGTCGATCCATTTAAAAAGCCGGCGTATTTATTTGCCTTGGTCGCGGGCAAATTGGTGTCGCTATCGGGTAGCCATAGCACACCGAGTCAGCGCACGATTCAAATCGAGATTTATGTAGAACCGGGCAATTTAGATAAATGCCACCATGCGCTGGCCGCCGCGCAAAAAGCTATGGCTTGGGATGAAGAGCGCTTTGGGCTGGAATACGATCTCGATACGTATATGATTGTCGCCGTCAGCGACTTTAATATGGGCGCGATGGAAAACAAGGGCTTGAATATCTTTAATACCAAGTTTGTTTTGGCCAAGCCCGACACCGCCACCGACGTTGATTTTGATGGTATTGATTCAGTGGTGGCGCATGAATATTTCCACAACTGGACCGGCAATCGCGTGACCTGCCGCGACTGGTTTCAGCTCAGCCTTAAAGAAGGCCTCACCGTGTATCGCGATCAAGAATTCTCCAGCGATATCGGTAGCCGCGCCGTACAGCGTATTTCCAATGTGCGTGCACTGCGCGAAACCCAATTTTCTGAAGATGCTGGCCCACAAGCGCATCCAATTCGCCCCGATGAATATCTAGAAATTAATAATTTTTATACATGGACGATTTACGAAAAAGGCAGCGAAGTGGTACGCATGTACGCCACTTTGCTTGGCACTGCCGGATTTCGCCGTGGCATGGATTTGTATTTTAAACGCCATGATGGCCAAGCCGTTACTTGCGACGATTTCCGCCGCGCAATGAGTGACGCCAATGGCGTGAACCTCGATCAATTCGAGCGCTGGTATAGCCAAGCCGGAACGCCAGTCTTGTCGGTCAACGCCGATTACGACGCCGCCGCACAAACCTATACGCTCACCGTAGCGCAGCATTGCCCAGCCACGCCCGGACAAGAACACAAACTGCCGTTTCATTTACCCTTGGCCGTTGGCTTGATTGATCGCCGTGGCCAAGATCTACCGCTGCAATTGCAAGGTGAAGCCGTGGCGGGCAGCACCACCCGCGTGTTAGAAATCCGCGAAGCGGTGCAAAGCTTTACCTTTATCAACGTGCCGTGCCTACCGGTACCCTCGTTATTGCGCGATTTTTCAGCACCAGTGCATTTAAATTTTGCCTATAGCGATGACGATTTGGTGTTTTTAATGGCCAATGACAGCGACGCTTTTTCGCGCTGGGAAGCGGCCAACACCTTTGCCGTGCAACTACTCAAGGCGCAATACGCTGCAGCTGGCCAAGGCGAAAAAGCCGCAGCACCAGCAGCCTTTATTGCCGCCTACCAAAAGCTACTCACCAGCGACAAACTCGACCCTGCGCTAGTGGCCTTAATGCTGGAATTGCCACGCGAAAATTATTTGTTTGAGCAATTATCCGACGTTGACCCAGTTCGTTTATACGAGGTTTGCCGCAGCATCAAACAACAAATCGCCCGTGAATTACGCCAAGAACTGCTCGCCGTGTATCAACGGCTGAACGACGCCACGCCTTATGTTTACGAAGGCGAACAAGTGGCGCGCCGCAGCTTAAAAAATATCTGCTTGGATTATCTCGCAGAGCTCGACGAGCCGATGATTGCGTCTTTACTCGCTCGCCAATACCAGCGCGCCGACAATATGACCGATCGCCTTGCGGCACTCAAAGCGCTAGTCAATCGCGACGGCGGTGACGCCCAACTGGCTGACTTTGCCGCGCACTGGAGCAGCGATGCGCTGGTGATGGACAAATGGTTTACGCTACAAGCCACCAGCCGCCGCCCCGGCGCGCTAAGCCGCGTACAGCAACTCACTGAGCATCCAGCGTTTTCAATCAAAAACCCAAATAAAGTGCGCTCACTGATCACCGCATTTTGTCTGGGTAATCCGCCGCATTTTCATGCTGCGGATGGCTACGGTTACGCCTTCGCCGCCGATCATATTATTCAATTAGACGCCATCAACCCACAAATCGCCGCCCGCCTTGCCAGCTGCTTTAACCGCTGGACCAAAGTCGACGCCGGCCGCCGCGAGTTGATGCAGCAAGAGCTAGAACGGATTCGCGCCACGGAAGGATTGTCGAGTGATACGTATGAGATTGTGAGTAAAGCATTAGGCTAAGTGGCGCAAGATGGGTTGAACCATAATTTGGCGATACCCATCGCTTTGAATGGATGGGTATCGTTGCACTCAACCTATCCTACGAGCTACAAAAAACTGAAACATCCATCGAGAAAACATGATGTTTAATTCACCCTGACACGACTAAACTGGCATGAAAATAATCAGCAATCGGCGATTTTCAAAATCCAAGGCGTATCAACATGAATGAACAATTGATAGAAATTGGTGGAATACACTTTAAAAACCAAGAGATCAATAAATACTGGATTGACACTGAATCAAACCGAGAAAAAGCCATCAGAAATCATTACCAAGAAAACCACTATCTTGGCGGTATTTTTTCTTTGTTATTTGCCGGCTTAATTAGCAAATACCTGGCGCGAAAAAACGGCAAGCGCCCACAAAAAAAATATCTCCATATCAAAACCAATCAAAATACGGCTTATTGTTTTTCAGAAGATGAGATTGACATCAATGCCGCCCTATTTAAACTCCAAGCTAATCCGCACACAGAGTAAGTAGCATTAACGCCAATTAGCGCAGCGAAATCACAAACATCACCAGCATTATCTTTCAGTAGCCAAGCATCACGGCAGCGATGCACAATGATGGCATCTCGACTTTTTTCGAGCTGATAATGAATTTTGCCAATGCCTGCCGTTTGACTTTACTCGCTGCGATTTGGGGCGCGTCTTTTTTGTTTTTGCGTATAGCCGTGCCAAGCCTCGGTCCGATTTGGACCATTAGTGCGCGTATTGGCTTGGCCGCAGTGTTTTTAGCCTTGGTGGCGCAAGTACTCAAGCAAGGCTTTGCTTGGCAACACTGGCGCGAATATCTGATTTTGGGCGTGTTTAACACCGCTTTGCCGTTTTTAGCCTACGGCTTTGCCGCCCGCACGCTCAATGCCTCGATGATGTCGATCCTCAATGCCACTGCGCCAATCTGGGGGGCGGTGATTATGGCGCTCATCATCCGAAAAATGCCGACGTTCAAAGTATGCTTGGGGCTATTGATTGGCATCGCGGGCGTGGCCGTATTGGTGGGGTTTGATCAGGTTGTCAGCCAAACGGGGGCCGTGCTGGGTATTGCGACATGTTTATCGGCGACCCTATGCTACGGCATCGCCAGCGCGTATACCAAACTCAAAGCCAGCCATATTCCTTCGTTTCAAGTGGCCCACGGCAGTATGTGGGGCGCGAGTTTGTTTTTATTGCCACTGTTTGCCACGAGCCAACCCATCAGCACGCCCACGCCTGTAGTTTGGTTGGCCATCGCTGGGCTGGCGATTTTGTGTACCGGTGCGGCGTATTTGCTGTATTTTCGCCTCGTACGCGAAATTGGCGCAGCATCGACACTCACCGTCACGTTTTTAATTCCAGTGTTTGGCATCTTGTGGGGCACGCTGTTTTTGGGCGAACACATCGGTGGCAACACGCTCATTGGCGCACTAATCATTTTGCTTGGCACAGCCCTAGTCACTGGATTTAATCCGCTGGCGAGTCGCAAATCCCTTTAAGCCAAGTTCATCGCATATTGAGCCAAATCACATAGGCGGCTTACTACTAAAGCTAACCCTCCCTTCAGCACTGCAGTGCGCCAAGGCGCACCCTAGAGATGTATCGGTCTCCCACCATTGCCTATCCACGCTTAGACCGCAATACATCAACAAAACCGTTTGGCTGTTGACTTAAAATCGATTCGCCGATAAAAAGCGGATCGGGCAATCGATTTGAGATTTTGATTAAAGTTTGAGAGTAAGGATATTGTGTATGAGCATGACCGATGATGAGTTTTACGCTTTTATTGACGCGAGCTTTGCCGAGCTTGAGCAAAAACAAGCGATGTTAAGCGCCAGCTACAGTTTAGGCAGTGGGCTGGGGCGTTGGTGGTTTGACCAAGCCAATGGAAAACTGCAATTTTTCGACGCGACCGATCAGCTTGAAGTAGAGGTCGAGGTGATTGAGATCGGCAGCTATTCAGCCAAAAACAATACATGGAAATGGGCGTGGAGCAATGCCGCCGGATTGCCTGCGCTGCGCGAGCGCTCGGCAAAAATCAAAGAATTAGCCACATTAACTGGCAATGCCCTCTTTGATTTTGACTATGTGTTTGAAATTGGCGATGAAGCCATGGCTTGGGAACTGACCGCGATGGCGGTGCATCTGTTAGGCGCATTGGGCTGCTACAAAGCCGCAACCACCAACAATGGCGACGCCACATTTTTAGCGATTATGGCGCTCAAGCCGCGCAGTTAATCGTGTTTAAACGGGCCTGAGATGGATTGATCAATGCTTCGATGCACGGACAATCCATCGCTGATAGCGCGTAAATCTCTGCGGGGCTTGCGCCCTAAAAAACCAAGGTATCAGCCTCTGGCTATTTACTGTAAAAGCTTAGAGGGCAATACCACAGAAATTTAACAGCAATCTGATTACTTAAACGGGCTTAAGCTCCGATACGGCGCAGCCAGTGGATCGCCAATAAATACGCCTTGCGCCGGCCATGCAACACTTTTCCAGTAGGCCTCAACCGCCGTTGCGCCGCTCAAATAATGCGCTAATAACACTTGTGGATGCGGAAATTTTTGCGGGTAGCTATACGGCTCGTTCACCGTGCCATAACTCGCTGTTGCGCCGCTTTCTAGCCATTGCATACTGCTCATTTGCCCACTATCGGTCAGCATGCCGCCGAAGGACGTTAAATGATCGGCCAGCGCGCCGGGTACAAAGCGCAGCGTTGCTAGATCGGCCACGTTCGCCAAACCCGTTTGGTAAATCAGAATATCGCTTTTATCTTTCAGCGTATTGGCGTTGATATTTTCGATTTTAATCGCTGGTTTTTTGACGATTTGACTCGGCGGAAACAAGGCCGCGCGCGAGCTGCGGGCTTGATCCGTTGTCGTTAAAAAATACGCCGTTGCTTTGGGCTGATTACCCCAGGCTTGCACACCACGATCAATCAATTTTTTAGCACTCGCCACATCTTGTGCCGCCAACATCATGCTGGGGCGGATGCCCAAATCGGTAAAAGGTTGCGTTGTTGCGTGATTAAAATACGGCGATGCTGGCGTTGGCTGGCCCAGATTGCTGCAGATGCCTTCAACATAACCCAGCGTAATTCCATAGGTCATCCCGATGCAGTTCACGCGATACGGCTTGCTCCACGCCAGAGCCAGAGCTTGAATTTGGGGTGAAAAATGTGCGTCGATTTGCGCTTTGACTTGCTCTAGTTCGCCCTCTGTAATCCACACTCGATCTGTCGGCAGGCTGATTTCGAGAATTTGCTCTGGTGTTAAATGATGCTGATCGGCGTAGTAGGCGGCGATCTCAAGAGACTGCGGATCGTTTTTATTCACCACCAGACCCAGCTGCTCGGCCCTTAATTGATAAGCGGGCGCAGTGGTCTTTGCCTGCACCTTAGGCGTCGCGGCAAGCGCAGCAGCACTGAATAAAGCCAAACCTAAAGCCAGTAAAACTCGCATCGCTCGCGCCAAGTTTAATAAACAACGCATCATAGCGGCTGTGTCACTGTAATAACAAGTAACCAATAAAAAAGTCACGCGACAGCGTAAATAAAATTCACTTAACAACAAATCCTTAAAATCTGACGCAGAGACACAGAGGCGCGGAGAAAAATCATGGATTTTCAATTCATTTTCTCTCTACCTTGGCGTCAAAAGCGACACCAGCAATGAAATCGAGGAAAAAAATGCCGCGCACTTGGCTTAAGTGAACGGCATTAACGCGACAGCGTGGCATTTAATTGAATCCAATGATGTTCAGACTGGGGCTTACTCCTATTTTCTAAGACTTAAAGCCCAGCCTAAGCGCCGAACACCGCTAAATCATCGCAACTACCGCTCAATCTCACCCTCCAAGCTCGTGCAGTAATTGCTTAGCGCTGTGGCTTAAATCGCCAGATGGATCAATGGATAATGTTCGAGCTTGATCCATTCTTAGGTAGTTATTTTGGCTGCTGCGCTTATACGCTGGATCGTAGTGTTTATGAATCAGCTCGCTAAATAACTCCGCTTTTTTGCCTTCATCAATCAATTCATTCCAATGCGCCAAAACGGCTTTGCCGTGCATTTCGACCAATCGGGCGAGTTTACTTTTAAAATTGGCGGGGTCGTTAAACAAATGGCTGTAGTCATCGCACAAAAATCGAATTCGATCAGCAAAGCTCGCTTCAATTTGAATGCAATCAGCGGCGCGAATTGCCAACATCAAGCTGGCAGGCAAGTGAATTAAGCCGATGCGTTTGCTTTCCGCTTCGACAAACACTGGGCGATTCGGATCAAACTGCGCCAGCTGGCGCGTTAACAAGCTATCAAACAATTTTTGTGATGGCTGCGAACTACTTGGGCTCGCGCCGAGCACTGAGCCGCGATGCTGCGCCAGCCCTTCTAAATCCAGCGTTTGCGCGCCCGCTTGGGCTAAGGCCGTTAAAAGCCGCGTTTTGCCGCAACCGGTGTGTCCGGCCAAGACAATAAAGCGCGATGCGGCAGGCAGTGCAGCCAGTTTGAGCAATACATCAGCCCGATAAGCTTTATAACCACCTTGCAATTGCCCAGCTTTCCAGCCGATTAAATTCAGCCACGTGGCCATTGAGCCCGAGCGTTTGCCGCCGCGCCAGCAATAAATTAACGGCTTCCAGTTTCTGGGTTTGTCTTTAAAGGTAGTGGCAAGGTGTAGACCAATATTGCTGGCAACCAGTCCCGCGCCGAGTTTGGTCGCGGCAAACGGGTCTTGCTTATAGAGCGTGCCGACAATCACCCGCTCTTCATTACTCAGCACTGGCGCATTTATCGCGCCGGGAATATGGTCCACGGCAAACTCTAGCGGCGTGCGAACGTCGATCACTTCGTCAAATTGGTTTAGATCGGCCAAGGTCGATAACATTTTTCTCACGTTTTTTCACCTTATCCACTCAATCGGTGGATTATCCCACCTACACGGCAGCCGTGGCTAAATTCATCCCGATACCCTCTCGCCAAAGCGCGACAGGGCTGCTATCTTGGGCTATTGGTTTCTGACTTAGGGGTGGTAATGAGCACAAAATTAACAACTTTATCGCACGGCGGCGGTTGCGGCTGCAAAATAGCGCCGGCCGTGTTATCTGAAATGCTGTCAAAACTCCCCACGGCGGCGATGTTTCCCAAGCTCTTGGTCGGCACCGAAACCGCCGATGATGCGGCAGTGTATTGGCTGAACGACGAACAAGCTTTGGTCGCAACCACTGATTTTTTTATGCCGATTGTTGATGATGCCTTCGACTTTGGCCGCATCGCCGCCACGAATGCGATCTCAGATATTTATGCCATGGGCGGCACGCCGATTATGGCCTTAGCGATTGTCGGCATGCCCGTCAATGTGTTGCCGATTGAAGATATCCAACAAATCTTGGCCGGCGGCGCTGCCATTTGCGCCGCTGCTGGTATCCCAATTGCGGGCGGGCACTCGATTGATGCGCCGGAACCCATTTATGGTTTAGTCGCCATGGGCTTGGTGCACCCTAAACAGCTGAAAAAAAACAGCGATGCCCAAGCTAACGACGTACTGATTTTAGGCAAGCCCTTGGGCATCGGCATTTTGGGTACCGCAATGAAAAAAGGGCTACTCGATGCTGCAGGCTATCAGCAATTGATTGATACCACGACTCAGCTGAATAAAGTCGGCAGTGATTTAGCCAAACTCGCCGGCGTGCACGCGCTAACCGATGTCACCGGCTTTGGCCTTCTGGGCCATGTATTAGAGGTTTGCCGTGGTGCCCAACTTACCGCACAAATTAGTGCCGATGATTTACCACTGCTATCGGCCGCCGTTGGTTTTGCCCAACAAGGCATTGGCCCCGGGGCGATTGAGCGCAATTTAACCAGCTTTGGTCCCGATGTTGAATTTGCTGCCAGCGTTGCCGAGTGGCAGCAGCGCATCATGGCCGATGCACAAACCTCAGGCGGCTTATTGGTGGCCTGCTCCGCCGACGCCGCCGACGAAGTCATGGCTTTATTTCAAGCACAAGGCTTTGCCCAAGCGGCAGTGATTGGTCGCTTGCAAGCGGGTGCAACTAAGGTGAGCGTGATTTAAAACCCAGACTCTCGCCCAAGCAAAAAGCCCAAGTGACGCAGTATCACTTGGGCTTATTCATTGATACGATGGTAAAACCCGCCATATCACCAGCCATTTAAACAGCAAAATGCAGGCGTAGTTTTGGTGTTGATGCTGTGCCGCGCTCGTCGGTCTGGTGCTTAACAACCCGTCCAAGCGCACCGAGTGAGGAGGGAGACAAACAGTTTTATCGTTTGGCTCACGATCGATCGAGGGCATCGGGAACCGATGCGCGCTCGGGTCGCCTTTCTTTCCCCCTCTTTCTTTGGCGAGTCAAAGAAAGAGGGTCCCCGTCGCGGACTGCGACTGTAAATAACAGTGCCGCAGGCACTTAAAACCAAGCATACTTAATCTAAAATAACTAGCGGTATACACCGCTAACCCTTAATAAATTAAACTCAGCGAGCAATACCCTTACTGCACTGAGCCGGTGGCTGGGCTATCAGCATAGAGTGCACCGATATCCACTGCGTCAAACTCGTATTCTTTACCGCAGAAATCACACACGATATGCACATTGCCGCGCTCGGCTAAGACTTCATCGACTTCATCGCGTTCCATCAATTTAATCATGCCGGCAACGCGGTGACGCGAGCAAGAGCAGGCAAAACGGGGCGTGGTGGGGTCAAATACGCGAACGCTGTCTTCGTGAAATAAACGATACAGCACTTCACGCGCCGGTAATTCCAGCAGCTCTTCGGGCTTGACGGTTTCTGCCAGCGTTACTAAATGTTCATACGATTGGGTTTCGTCGGCTTCAGCTGGCATTTTTTGCAACATCAAGCCGGCGGCCATTTTGTTATCGCTTTTTGCATCGCTGCACGCTAACCACAAACGCGTTTCTAGCTGCTCAGACGCGCTCATATAGTGCTCGATAATTTGCGCTACAGATTGACCGCGTTCCATACCGACCACACCTTGATACGCTTCGCCCACGGTTGGATCGAGCGTAATCATAAAGCGACCGCGTCCGAGTAATTCAGCCAATGACGTGCCAGGGCCAAAAGTTTGGATTTTGTCGGCGTCCCAGCGGGCCGTAGCACGCATGGTGCGATCGGACGTGAATTCAATCACGATCAATTGCACGGCACCGGTACCGTGCATTTGCATAATCAAGGTACCGTCAAATTTGAGCATGGCCGACAGCAAAGCACTGGCCGCCATCAATTCGCCAATAATGCGTTGCAGCACCAGCGGATAGTCGTGACGGAGTAAAACCTCTTTGTACGTGGCGTCAAGCTGAACCAACTCACCGCGCACAGGGGCTTTATCAAATAGGAAACGCTCTAAAATATCTTTCATTCGATTCTCTTTATTCAGTCATAAGGTAAAGGCCAACGATCAACGCGATTGCCAAGCAAGATGCTTTAAACAACAAGTGGGAGCCAAAGCCCCCACCATTTCAAGCGAATCCGGCGTAACGACCGTACTAACGCACCACAATAAGGTCTTCAAATCGTCTTGCGCTAGTTTCTGCATGGCCACAGTTTTACATCTGGGTGTTACCCATTCATCTCAACCGAGTACAGCGTCATCGGCAAGCTGGAAGCCACGTCAAACATACAACCGGTTTCAACGCCAACTTTGGCGATTTCGCTGGCACTCAGCTGCGAATACACCGCGTGCATCGCGCCAATCGCATAGTCGCGGCCACTGCCGCTGGCCCAAAAACGCTCAAATTCATACACTTCGCGCAGGCTATACACGCCAAAAATACCGTGTCGATTCACAATCAACACCGTCATCTGGCTCGATTCATACGCGTCGTCGTCTTCTTCGTCGGTTTTCAGAAAAAAATCGTCTTTTAATTTGCGATGTAATTTGCGGAATGATTCAAAAATGGCGGCGCGATTAGAAAAATCAAGCTTTTTGATTTTTTTTAATGCCGATTGCAAAACCAAATCGTGTGCGGCGCTACCGCAAATGGCGAAATAATTATCGTCGTATTGAAAAATCTTATTCCAGCGCGCATCGTCCATCGCGGCTAAACGCGTGTCGCCAAAGGTGGATTGGCTATCAGCCGCAATGGCGCAATGCCCGTCTTTTTTTACTACAACAATGGTCGTCATTGTCTGCTCTCCTGCTAAAACTAATCCTGCGCTCGCTTTATCTGGCTTGTTTGACTAAGGCAACTAAACGCAATAATGCATGGTATACCGTGGCCATCCTTACTGCAGAACGATCACCAGCAAATACCTGCTTTTCGGTATGAATCCCTTCTGGCGTTGCAAACGCAAACCACACCGTACCCACCGGTTTGTCGACACTGCCGCCGGTTGGCCCAGCCACCCCAGAGACCGCCACTGCCCAACGCGCCGCCGCACCATCAGCAGCGCCTTGCGCCATCGCAGCCACCACCGGCTCACTCACCGCGCCGAGCCCATCAATAAACGCTGGCGGCACATCGAGCAGACTGATTTTGGCTTGATTGGCATAGGTAATATAACCACGCTCAAACCACGCACTCGATCCGGCAATTTCAGTAATCGCGGCGCTAATCAAGCCACCGGTACACGATTCAGCCGTGGATATCGTTTCACCACGCGCCAAGAGTAATTGCCCGAGTTCGGTTGCCAAGGCTTTAATTTCAGAACTAAACATCATGCGGGCCCAATCGAGTCATCAAAAATAGGCCTATGGCCCGGGGTGAATGCCTGCGTCGACTGACGCTGGGTCTGGGCGATGTTTTGCTCAATTAAGACACTTCTTCAACCGCTGGCGCTTGAATAAAGTGCTCGCGGTAATATTTCAACTCATCAATCGATTCGACAATATCGGCCAAAGCGGTATGCGCGCCGCGCTTTTTAAAGCCTTTGGCAATTTGCGGTTGCCAGCGTTTGCAGAGTTCTTTCAGTGTAGAAACATCTAGATTGCGATAATGGAACCAGCTTTCTAATTGCGGCAGGTATTTCACTAAAAAGCGCCGATCTTGATGTACCGAATTCCCACACAATGGCGACACGCCTTTTGGCACGTACTGCGAAATAAATTCAATCAGTTGCGCTTCGGCTTGCGCTTCGGTCGTGGTTGAAGCCCTTACTTTGGCGGTCAAACCCGAATTACCGTGAGTTTTAACACACCATTCATCCATTGAGTCGAGCAAGGCGTCGTCTTGGTGAATCACAAAAACAGGGCCCTCGGCGACGATATTTAAATCATTGTCGGTAATGACCACGGCAATTTCGATGACACGGTCGGTTTCAGGCTCCAAACCCGTCATTTCCATGTCGACCCAGATGAGTCGGTTCTGGTCTTGTGGCATACTGAGCAATTCCCGAGAAAAAACATCATTTTACTTCATGACTGACCTTTTTAGCGCTACACAATTTTCACTACTTTTCCTGTTTGCCCTGATGGCGAGTGTTTTATTACAGCTTTGGTTAGCACTGCGTCATGTCAATCATGTAAAACGACATAGCAAGGTGGTACCTACCGAGTTCGCCGAGCAAATTACCCTCGCCTCACATCAAAGAGCGGCAGCGTATACCATCGCTAAAACTCGGTTTGGCATGCTCACTACGATTTTTGATGCGATGATCTTGGCGGCGTTTACTTTGGGCGGCGGTATCGCGTGGTTATCCCATCTCACCTCACAGTGGTTTACCCCCGATAGCCTCGGCCACGGCATTGCGCTGATTGCCAGCTTGGCGGTGGTCAGTAGCGTATTGTCGCTGCCGTTTTCTTTGGTCTCAACCTTTGTCATCGAGTCGCGCTTTGGTTTTAACCAAATGAGCGCCAAATTGTTTATCACCGACTTGGCCAAAACCACACTCATCGGCGCAGTGATTGGCCTACCATTAATTGCAGCGGTATTGTGGCTGATGGGGGCAATGGGCGAATATTGGTGGCTGTGGGTTTGGCTAACATGGCTGGGATTTTCGCTGACGTTGATGTGGGTGTTTCCAACCTTTATCGCACCGCTATTTAATAAATTTATTCCGATGGAAGACGGCGAAGTGAAAACGCGGATCACCGCCCTGCTCACTCGCTGTGGCTTTCAATCCAATGGCTTATTTGTGATGGATGGCAGCAAGCGCTCATCGCATGGCAACGCCTACTTTACTGGCTTGGGTAAATCCAAACGCATCGTGTTTTTTGATACGCTACTGAAGCATTTATCGCCGTCAGAAATTGAAGCGGTGTTGGCGCATGAATTAGGCCACTTTAAGCATCGCCATATTGTAAAACGCATCGTCTGGACTTTTGCACTGATGCTGGGCTTTTTATGGCTACTGGGTCAGCTCAAAACTCAGCTGTGGTTTTATCAAGGTTTAGGCGTGGCGACACCATCGACTGCGGCGGCTTTATTACTGTTTTTTATGGTGCTGCCGGTGTTTACTTTTTTGTTCTCGCCGCTGAGCTCAATGATGTCGCGCCGCCATGAATATGAAGCCGATGCTTTTGCGGCCAGCCAAAGTTCCAGCGCTGATTTAGTCAATGCCTTGGTTAAATTGTATCGCGACAATGCCGCAACACTGACACCAGATCCTTGGCATAGCTTGTTTTATGACAGCCATCCGCCAGCCAGTTTACGCATTGCTGCCTTGCAACGACTCGCAGTGTAATTAGATTTGGGCTTCTTCAATCGCTTGGACTACAACAGAGAAAACCACACTGGAGCTCTGCGATGTCGTTAAATACCGAATCTTGTGTTCAAGCTGCGCCCAAACTCGATGCACTGGCCGTTGAAATGCTATGCACCGAGCTAGACGATTGGTTTGTCGTGAATGACAGCCTTGAAAAAACGTTTCGCTTTCGCAGTTTTTATGAAACGATGGCATTTACCAATGCGGTGGCATTTATTGCCCACCAGCATAACCATCACCCTGATATCCAGCTGAGTTTTAGCCGCTGTAAACTGACATGGAATACTCATTCAGCCAACGGCTTAACTCGTAATGACTTTATCTGCGCCGCGTGCGTAGATGCACTTCCAAAGGCCTCATGACCGAAACAGCCCGCATTGTGACTAGCTACGGCAAGGTTTACATCGTAGAACTTGCCGATGGCCGCCGTCTTTCCGCCTCAACTCGAGGCAAAAAAACCGATTATGCCTGTGGTGATCAAGTTGATATTGACGTGCTCAATCTAGAGCAAGCCGTGATCAATAAAGCATTGCAGCGTAAAACCCTGCTCTATCGCTCCGATGCTTGGCGCAGCAAAATGATTGCCGCCAATGTGACGCAGATTGTGATTGTGGTGGCCACTGAACCTAGCTTTTCCGATGAGCTCATTAGCCGCGCACTCATCGCCGCCGAAGCCGAAGGCATACGCCCAGTGATTTGCCTGAATAAGTGTGATTTGCCAGTCGCGGATGCCGCTAGAGAACGTTTGGCGTATTACACCGGTTTGGGCTACCCGGTGGTTGAGATTTCAGCCAAACAAGATTTAAGCCCGCTCACGCCTTGGTTAGAAGGCCAAGTATCGGTGCTGGTTGGGCAATCGGGGATGGGAAAATCAACCATTACCAATGCCTTGATTCCCGAAGCCAATGCCCGCGTGAAAGAAATCTCGACTGCGCTCGATTCTGGTAAACACACCACCACACATGCTCAGTTGTATAAACTCAATGCCACCTCTGAGCTAATCGACTCACCCGGTTTGCAATCTTTTGGTTTGGCGCATATTGGGGTGGAAGATTTACCGCGCTTAATGCCCGACATGGCGCGCCATCTTGGACAATGCCGCTTTCACAATTGTCGCCACCGCCAAGAACCCGGCTGCGCCATTCACGCTGCGATTGCCGAAGGAACGATCTCACAAGAGCGTTTAAACTTTTTGCAGCGTTTGCAAGATGAATTAACTGCCGCTGCCAATAGCAAATACTAATCACGGGCCAAAGTAAAAAAACGCCATAAGGACATAGCCACAACACTGCAACAGAACTGACCTGAATCTTTTTATTTTCAATAAGACAATGTAAATTACTCGCATAAACTTACTTGTTTTGAAATTTATCATGCCAGTCGCAGTACCGATCGCTCAGCTTACCACCGCCAACTTACCCACCGCAGACCGGATTGTCTTGGTTGAGTTGGCTGGTGAGCAGTTGATTATCAAACGTCAAGAGCCTGCACGTTCGGCGCTCGGTTATCGTTTACTCAATGGCTTGGCCAAAATACTGCGCCTGCCCTTACTCTGTGCCGTCCATGCGCCGGGAGGTGCCGCTAGTCAACGTATCGAAATTGAACGCCTAGCAGCACTGCATCGCGCTGGCGTGCCTGTACCGCAAGTGCGCCATATTGAACAAGATTGGTTTGCCATGAGCGTCGCTGGCGAGCAATCACTCGAAGAATTACTGCGCGCCTCTGGTCCTGAGCAATTAGAGATTTGGATAACCGGGCTACAGGCGATATTGCACGTCCATCAATGCCGCCAAAATCTCAGCCAAGCTTTTACCCGTAATATCATGTGGCAAGATGGTCAGATTCAATTTATTGACTTTGAAGACGACCCAGCTAAAAGCCTGCCACTGGCGTATGCACAAAGTCGAGACTGGCTACTTTATTTGCAATCTAGCGCCTACTATCTGCAAGCCGATAACACCACCCTCGCTCAAAGCTTACTGCAGCAACTCATGTGCGATGATCCAGAAGTACGCGCACTGGTTTTGCATAGTGCGCGGCAATTGGCGTTTTTACGCCATTTACCCAAAAATCGCCGCCCATGGGGGCGCGATGTCGTGTTATTACAACGAGCAGCCCAAGTGCTGCACGCCCTCAACCAAGTGGTGGCACAGCGTAGCACGAGCAATACTGCCTGATTTAGCTTGGGGTACTAGGGTCGTTGACGTTTGGTTTGCCAACCGCGTTTGCGCGGATTTTGGCCTGAGGCAAGGCACGAAGTATCAGGCCCTAGCGCCTTTTTCTTTTCTGGTGCAGCATCCAATACACCCATAATCGCCACAATAACTGCACGGCAAAATACATCACAATCGCCAAACCAAATGCCAATATAGGCAAGCCGATCAAGAGTGGCGTGCCCAAGGTGCCCACCCAATGCCACATCGCCAGTAACCAGCCATTTAACGAGAGCTCGCCCCACTCTGGCATCGGTGCCAGCACCGCCCGCCCTTGGGCATTGCTCACCCAAGCACCAATTTGATACGCCAGCCAATAAATCGGCGCAATAGTCAGTGGATTGGTATAAAAAGTACCCAAAATGGCCACCGGTAAATTAACGCGAAAAATCAAACATAAAATCGCCGAAGTAATCACCTGCAATGGCCCCGGAATCAGGCCACCAATCATGCCAACGGCTAAGCCACCAGCGACGGATTTGCGATTGAGATGAAATAAATTGGGATGCTCAAACCAATGGGCAAAACGCCGTAAAAAACGATTGTCTAGCATCGCCGCGTGGTCAGGCAGCCAGCGGCGGAGGTATTTTCGAGGCATTCGGTTATTTTTCCAATGATTTAGCTATGACAGACTGTATTATTGCCGCAAAATTCAATGATTCGTTTACGTTGTAGAAAATTATGGTTGCCGTTACTCGTCCTTTAGCCCAATCGATTGCCGAAGCTGCCGATCCTGATCGTTGGTTAATTGCGCTTTCCGAGCGCTATCCTCCGCAGGATATTATCCGTTTACGTGAAGCATTAGACTGGGCGGCTGAACTGTACCAAGGCTCAGTCAATCCGGATACACAAACTTCTTTGTTTATTCATGCTGTGGCCAGCGCGTCCATCGTTGCCGATTTACGTATGGATGCCAATGCAGTGATCGCGGCATTGCTGTTTTGTGCGCCCGATAAACTCAGCAATGCCACCGAGCAAATTAATAAACGCTTTGGCAGTATCGTCACCGCCTTGGTGGAAGGGATTATCAAGGTCAGGCAATTACGCCAATTGGCGCAGCCACAACACGGCAAGGCCGCTGACTACGCGCAGCAAGTTGAAGCGCAGCGCAAAATGCTGCTGGCGATGGTGGAAGACATTCGTGCGGTACTGATAAAGCTCGCTTGGCGTACGCAAACCATGCATAGCTTGGCCAATGTAAACGAAGAACAACGCCGAATTATAGCCCGTGAAACCTTAGATTTATTTGCGCCCTTGGCCAATCGCTTAGGCGTTTGGCAAATCAAATGGGAGCTCGAGGATTTAGGTTTCCGGTATTTGCATACCGATACCTATAAAAAAATCGCCAAATTACTTGATGAGCGCCGAGTTGATCGTGAGCATTTTATTGGCGATGTGATCAGTAAACTGCGTAGCGAATTGGCGCTTGCTGGCGTGACGCATGTTGACCTAATGGGGCGGCCAAAACACATCTACAGCATCTGGAAAAAGATGCAAAAGAAAAAGCTCGATTTTTCTGAGCTGTATGATATTCGCGCCGTTCGCGTGCTGGTGGATGATGTTAAAGATTGTTATACGGTGCTGGGCATCGTGCATAACCTCTGGCAACCGATTCCCGGTGAGTTTGACGACTATATCGCCCAGCCCAAAGGCAATTTTTATCGCTCTTTACATACGGCGGTGATTGGCCCGGCCGATAAAGCGGTCGAGGTGCAAATTCGCACTTTCGATATGCACGAACACGCTGAATTTGGCGTGGCGGCTCACTGGCGTTACAAAGAAGGCGGCAAAGGCGATTCACGCTATGAAGAAAAAATTGCCTGGTTACGCCAATTGCTTGATTGGCGCGAAGATTTAGCCAATGAAAGTGATTTTTCGGATGCGTTTAAAGCCGAATTATTCGACGATACGATTTATGTCCTCACCCCAGCGGGCCGGGTGATTTCGCTGCCTAAGGGCAGTACGGCGGTCGATTTTGCTTATCATTTGCATACCGATTTAGGCCACCGTTGCCGTGGCGCCAAAGTGAATGGTGCGATTGTGCCGCTGGGCACGCCACTGGAAAATGGCCAACGCGTTGAGATTTTAGCCGCCAAAGAAGGTGGCCCGAGTTTAGATTGGCTGCATCAAGGTTATGTAAAAAGCCATCGTGCCAGCCAAAAAATCCGGCACTGGATACGTCAGCAGCATCTGGATATTGCCATCGAAGCGGGACACACTTTATTTGATAAAGAGGCGTCTCGCGCTGGGGCAAGTAATATCAGTCAAGAGCTGATCGCCCAAAAACTCGGCTATAAGCAAATCGAAGATGTGTTTGCCGCGCTAGGCCAAGGCGAATGCTCTTTGCGCGCATTAGCGATGGCTTTTACCGAGTCGTTGGCGCCGCAAGAAGTCGCCGACCAAACACCAGAGCTGATGGTTAAAAGCGCCCGCGCCAATCAAAGTGGCGAAGGCATTTTAATTGAAGGCATCGATAAATTAATGACGATGCTGGCGCGCTGCTGCAAACCCGTTCCTCCCGATCATGTGATGGGCTTTGTGACCAAAGGGCGTGGCATTTCGATTCATCGCACCGACTGCAGTGCACTCAAACGGCTAGCGACTGAAGCGCCAGAGCGACTGATTAAAGCCGATTGGGGGCAATCAGCGGGGCATGTGTTTTCGGTGGATATTTTGGTAGAAACGCTAGAACGAGCGAGTATGCTGCGCGACTTATCCGACGTGATGGTCAGAGACAAAATCAATGTGACTGCGGTGCATACGCAAAACAAAGATGCCCGTTCACAAATGCGGTTTACGATTGAAATTCGCGATAACGAGCAACTGCAAAAAGTCTTTGTTCGCCTAAAGGATGTGCCCGGCGTGATTCGCGTTTCAAGACAATAAAGCATGAAAAAGAGGCGCACCTCGGTGCGCCTCTGACCATTACGATTGCAAGCTACAGCACTTTAGCGGTGCTTAATTTCGCCTGCTTTGACAATTTTCAGGCAATTGGTGCCGCCACCCATGCCGACCACATCGCCAAAAGTAAAGGCAATCAAATCGCCAATTTGCACGATGCCACGGCGCAGCATTTCTACCTCTGCGCGCACCAATAAAGATTCACGATCGGTATTATCATGCGACAGCATCACCGGCTCTACGTCACGGAACAATGACAAGCGATTGTAGGTTTCAGCTTCTGGCGTTAAGGCATAAATTGGCACACCACTAATCACCCGTGACATCCACAATGCTGACGAGCCCGATTGCGTCAATGCGGCAATCACTTTGACATTCAAATGATTGGACGCAAACAGCGCAGCCATGGAAATGGTTTGGTCAACTCGAGAGTACTCGCCATCTAAAATAGCCGCATTGCTAACTTTATAATCTTGCGATTTTTCGGCTTCAACACACACTCGCGCCATCGACTCAACGGTTTCCACCGGATAACTACCCGAAGCTGTTTCGGCCGACAGCATCACCGCATCGGTGCCGTCTAACACGGCATTGGCCACATCAGACACTTCGGCGCGCGTTGGTACTGGGCTCGAAATCATCGACTCCATCATTTGCGTTGCCGTAATGGTGAGCTTATTCATCGCGCGTGCGGCTTTAATCATGCGCTTTTGTAGTGCTGGCACTGCAGCATCACCCACTTCAACGGCCAAATCGCCGCGCGCCACCATAATGCCGTCTGACGCAGTCAAAATGTCTTCTAAATTACCAATGGCTTCAGTGCGTTCAATTTTAGCAATCAGCAATGCCTTACTGCCCGCAGCTCGAAGCAAGGTGCGCGCCATATACATATCGGCGCCACTTTTAGGAAAAGAAACCGCGACATAATCAGCGTGTAACTTAGCCGCAACTTTGATGTCTTCCATGTCTTTGGCGGTTAACGCTGGGGCCGTTAAGCCGCCACCTTGGCGATTAATACCTTTATTGTTCGAAAGTATTCCACCCACGAGTACCGTGGTAAATACTTTCGGGCCTTCGACATGATCCACTTGCAGTTTGACTTTACCGTCATCAAGCAGCAACACCACCCCGCTTTCTACATCGTTTGGCAGCTCTTTATAATCTAAGCCAACGGTGTTTTGATTGCCTAGCTCGCATTCAGCATCAAGGATAAATTTGGCGCCATTTTTTAATTCAATTTTATTTTTTTCAAATTTACCAACGCGAATTTTAGGGCCTTGCAAATCGACCATAATGGCAATCGGACGATTGAGTTTTTTGGCGATTTCACGCACCAAGGCAGCACGATCTAAATGATCTTGTGCCGTGCCATGCGAGAAATTCAATCGGACCATATTCACTCCAGCCACAATCAGTTTTTCCAAAACAGTGACATCGTTGGACGACGGGCCTAAGGTTGCGACAATTTTTGTACTGCGTGACATGAATTTCTCCTGAACGAATGCGCTGGCACTATTGACGTATAGCCTAGGGCAACAATCACCCCACAGCGTTGATTAATGTCATTTTGCAGCAAGGTAGTCAATTATTTAGCCACAGTCGTGGCAACAGCATCACAATCTACGAGCCATACCGACGAGGATCGGTTGTCATTGGGTTGACCGACTCAAACCCAATACCACGCGCGCCCATCACTGCTGGCAGAAGCATCGCCCTTGCGGTACAATCGCCGCCGTAGTCCTCGTAGTACAACGGATAGTACCAGTGCCTCCTAAGCGCTAGATACAGGTTCGATTCCTGTCGAGGACACCAGCAATGACAAAAGCCCCAATGTGGGGCTTTGTTGTTTCTGCTAGTGCAACGCGTTTAATATCGGCCTAAACGGCTATTAAATTCATCGAGCAGTTTTTGCTCTTGCTGCCCTTCTTTGCGTAGTTCAGCTTGGTTGTGCCGATCGCGTAAGGCTTCAAATGCTTTTACTTTGCGCTCGCAGCTTTGCCAGTCATTTTTATGCCGTTCATATTCCAGCGCTAAACGCTCCACTTCAAAGATTTGCTGATCGGCAGCACCATCGAGTTTGGCCAAAAATAATTGATAATCGCGCCACTGCCCAATCGACATGCCGGTTTGCGCGCTATTGGCCAAGCGAGCGCGGTATTCGTTGCGAAAGCCATCGACTTGTTCTAACTTACTGCGGGCCAATAACCATGCCGCTTGCGCGGCTTGCATTAAGCGTGCAGCGTCTTCACGCTGATCGATGGCCAGTTGCAATAAAAATGCAAAACGAAATTGAGCCACTCAATTACATCCCAAACAATTGCGCTAACTTCAGTCTAGCGCCTTCGTAGCTTTCTTGTTCGTGAATACCTTGTTGCAAAAAGGCTTCAAAACCGGGATGCCGACGTATCGCTTCATCGAGCACGGGGTCAGAGCCCGGCACATACGCGCCAACACTGATTAAATCGCGGCTACGCTGATAGCGGGCATACAAGTGCTTAAATTTACGTACTAAATCAAATTCAGGCTGGCTAATAATGTCGTGCATTACCCGTGAAATAGAGGCTTCGATATCAATCGCCGGATAGTGGCCCGATTCAGCCAATTGTCGTGATAAAACAAAGTGACCATCTAAAATCGCGCGGGCATTGTCGGCGATGGGATCTTGCTGATCGTCCCCTTCGGACAAAACTGTATAAAAAGCCGTAATTGAGCCGCCGCCCTCACGACCATTACCTGCCCGCTCGACCAATTGCGGTAAGCGCGCAAATACTGAAGGTGGATAACCTTTGGTGGCGGGGGGCTCGCCAATGGCCAAGGCGATTTCCCGCTGCGCCATCGCATAGCGCGTTAAGGAATCCATAATCAGCAGTACATTTTGCCCTTGATCGCGAAAATACTCAGCAATGCTGGTCGCGTAAGCGGCACCATATAAACGCAGCAGCGGCGGCGTATCGGCAGGCGCAGCAACGACAACGCTACGCGCACGACCTTCGTCGCCAAGAATGTTCTCAATAAAATCTTTAACTTCTCGGCCCCGCTCGCCAATTAAGCCAACAACGACGACATCGGCCTTGGTGTAACGCGCCATCATGCCAAGCAGCACCGATTTACCCACCCCAGAACCAGCAAATAAACCCAAGCGTTGCCCACGCCCAACCGTCAGCATGGCATTGATGGCGCGTACGCCAACGTCCATCACTTGCTTGACTGGCTCTCGATCCATGGGATTATACGGACGGGCAAATAAGGGCTGATAACTATCAAATTGCAGCGGCCCTTTGCCATCGAGTGGCCGCCCCAAACCATCTAAAATTCGATTGAGTAATCCCCATCCGACGGGCACTTGCCGGCCATGATCTTCAACGCGCCGCTGTGCCGTTCTGGGCTTGCCAAATTCGGGCTCCCAAGCAGAAAAGTCCTCCAGTGGAATCACTGCTGCACCGGGCTCAACGCCATACACTTCAGCAATTGGCATTAGAAATAGGCGGCTTTCTTGAAAGCCCACCACCACCGCTTCTACTGAATGGCCATTGGGCGTCATCACTTGGCACGATGCGCCAATCGGCAGCCGCAAACCAACCGCTTCGAGCACCATGCCCGAAACGCGCGTTAAACGCCCACGCGGCTGCCATGGTCGAATCGCGGTAATGGCCGAACCGCAATCATTGAGATAGCTTTGAATTAATTGAATTGGCGCGCTCATGAACTAAACGCGCTCAGCGTCGGCTGCAGGTGGCGGCGACAATGAATCAATGTTCGCCACGGATTCAAGATCAATAGCGACAGGCACTGGCGTTTCTAACGGCTGGACTGCGGATGCCGCCTGCGTTTCTTCTGCGGGGTATTGCCCCCAAGCTAAATCAGCTCGATCGCTACGTCTTAATACCCTAAGAATATTTTCCCAGCGCGATGCCAAAGAAAAAGCCAACTGCGTGGCCGGTGTTTCAATTTTGCAGCTGCCGCTCAATAAACTAGGATCTGCGACCAAACGCCAAACGTCATCAGGCAATTCGATTTGTAAGGAAGAGTGCAGGAGTTCAAAGTCGACGGGCGACAAAAATAAGCGCGATGGATGGGTCGCCGTTGGCATCATCGCCAAAGCCTCACGGATCGGCGCCAAGAGCTGCTGAGGGTGGTTCTGTAATTCGTCACAAATCATTTGTCTTGCTGCGAGCAAAGCCAAATCAAGTACCGATTCGGCCAATTGCGCTTCACCCTGCGCCAAGGTTTCAGTAATGTGGCCCAATAAAGTCAGCAATTGCTGCGTTTCAGCTTCGGCCGCCAAACGACCGGCCTCTAAGCCAGCTTGAAATCCCTCATGCTGAGCCTGCTGCTGAATAGCTTCAATTTCTTCGGCGGTAGGGAGCGGCAAGCTCGGTTCAACCGGTACGGCGGCTACCGGCTCCAATTGCGGCGCTTCAACCTCCGGTGTCGGCGCTATCTCCTCGGGAATTTCAACGGCAAGAAGGGGGGGAACTGCCTTTGGCATATCGAGGAGTGAATTAAATTGCCAGAGCTGAAACTCAGATAGCTCTTCGCGTGGAATCACGCGACGATGGGGTCCTGACATGGTGCTCCTTAATCAACTAAGCCCTCGCCACCGCCGCCGCCCAATACAATTTGTCCTTCATCGGCCAGACGACGTACGATTTTAAGAATTTCTTTTTGCTCGCCTTCAACCTCAGAGAGCTTAACCGGCCCTTTTGCTTCCAGATCTTCACGCAACATTTCTGCCGCACGTTGCGACATATTTTTAAATATTTTTTCTCGTAATGCTTGGCTGGTGCCTTTGAGCGCGACCACCAAAGAATCAGACTGAATTTCACGCATCAAGAGCTGGATACCACGGTCATCAATATCCAACACGTTATCGAAGGTAAACATTTTATCTTGGATTTTTTGGGCTAGTTCAGGGTCATACTCGCGAATATTGGCAACTGCCGAGGTTTCGACTGCGCTGCCCATAAAGTTGAGCATATCGGCCGCCATTTGCACGCCGCCCATGGCGCTTTTTTTCAACTTGTCCGAGCCCGACAACAGCTGCGTTAAAACATCATTGAGCTCTTTTAATGCGGCCGGTTGTACGCCCTCAAGCGTGGCAATCCGCAGTAAAACATCATTGCGTAAACGTTCAACAAAATGCCCCATGATTTCAGAGGACTGATCTGGTTCAAGGTGCACCATAATGGTAGCAATAATCTGTGGATGCTCGTTTTTAATCAACTCAGCCACCGCAACCGCATCCATCCATTTAAGCGATTCAATGCCGTTATTGTCATTGCCTTGTAAGATACGGTCGAGCAAATTAGCGGCTTTATCGGTGCCCAGAGCCTTGGTTAAGACCGAACGAATATATTCGTCGGCAGCGCCCAAATTAGCGCGGTTTTGCGTTGAGGCGATAAAATCCCCCAACACTTTGTCCATATCTTCACGCTTTACTGCATTCATATTGGCCATGGCAAAGCCGAGTTTTTGGACTTCTTTTGGCCCTAAAAACTTAAAAATTTCAACCGCACAATCCTCACCCAAAGACATTAATAATAAGGCACCACGATTGACGCCGTCTTCATTCATATTGGCTGCCATCTAGATGCACTCCTAATTCATTTTATTCGGATCGGATTTATCGGTATTAACCGCCATCCATTCACGCAAAATCGTAGCGACCATGCGCGGGTCATTTTTGGCCAATTCTTTGGCTTGTTGCAATAGGTCAGCAAAGGCAGACATTTTCTGCTGCTCGTCTTCGCTCTCACTACCCTGCCCTTTCGAATCTGGCGAGAAATGCTCACCAACAGGCATATCCCCTAAATCAAGCTCGGTGATACGAGCTTCTTCACGAGAACGCGTGATGTCTTTCATCAGCGGTCGAACGATAAAGAAGAGCAAATAAATGACCGCGACTAAAATCACCAGCGCTTTTAAGACGTCTGGGCCATTGCTTTGCACATAACTTAAAGCGCGATCTTGTAATGGTTTTTCTTCCAAAGGAATGGATTCAGCAAAAGCGGCATTCACCACATTCACCGAGTCGCCACGCTCTTTGTTATACCCAATCGCTTCGCGCACCAGATTATTAATTTGTAGCATTTCTTGCGGTGTGAACGGCACATACGACAACTTACCGTCTTTATCTTTGCCAGCCTTGTAATTGAGTACCACAGCGGCAGACAGTCGCTTAATAGACCCCACCGACTGCTTCACATGCTGAATGGTTTTATCCACTTCATAATTAGTGGTCGCTTCTTTGCGCGAATTACTTTGCGTTGCCGGCAATATCGCACTTGCACCAGAAGCAATCGGTGCCGTAATCGGCGCTAATGCAGCGCCTGGCGGCTGATTAGATAATGCGCCCGGTACACCCATCGCCATCTCTTCGCTCGATTTACCAGCTTGCTCCAATGATTGCAAACTACGAATCGCAGCGGCATTCGGCGGTGAGTTCGGGCGATATGTTTCTGAAGTTTGTTCTATTTCAGAGAAATCGAGTTGCGCCGTTACCTCGGCGCGAACATTCCCTTTACCCACAATTGGCGCCAAAATCGTTTCCAGTCGCTCAACAAAGCCTCTTTCAACGGTATTGACATACTGCAGCTGGCGCTGATCTAAGGTGCCCTTATTAAGGTCTGCTGAACGTGACAATAAATTGCCATCTTGATCGACCACCGTCACATTGGTCACCGGCATACCGGGAATACTGGATGACACTAAATGGATAATGCCGGCGACTTGCCCACCATCGAGAACGCGCCCAGGATGCAAGGTCAGCACAATCGACGCCGACGGTTTTTGCTGATCGCGCAAAAATACGGTTTGCTTTGGCGTTGCCAAATGCACACGGGCTTTTTCTACTGAAGAGATACTTTCAATCGAGCGAACTAACTCACCTTCAATCGCGCGTTGATAATTGACTTGCTCAGTAAACTGAGAAACACCAAATTTTTGGTTATCGATAAGCTCAAAACCGGTATTGGCCGCTTTAGGTAAACCTTGCGCCGCAAGTTTGAGCCGGACATCGTAGATTCTTTCCGCCGGAACTGAAATCATTCCAGCATCGAGCTTGTAGGGGATATTGAGCTGCTGCAAAGACTGGACGACTGCGCCACCATCTTTATCAGGTAAATTGGTAAATAAGATGCGATAGGCTGGTTCACGTGACCACAGTAATGAACCAACCACCCCAGCAACAATAATGGCCACCATCACCATGGCCAACATTTTACGCCCAGCAGGCATCTCGCTGAAGCGCTGACGCAGCCCACCGAAATTTCCTGCCCTAACTATGGTGTTATCTGTCGCGACGCCCGCTTCTGCCATACCTTACCGATTTTCAAGGTGTCAGGTTTATACCTGCATATTCATCACTTCTTGATAGGCAGTCACTAACTTATTGCGTACTTGCACCATGGTTTGAAAACTCAAACTGGCTTTTTGCAATGAAACCATCACATCTTGTAAATTCGCGTCCGAATCGCCCGACTGAAAAGCCGCTTGTTGAGCTTGTGCGCCTTGCGAGACTTGGTTCACTTGGTCGATGGATTGTTTTAGTAACTCGGCAAAATCAGGCGCCCCTGCTTCAGCTGCTTTCGCTACTGGCTGACCAGATGCTAAAGCAGACATCGACCTTAATTCGCCGAGAACCTGATCTATTCCTTGCACGCTCATAACTACCTATCCTTCTTGGCAAAATTGTAGGGGCGCATGGCGATGGCGGCAAGCAAATACTGCGCCTTGTCGCATCAAATTGGTAAATTTCCGTCTTGTTCACGGTATTGTGCCAATTTATAGCGCAAAGTTCGCTCGCTCATCCCCAGTTTCTCAGCAGCGGCTTTCCTCACCCCTTGCGTTGACTTCAATGCTTCAAGAATTAGATTTTTTTCCATGTCTTTAATATTGCCAGAGGCGGTATTGATTTCGGCTGTATTGATTTCGGCTGTATTGATTTCGGCTGTCTGGCAATCGCTCAAACTAGCGGCAGTATTTGCCGCATCCGATGGCAAGTACAGATGCTCGACGGCAATTTCATCCCCTGGCGCTAAAATTAAAGCCCGCTGAATCACATTATCTAACTCACGAATATTCCCCAACCAGCGATGCGCTTTAAGCGCCTGCTCTGCTGCTGGCGTCAAATTTGGCAACCGTCGCTGGTAAGCAACTGAATACGTAGAAAGCATAGATCGTGCCAAAGGGATTAAGTCTTCCAAGCGTTCGCGCAGCGCTGGAATACGCAAAGGAAATACATTCAAACGATAAAATAAATCTTCGCGAAAACGCCCGGCTTTAACCTCAAGGCTTAAATCACGATTGCTGGTGGCCAAGATACGAATATTCAAGCTAATCGATTTCACGCCACCAACGCGCTCCAATTCTCGCTCTTGTAATACACGCAGTAATTTGGCCTGCAAAGCCAACGGCATTTCGGTGACTTCATCGAGCAATAAAGTACCGCCTTGCGCCTGTTCAAATTTACCGATGTGATGACTTGCCGCCCCAGTAAAGGCGCCCTTTTCATGACCAAACAAGGTTGACTCAAGTAATTGCTCAGGAATTGCGGCGCAATTAATCGCTACAAACGGTTTATTCGCCCGAGGGCTGTGACGATGAATGTACCGAGCCATGACTTCTTTGCCGACCCCAGACTCCCCAGTCAACATAATCGAAGCATCAGCCATCGCAGCTCGGCGAGCAATCGCCATTAACTGACGCATTGCCGGCGCATCGGCCAAAACATCATCCCCTTCCATATCGGGTAGGCGATATTTTTCTACTTGCGCCAACAATAAATCCGGCTCAAAAGGTTTGGGCAAATAATGACAAGCGCCGGCATGCAGCGCGGAGACCGCGCGATCAATGACGCCGTAAGCCGTCATCAACATCACGGGCAACCAAGGATATTGCGCTTTGATTTCTTTCAGAAGGGTATCGCCATCCATCGGCTGCATTTGCACGTCGGAAATAACCATACCGACCCGATGTATTTTTAATAACTCTAAAGCCGCCAAACCATCCTCGGCGGCCAAGGCTGGGTATCCTCCCAATTCAAGCGTATCAAGCAATGCCTCTCGCAGGGCATCATCATCTTCTACAATTAATACCGGTAAAGCCATGTCCTTCCTTTTTAAATCCTAAGTGCCCTGCCACCATTGCTCGCCAACCATGACAATACTTTGTGCGCCATATCTTTCAAACTGACAATTTCATTCACTCCGCCCACCGCAATGGCTTCTTTTGGCATACCAAAGACCACGCAACTGGCTTCATCTTGCGCAAAGTTATGCGCGCCCGCTTCCCGCATTTCTAGCATGCCAACCGCACCGTCTTTGCCCATGCCGGTCAAAATAACGCCGATTGAATTACGGCCGGCCACATTGGCGGCCGATCTAAATAAAACATCTACCGAAGGTCGATGTCGATTAACCGGCGGCGCTTGAGACAGCTCACAGACATAATTTGCACCGGATATGCCCAGCAAAAGATGCGAGTGCCCTGGCGCAATATAGGCATGCCCCGGCAAAATACGTTCGCCATGCTCCGCTTCTTTTACCGTAATTCGGCACAGCGTGTCTAAACGATTGGCAAAAGATTTGGTAAACATCTCAGGCATATGCTGTGCAATCAAGATTCCCGGCGCATCAGGAGGCATCGGCACGAGGAACTCTTTTAATGCTTCTGTTCCACCGGTTGAAGCGCCAACAATAATTAATTTTTCTGACTTCATCAGCGGTCTTACCGTTTTGGATAAGACCGCATCTGCAGTGTAATTCACCGCCATATGCGGCTGTGATAATGCACTTACTTTCGCCTTTGCCGCCATGCGAATTTTCTCTCTAATTTCTTCTGCGTAATCTTGAATGCCTTGCGCAATATTTAATTTTGGCTTGGCGATAATATCCACAGCACCTAATTCAAGCGCCCTTAATGCCACTTCTGAGCCCTTCTCAGTCAAAGAAGAAATCATCAGTACCGGCGTTGGTTTTAAGCGCATTAAACGAGCCAAAAAATCTAAACCATCCATTTTCGGCATTTCTACGTCCAGTGTAATAACATCTGGATTGAGTTCCCTAATTTTTTCTCGTGCAATCAGTGGATCAGGAGCCGCTGCAACACATTCCATATCTGGAGCAGTATCAATCACTTCTTTCAGTAGACTGCGCATCAATGCAGAATCATCAACGACAATTACTTTGATTTTTTGCCCCATTACGGCCTCCCTAGCGCATTGAGTTCAGTACTCGTACAAGTTTTATGTCATGCGCTCAAGTAACAAGCAAGCGCATAAAGTACTTGGATGCGAGATAACGATGCAAGAAAAATAATTCTTTAAGGCTTAAGTAAACAACTCAATATCACCACCATCATCAATATGTGTCAAACGAGCGCCATAGCTTTTTTCTCGCTCTACAATCGTATTGTTATGAACTTCTTTTAATTTCCGAATTAAAACGCGGCCTGTTTGAGCAAAAAAATAAACTTTGCGTGGATATATATCCAACAAATCCTCAGCCACAATTGGAATTCGCTCTAAAGATAAAAAACTTTTTACAAACTCCGAGTTTTTTAGCCCCACATTAGAAACAGTAAAGCCACGTAACACATTACCACCACCAAATACCTTGGCCTCTAGCCGCGTTTTTTTGGCACCTTGCTTAAGCAATTGATTAATTAAAATCTCCATGGCATATGTGCCATAGCGAGTGGACAAACCATTCACAGTCGCCATCGATTCTGCGGACTCAGGCAGCATAAAATGATTCATACCGCCAATCCCGGTTACTGGATCACGAATACAAGCGGCAACACAAGAACCCAACACCGTCACCAGCAACATATCACGACCAGTAACATAATATTCACCCGGTAATATTTTTGCCGCTTCAATATCAAAGTTTTTATCAAAATACAGTGTGGGCGCCAAAACCTCTTCATAAAGGTGAGTGGACATTAGCGGTGTCCCCATTGTGAAATCGCATGCTCTGTTAAGCGATACGTGGTTTTTCCACAAGAAGCATAATAATCAGATAAAAATTGTAAATTTTCAGAATGACCAACATAAAGATGACCTTCTGGTTTTAACAAATGCCCCATTTTCTCTAAAATGACTTTTTGTGTTGGCCGATCAAAATAAATCATCACATTCCGACAAAAAATCGCATCAAAACGTCCCTGCAAGGGCCAGGTGTCATTTAATAAATTAATTTGCTGAAATTCGAGTAATTCACGCAATATTTTTTTGGCTCTTACCTTGCCAGAATCACTGCCTTTTCCTTTTAAGAAAAAGGCTCGCTTTCGCTCCATGGATAATTTTTCTAATTTATCTAAGGTATAAATCCCAGTTGCCCCTGTGGCTAAAACCTGCGTATCTAAATCTGAAGCCACAATCTCAACGTTGGGGTGATTACTTTGATAAGCCTCAATCGCTGTCATCGCCAAAGAATAGGGCTCTTCTCCAGTAGAAGCTGCAGAACACCAAATACGAAATGGCTTGGCTGCGCTTTTTTTCATTTGCTGCGCCAGCATATCAAAATGATAAGACTCTCGAAAAAACGACGTTAAATTGGTCGTTAGTGAATTGGTAAATTGCTGCCATTCTTCTGAATCAGCATCTTTTTCTAATTGGGTTAAATACTGAGAAAATGAAGTCATATTCAACGCACGTAAGCGCCGAGCTAGACGGCTATATACCATCTGCTGCTTACTATCATTGAGTCGAATTCCAGCACGCTGATAAATCAACTGTACGACTTTGTTGAAGTCTGCAGTGGAATAACTAAATTCATGGGGATCACTAAGCGGCGAGTTTGAAACCATAATTAAACCTACGTATATGATCAAAGCCATTGAGAATCAATGCCTAGAAGTAAATACCATCAAAATATTCTAGGCAAAATGAATAATAGAAAGCCGCAAGAATCATTCTGAACCGTTGCGGTACATCACTCTGGGAACACTAAATACCAGAGACAATCAGCCCTTGATTGTTAACCTCTGAAATCGACGTCAAGCCAAAGAAGTGCGCCCTCTTTGGCTTACGCAGTCATTTTTATTTAATTAAAACTCTTCCCAATTTGCATCGTCCCCTCCTAACTGAGGCGGTGCCGAACGTGGTGGCGCCTTACTAGTTGGTTTCGCAATGGATGCCGATGACGCAGAATGAACGACTTTAGGTGATCGAACCGCAGCTGGACGATGCGACATTTGCTCAGCCCCCAACTTAAAAATAGCCACGGTTTGGGTTAAGTTACTTGCTTGCTCTTCAAGACTTTCTGCCGCTGCTGCCGCCTCTTCTACTAAGGCCGCATTTTGCTGGGTATTTTCATCCATATGCGTAATCGCTTGGTTGACCTGCTCAATCCCCGCACTTTGCTCACTAGACGCCGCCGAGATTTCACTCATGATATCGGTCACACGGCGCACCGCACCAACCACATCCTGCATCGTATGCCCAGCTTGATCCACTAATTTAGAACCCGCTTCTACCTTGAGTACCGAGTCGCCAATCAAAGTTTTAATTTCTTTTGCTGCACCCGCTGAGCGCTGCGCAAGATTACGCACCTCAGATGCAACTACCGCAAAGCCTCGTCCTTGCTCACCCGCTCTTGCTGCCTCAACTGCAGCATTCAGTGCCAAAATATTGGTTTGGAACGCAATGCCATCAATCACCGAAATAATGTCGACGATCTTTTTCGCCGAATCATTAATATCGGCCATGGTTGAGACCACTTGGCCAACCACATCGCCACCCTTCACGGCAATATCAGAAGCACCGATGGCTAACTGATTCGCTTGACGGGCATTTTCGGCATTTTGTTTCACGGTGCTGGTAAGCTCTTCCATGCTCGAAGCCGTTTCTTCCAGACTTGCAGCCTGTTGCTCAGTCCGGCTCGACAAATTGCTATTACCTGCAGCAATTTCTTGCGATGCCACATTAATGGTGGAAGCTGCTTCTTTGATATTGGCCACAATTTCAGCCAAACGCTCACTAGTGGTATTGCAATCCTCTTTCAATTGCCCCAATAAGCCGCGATATTCGGCAGTAATTTTTTGCGTTAAATCGCCCTGCGCTAAGGCCCCCAATACGCGCGCTACATCGCTTAAACCCGCCTCATTGGATTCAACCAACTGATTCATCCCTTCGGCCAATTTCAGCATAAAGCCTTCTTTGCCAGCAGGATCAACACGACGGGTAAAATCACCATTCACCGCTGCGTCAACCAAGCTACCCACCTCAAGCTCAACCGCCACCTCTTGCGTACGATCGATCCATTCAACAACCGAGCCCAATCGAGTAACGCCATCTTTAGCAAACACTGGACTAGCGACTAATTTAAATGTTTTTCCTGCAACGGTAATTTGTGAAACATAAGTACCCGTTAAATTAGCCAATAAACTCGATTGATGACTTGGATTTTTATGGAATGTATCGATATTGGTGCCAATTAATTTAGAAACATCAAAAGATGGTAATACTTTACGCAAATCATTTTGTACCCCCGACAACATCGAAATCACTGATTTATTCATATACACAATCACCCGATTCACATCGGCGAGCATCACATTGGCCGAAGTACCCTCAAGCGCACCTAAGATTCGCGCACTTTCATTGGAGAGTTGTTGTTCACGCAATTCTGCAGCAATTGCTTCAGTACGATCTAGCCATTCGACCACATAACCTTCACGGCCACTTTTCTCATTAACCACCGGATTCACAATCAAAGCAAAAGTTCGCCCGCCAACAACAATACTGGTGCGATGCTCATTGCTTAAGCGATCTAACATGCCGCGCTGATGGGCTGGGTTTTTATGGAAGCCATCGATATTGGCCCCAATGATGTTGCGTGCACTAAATTGAGGCAAATCTTTTTTAATGTCTGATTCGGCATTTTGCAATAAACGCTCAACGGCGCGATTACAGTAAATAATATTGCGATCAGCATCCGCAATCATCACGCTAGTCGATACTGAATCCAACGCCGTTTTAATTCGTGCATTTTCAATTCGAGCCACTTCTGCCGCACGTAATTTGACTTGTAACTGTTGCAATTTAGCCATCAAACTCGATGTATCATGATTGGCGACTAAAACATCTGAACTCAAATCACCACTCGCAATCTTATCCACCAACTGTTGAACAAATTCTAAGTCGCCACCAAGTTGATTTTGAATTTTACGTAGTAGAAAGAACCCAACACCCAACACTAAAATCACACCCAAAGCCGCAGAAATCAAAACTAATAATTTTGTCGATTCAGAGGTTGAGTTGAGCGAAGAAGCGTCATCCAACACCGTTTTCTGCTGAAGATTTATAAACTCCAATATTTCATCACGATATACATTAAAAGTTTCTCTCAGCTCCCCCATCACAAATATCCGAGCGCTGGCTGCATCGCCGGTATCAAATAGCGATTTAAACTTTACTTGAGCGGCCAAAAAATTAGCTCGTTTTTCTTTGATTTTATCTAAATATTTAACCATGTCTTGATCATTATTAATTTTTGCACTTTCTTCTGATTCAGAAAATATTTTATTAATAATCGCCTTAGATTTTAATACCTGCTCCCATTCAGCATCCGCTTTCAATTTGTCTTCGGGGGTTGCAGCACCAATAATTTGCATATTTCGCAAGTGTCTGGTAACACCATTAACCTCATTCATTAATTCCTGACCATGAATCAAATTAGGTAGGTACTGATTTTTTAATACATTAGTCTGATCGATTGTTTTAACACTTGCACCATAGGTAATGCATGCCAAAGCAATAAAAACTAAAACAATGACAGATAAGCCCAATACCAGGCATTTACGTAAAGTCAAATTGTTCATTGGAATCTCCTTATGCTGCAATAGCTTCAACAAGCGCCATGTCAGCACTCGTCATGAGTTTTTCAATATCAACCAAAATAATCATTCTATTTTCTACAGTACCTAAACCTAATATATACGCTGTATCTAATGCCGAACCAAATTCAGGAGCGCTACGTAATTGATCACTGGCTAATGTCATAACGTCAGAAACGCCATCAACCACAATACCCATGGTTCTTTGTGAAACATTAATAATAATAACGACGGTAAATTGATCATAAACTACATTGCCAAGTCCAAACTTAATTCTTAAATCTACAATCGGAACAATATTTCCACGAAGATTGATAACGCCCTTAATAAACACTGGCGAATTTGCAATACTAGTTACCGCATCGTAGCCCCGAATTTCCTGGACCTTTAATATATCAATACCATATTCTTCTTTGCCTAAGGCAAAAACTAATAGCTCGCGGTTGACCTCATTTTCTGACATCATTTGCTCCTATGCAGCCATCTGCGTTAAATATGGCGTTGTTATTTGTTGGGCCATTTGTACTAAAACAGCGATATCTAAAATAAATGCAACATGTCCATCACCCATAATGGTTGCACCAGCCACACCGGCAACCCGGCGATAATTTGTTTCTAAATTTTTAACCACGACCTGATGCTGGCCTAATAAATCATCAACAAAGAGAGCTATTTTTTGCCCTTCCGCCTCTAAAATAATCGCAATACCATCTTCGAACGACTTGACTTCCGTTGGCAGATTAAATACTTCATATAAAGCAATTAGCGGTAAATACTCACCACGAACATTAATGACACTTCCACGACCAGCCATACTTTTGATATCAACCATTCTTGGTTGCAAAGACTCAACAATAAAAGTCAGCGGAATAATATACAGCTCAGACGAAACAGAAATCGACATACCATCTAAAATGGCTAACGTTAATGGCAAACGTACACTCATTGTTGAGCCAATACCTGTCATCGATTGAATTTCAATTCGTCCGCCCATAGATTGAATATTTTTTCTAACCACATCCATACCCACGCCACGCCCAGAAACATCAGTGACTTGTTCTGCGGTAGAAAATCCAGCTTCAAAAATGAGCATCCATACTTCGGAATCAGGCATATTGTCATTAACATTAAATCCACGCTCTCTGGCTTTAGATAGAATTCGTTCTCGATTCAGGCCTGCGCCATCATCACTGACTTCAATAACAATATTGCCGCCCTGATGAAATGCTTTCAGCGTCAAATTACCTTGCGCAGGTTTCCCTTTAGCCAAACGAACTTCTGGGGTTTCTAAACCGTGATCTAAACTATTTCGAACTAAATGCGTCATTGGATCAGATAGTTTCTCAATAAAACCTTTATCTAATTCCGTATTTTCGCCAATCATACGTAGTTCAACTTGTTTATTGAGCTTACTGGCTAAATCTCGAACTAAACGTGGATAACGATTAAATACAAATGAAATCGGCATCATCCGAATCGACATGACGGATTCTTGTAATTCCCGCGTATTACGTTCGAGTTGAGCGACACCGGAAAGTAATTTTTCATGAACAACGGGATCTAGCAATAGTGCATTTTGTGCCAGCATGGATTGAGTAATCACCAATTCGCCGACCAAATTTAAAAGTTGATCTACTTTTTCAACACTGACGCGTATTGAGGAATCTGATTTATCACTGACTATTGATTTTTCAGCCGCTTTATCAATTACAGTTCGATCACTGCTACGGCGATTTGCTGGCTCAGTAATGACCGGCGCTTCTACTTGGGTAGGCTCAGGCACAATGGCCGCAACGGCAGTGAAAAAGCCAAATCCTTCTCCGTCCTCCAAGAGAATCGTGGGTTCTGGCGTTGTTTCTGAAGTAAAGAATCCATAGCCTTCATTTGCGGCAGGCTCACTTACGACAGTGTCTTCAAAAAAACCGTAGGCACCATCTTGGCTATTTTTTACATCAGCAACTTTTACAATTTCTTTCGTTATTTGATTTTTCCCGTTTTGTATGCAAATACGTTCCGGTGAAATTAAAAAAGCAATGGAGTCCAGTATATTGTCAGCGGCTTGTTCTGTTGCCACCTTCAAACGCCAAGGACGCTCATTATCACCATGTTCAACATTAGAAACTTCGCCATACCGAGCTAGGCCAGTAATTAAATTATTGATGTCAAAAATTTCACCAGCGGCTATTTCAATAGTCATGCCATCTAAGGCAATCGATTGCTGGTCTTCATTGGAAAAACTGGCTAATTCTTGCGTTATCTGCTGAATGGCAATTTCATCGGCGTCGCCCTGTCCTCGATGGGCTGCGAGCATATCTTGCAATACGTCACCGGCACGCAGAAAGGCATCAACCATTTCAGGGCGTAGCTGAGTTTCTTGTTTGCGAATCCGGTCTAACAGATTTTCAAGGATATGAGTGACTTCGGTTAAGTCGTTAAAGCCAAATGTCGCGGCACCACCTTTAATGGAGTGCGCCGCACGAAAAATGGCATTTAAGGCTTCGGGATCTGGATTTTCTACATCAAGCTTTAGCAATAATGCTTCAAGGCTCGCCAAATGCTCGGCAGCCTCATCAAAAAAAACCGCTATAAACTGGCTCATATCTATGGTCATTGCTTACTCCTGAATACTAATGAACTAACCAATGACTTTACGGACCACTTCAAGTAATTTTTGTGGATCAAACGGCTTGACCAACCAGCCCGTCGCTCCAACTGCACGCCCACTTTGCTTCATGGCATCGCTAGATTCAGTGGTTAACATCAGAATGGGGGTCGTTTTATATTGAGGTAATGCACGAACAGTACGGATTAAAGTTAATCCATCCATACCCGGCATATTTTGGTCAGTCAAAATGAGGTCGACCTGCTGATTTTTCGCTTGAGCAACCCCAGCATTCCCATCAGCGGCTTCAACCACCTCATAGCCGGCACTTTTTAAAGTAAAGGCGACCATTTGCCGTATCGACGTTGAATCATCCACAGTCAAAACTTTTTTAGCCATCTTGTTTTCCCTTAACTTTTAAAGAATGCAGAGCGATTAAAATAAATCCACTGAACCACTATTCATATTTTGTTGGGCGACAGGGTTACGTTGCAGCGCAGCACTCAGTTGCATAGCCTGAGTGTAAATTGCCGATATAATTTCAGTTTTCCCATCAGATTCTGAATTTAATATAGACAAATCACTGTCAATTGCAGAAAGTTTTTGCAAAATGTCCTGTACTTCATGCACACGGCTTTGCACATGAAGCAGCAGCTGTTGCGTTAAGTCTTGAAATTGTAGAGAACAGACTGCTTGGTCAATTTGTTGCTCAACTTGTTGTGCAACAAGGCCAAGGCGTTGTACGGTGTCTTCAACGGTTTGATTCAAATTTTGAATTTCGATCAAGGTATGCTCGACTTGAAGCTTGGACTCTAATGAGAAATTCATATCTTGAGAGGCCAGCTTAAATATTGCGCTTTCGGCCCCAGAAACAGATGCATGAATATGCTGTACATTGTCTCTAATTTGCGAGCTAAATTGATTTGTGCGCATCGAAAGGGTTCGTACTTCATCTGCAACCACCGCAAACCCTCGGCCAGATTCTCCTGCTCGAGCGGCCTCTATTGCGGCATTCAATGCCAGAAGATTGGTTTGCTTTGCGATCCCTTCGATCTCACCAAGCACGGATAAAACACTGCTAACTTCTGTACCAATTTGCTCCATCTGGTCGACCAAACTCATTGCAGCACTCGAGTTATGCACCACGCTATCAACAAATCGCGAGAGAATTTCGGAGGTTTCTAAGACGAATTTCTGAAAATTAAGTCCACTATTATCGGCCTCAGCCTGCAATAGCCGGGCAACCATATCACGCTGTAATCGAGACTTTTCAACCATTGAAGTAAAGCCGACCAATAAATTAGGTATTGCATCGCTATAGATTGCAATGACCTGCTGTATTTCTTCTTCGGCCAAAATCAGTTGTTCATGACTTGCCAAATGAATTTGCTGTTGATCAACACATTGAGGGGCATCGTGACGCACTTCAGCACTTGGCTTTAACCCAAGTTTTCGACTTAAAAACAGTGATAAGGCGTACAAACTTGAAGGAAAAATGAAGGCCATCAGTAGTGCAAACCACTGAACATCTAGCTCAAAATAAAGCAGGCAGAGAGGAAATCCACAGGCAAAAAGAAGTGGCCAAAATAATTGACGATGTGACATGCGTATCCATAACTCAAATGAATCAAGAAAAAAAACCAAGACCAATCTGATTATTTATAGACACAACAAAATGTAAAAGACAGAATTTTGAAATTAACGTGTAATTTAAATAACGTTAAATCTCTTGAGGAGCGTAATAAACCTCGACTTCATTCCCAATACCAACATAATTAACGCGTAATGCAAGTGCTTTAACCAATGAAATTCCACGGCCAAAAGTAAACTCAGGCACAGCATCAATGACCTCGCCGCTTTGTAAAGAACGAGACCAATCGAACCCTTCGCCACTATCCTTCACTCGAATGCGTAAAATTTCATGTCCTCTGAGTAATACCCCCATCAAATCAATTTCTATGCGACCTTCTTTAAGCTCTGCTAAACGACGCACCCGCTCTGTTAAATAATTTTCCATACCATCGGGATTCATTTTCATTTTAGAATCCATGCCAAGTAGACCATGATCAACGGCATTAACAAACAGTTCGGTCAATATTAAAAAAACATCTGATTGCGAGCTGGCCAAGGACTTTATTTCTTTAACAAACGTCATCATAAAAGGAATCGTATTTACATAGCGTAACTCTTCAGCAGTTAATACCAAATTGTAACGCCAAGTGCTTTGATTTCCTGTTGCAAAATCAGCCGTTAATAACTGGCTAATATCTTCTGACGAATGATGATTAACTTTTAAATCACGATTTGGATTGGCGCCAAAGCTGGCTAAAACTAAAGAAACATCATCATGATGCTTTTCTTGCTGCAAGAAATTGAGGAAGGTTTCTTGGAAATATTCAATCGGTTTTAAATTCGATTTTTCTTTCAATAACCGTAGTAAACGCTCAGTGCCAAACTCTTCGCCTTGTTGATTTCTAGCTTCAATCAAACCATCCGAACACGCGACAACATAGCCAGTACCATTCGAGTAAAATCTTTCCGGAGAAAAATCCATAGAATGGGAAGGAATAATGCCCAACGGTAAGTTTTTAGAACGGCACTCAGAAACCACATCACCTTGTTCATTGACTAGATAAACCATAGGCATGCCGCCATTCCAGATCTCGATACATCCGGTGGTTTCATCAATAGAGATCAAAGTAACGCAAACAAAACGCCCAACAGGTAAAACCTGTCGAACTTTATCGTTCATTTCTAATAAAATATCGCTGATCGCATAACCTTTTTCAGTCATGCTATAAAAGGGCTGCGTGAGTGGCAGTACATTCAATGCGGCAGTTAAGCCATGACCAATGCCATCAGCAAGCATGACATGCAAGGCTTGCCCTGGGGTACGAGCAGACGCGATCAAGTCTCCTGACAAACTCTCAGCTGGTGATAGCAAATACTGCAATTGAGGATCTGATAGTCGTTCCGAATTGACTAACTGCTCCATCAAATGCCGCACAACGCGTTTTTCTTCCTCAGCATTCTCATAGTAGTCAGCAAGCCGCTCGGACTGCTCTCTGACCTTTCTATTGAGCTCTAAAGTCCGTCCAAAAGCTTTTAACTTGGCTTCTAAAACTCGAAAATTAACTGGCTTATTAATATAGTCGTCCGCACCTCGCTCAATTGCATCAGCAAGCGCATTTTCCTCGCCGATCCCTGTAACAAAAACAATAGGAACCCAGCGCTCTCCCGATTCTGCTTTAATAATGATCGCAGCTTCAGGGCCAGTCATGATCGGCATCATGACATCCATTAATACTAAATCTGGCTGCTCCAAACGACACTGCTCAATCGCATCCACCCCATTTCTAGCCAATATCGCCTTATGACCCAAGGCTTCTACAAAGCGCGAAATGAGCAGTAAAATTGCTTCAGTATCATCTACAACCAAGATTTTCATGCAAATTACCTAATGGTGAAAATTTTACCAAAGCATGCAATTTCAAGAACCTGCTTAACAGTATCACGGCAATTGACCAGAGCTAGACTTTTGCTGGCAGCCGATATTTTCTCTTTTAAAAGTAACAGCATGCCAAGTGCAGAACTATCTAAATAATTGACATTTTGAAAATCAACGAGCACCTCTTTTATTTCTGCATTTGCAATCAAAGACTCGCAAACCTGCCGAAATTCTCTATGCGCACTGAAATCAAACTGCCCCGATAAAATGACGCGGCCAACGTTACCCTCAATCTGCACGGTAGGTGTCATACGTAATTAACCTTATAACTTGTAGTAAATATATTCACAGTAAAGCCGAGAATTTATCAGGCAGATACAAGTGCCAATATAAATTCTCAACCACTTTCACACCTTAGTTGTAGCTGTCGTTAGTGGCAAGCGAATCTTAAAAGAACTACCAAAATCTAACTTAGATTCAACACTAATCCCGCCGCCATAGGAAGATACTAAATTTCTCACAATTGCTAGACCTAGACCAGTACCATCTTTGCGTGTGGTAAAAAAGGGTTCAAACAGTCTAACGCAAGTCGCTTCAGACATACCGCAACCATAATCTTTAATTTCAATTTCTAGAGTAGATGTATCCACAGATAGACTACAGAGCACTTCCTGCCCTGATGCTGACGCTTGGAGTGCATTTTCAAGTAAATTAGCGATAGCACCAGAAAACTCTCTGGCATTTACTTTTGCCCAAACTGGCCTGTTCGAGCCGATCAACAACAGCGCCACATTTTTAGCGTCAAATTGAGGCTGCACGTGCTGAATTGCATCAAGTAATACCCCACCCACCTCTAAACGCTCAGTAAATTGCTGCTGCCCACGTACAAAACGCAGCATATTTTGAATCAAGACCTCTAAATGCCGGAGGCGCTCTAATGATTTTTGGGCAAATCGAACGCGATCTTCACTACTTAGCTCCGCCCGAACTAAGTGCCCACTATAAAGAAGTGCTGTTGCCAGTGGTGTGCGCAGTTGATGCGCTAAGCCAGCTGCCATCTCTCCCATTTCAACCAAACGCTGATGTCGACTTAATGCACGACGCATTTCTGTAGCAGTAGTCACATCATGCAATAAAACCAGTCGAACCCCTTCTTCGGGTACATCAACCTCCTCCAAAAGAAGGTGACGTGCGCTATCTCCACTTTGGTACTCCAAAACGCCAGGCTCATCAGTCGCTTGCATTTGCTCAGCCAAGACCTTTAACCAATTAAATCGGTGATCAGTACGCCCTAATAACTTTTTTGCTGCTGCATTTTGTGTCAATACATAACCACATTGATCTAATTCTAAAACCCCAGCTGGTAATCGATCTAACAGCAAACTAAGACGTCGCGACAATGCTGACTTCTCTTCAAACTCGCGTCGTAAATTACCGTTTGCTACCTCTAGCTGCTCAGTAAGAGTGGTAACCTGATCTTGTAATTCCGCATACGCGATTGATAGCTGTTCTGATGCTGCTGTAAATAAAGCAAAAGCCTGCTCTAAATTTTTAGGATCAATGACTTCTTGGTTTAAACTCATTAAGTAACACTCTTGTCGTCAGCATAGTTATGCATTATAAAGATTTTAGATTACTAATTTGACCGCAAAAAAAACAATTTGCGTAAGCAGCTTGAAAAATAAGATTTTTTAAAATAAATTGGTTTTAAGGCTTTATATTTAGAGCTCTAGGCCGATAATGCTATATTCAATCACCCGCAGCCTCTGGGAGTAAAGTCGTGTCAGACCTTCTAAAAAATATCGACGCCCGTACGAAATTGGCAGGGACCAATAAATTAGAAATATTACTTTTCACTTTGGGCCTAGATCAAAGATCAGGCCGAAGAGAAACTTTTGGCATTAATGTATTTAAAGTTAGAGAAGTAATGAGGACGCCAGAAATTACTCAGGCACCTGATATGCCATCTTCAGTAGAAGGCATGGTTAGCTTACGTGGAGTATTGGTTCCTGTTATTGACTTAGCAAAATACGCAGGTATCGCGACAGAAAGCAAACCTGAGATTATGGTTGTCTCAGAATACAATGGACATACACAAGGCTTTTTAGTGGAAGCTGTCGATACAATCTTACGCTTAGATTGGTCTGTCATGCGAGTTCCTCCTGATATGCTCACCATGCAGATGGGGGGACTAGTCACAGCGGTAACGGAATTAGAGAGCGGAAAGCTAGTAATGATGCTCGATGTTGAAAAAGTGCTTGCTGAGACTACCCAAAAAAGCAACATCATTGATACTGCAGCAGTGGTTTGTGATTCAAGCGTCAGTCATAAAACTGTGTTTTTTGCTGATGACTCCTTGGTTGCTCGTAGCCAAATCGAACAAACCTTAGATGCAATGAATGTACATCATATGCACGCAATAAATGGTAAACGTGCATGGGAAGATTTACTTAAGCTAGCCAAGTCTGCAGAAGTGCAAGGAAAAATGGTTAAAGATTTATTGCACTTGGTATTAACCGACGTTGAAATGCCAGAAATGGACGGCTACATGCTCACCAAGCAAATTAAAAGTGATCCTCGTTTTGCAGGCATCCCAGTTTTGATGCACTCATCGCTATCAGGTCTTTCTAATCAAAAGCTAGGGCAATCTGTTGGGGTTGATGGTTATGTCGCGAAATTTGAGCCCCATAAACTATCAGAAAGTATCACAAATTTTTTGCGTCGCGAATAATCGCAAAAACACCAGGCTGAGGTGACTTATGAGCAAACCACAACAAACTAACTTACTTGATACCGTCGATGCTCGCACAAAGCTTGCGGGATCGAACAAAATGGAAATTTTGCTTTTTTCCTTAGGTACACGAGAAATTTTCGGAATTAACGTATTTAAGGTTCGTGAAGTTTCGCAAACACCCAAAATCACAAAAACGCCAAATATGCCGCATGGTGTCGAAGGTGTTCTTTCTTTGCGCGGCAACATTATCCCAGTCATTTCATTGGCTCGATTTATTGCAACGCATGAAGAACCTGTAGGTGATACTTCAAGCACGATGATTGTGACTGAGTTTTCAAAGCATACTCAAGCATTTTTGGTTCATGATGTTGATCGTATTATTCGAGTTGACTGGGATAAAGTACGTGCTCCAGAAACAATGCTAGCCGGAAACCAAGCGTTGATAACAGCAATTACCGAATTACCTGATGGCAAGCTGGTTTCCATTCTCGATGTTGAACAAATTTTAGCTACCGTGATTGGCGAACCATTAATTCCTGAGCTACCGCCAACACAAATCAATCCAGATACATTTATGTTTTTTGTTGATGACTCAATGGTTGCGCGAAAAGAAATTATTGGTGTGCTTGATAAAATTGGTATTAAGTATCATCAAGCCAATAATGGTAAAGAAGCGTGGGATAAACTACAGAATTTAGCTAATCGAGCAACTCATGATAGCGAAAACTTGCGAGACAAATTAAAATTAATATTAGTAGATGCTGAAATGCCTGAAATGGATGGGTATGTTCTGACTAAATATATAAAATCAGATCATCGTTTTAAAGGTATTCCAGTGGTAATGCACTCTTCTCTTTCATCTAATGCAAATCGTGCAATGGGTGCAAGCGTAGGTGTCGATGCTTATGTTGCTAAATTTGATGCGCTCATTTTAGCCGATACTCTTTCCCCGATGTTGAGTAGCCAAGGCTAAGTCAACGTCTTCGTAACAAAATAATTATATGCGTATATCAATTGCGATAACGCAGCTGGAGTTAAGTTATGGCAGATCAGAACATGCGTTTTCTCGTGGTAGATGATTTTTCTACCATGCGTCGCATCGTCCGAAATCTTCTAAAGGAGCTTGGATTTACCAATGTGGATGAAGCAGAAGATGGGCAAGTGGCATTACATAAATTAAAAAATGGCCAATTTGAGTTCGTCGTAACCGATTGGAACATGCCCAATATGACCGGCATTGAATTATTAAGAGCGATTCGAGCCGATGCCCAACTCAAACATCTACCAGTATTGATGGTGACAGCAGAAGCCAAAAAAGAAAATATTATCGAGGCAGCCACTGCTGGAGCAAGCGGTTATGTTGTGAAACCTTTTACAGCAGCCACACTGGATGAAAAGCTGAAGAAAATTTTTGTCAACATGGCAAAATAATTTTTCACAATACATGATAACAATCAGTAGGAGGCACTGTGAGCGATAATGCACTAAATAATGGGGACTCCCCAGACCTTGAGGCGCTTTTTGATAGTATTTTGGTATCAAGCCAAGTAGAAGTTTCCTCGCCAGTCGCCTCGGTAGACTCCGCCAGCAGCCAAGAAGACCCACAGTCATTGATGGCGGAGCCTGCCAAATCAATGTTTTCACACATTGGTCAAATTACACGCAAACTCCATGACACCTTGCGTGAACTTGGCTTAGATAAGTCGTTAGAATCCGCTGCAGCATCAATTCCTGATGCTAGAGACCGACTGTCTTATGTCGCGACAATGACTGAACAAGCAGCAGAACGTACTCTCAATGCGCTAGACATTGCCAAGCCACTACAAGATGACATCACCGAAAGTTCAAAAAAACTGTCTCAACAATGGGATCGATTTTTCAATAAAGAACTGAGCATTGATGAATTTAAATCATTGGTTGAAAACACTAGAACACACTTGTCAAAGACAGCACAACAATCAGACGAAGTTAGCACACAGATGCTTGAAATCATGATGGCACAAGACTTCCAAGATTTAACTGGCCAAGTAATTAAACGTGTTTTGACTATGGCAAAAGATATGGAAAGTCATTTACTTGATTTTCTGCTGATGTTTAGTCCGCAAGGAACAAATAAAGCAGATGAAAATAGCCTATTAAATGGCCCTGTTATCACAACAGAAGGAAGAACCGATATTGTTACTAACCAAGAACAGGTTGATGACCTCTTGGAAAGTCTCGGTTTCTAAGTCTTATTACCGCGCATAAGGGGTATATCATGAGTGTTTTCGGCGGAATGGAAGACCTATTACAGGACTTCTTAACTGAGTCTTCAGAGTTGCTATCTGAAGTCGATAATAAGTTAGTTGAGCTAGAAAAACGCCCAGATGATAAAGCGTTACTCAATGATATTTTTCGCGGTTTCCATACAATTAAAGGCGGGGCTGGCTTTTTAAATGTCGACTCCATGGTGAGTCTTTGCCACAGAACAGAAAATCTTTTTGATAAACTCCGTAATGCCGAACTCACGCTAAATCCAGAAATTATGGACGAAATTTTAGCCGCAACGGGTGTAGTTCGTGAAATGTTTGGCGAGATGTCCCAAGGCCGTCAACCTGCACCTGCAGATCCTGCGCTACTGAAAGCTTTAGACGATGTGCTCGAAGGCAAAAGTAGCAATGCTTCAACTGTGTTAGAAAGTCCAGCAGTAACACCTTCAGTTTTAGTCTCCACGGAAAGCAAACCAGAGCATGACTGGAAAAATTTGTACGATGTCTTACTGGATGAAAAAGAGGTAGCAACTCAAGTGACTAGTGAGCCATTATCAAGCGATATTGAAGTCAACAGCGTAGAACATAACGAAGTCTTGGCCCCAAGCGCTGCAATATTAGAGCCAATGCAAAGCTTAAAACCTGCGGCGGCGACAAGCAATGCTCGACCTCAGGCCAATTCACAACAACTTGCCACACAAGAAACTACCATCCGAATCGATACCGTTCGCTTGGATCAAGTTTTAAATTTATCGGGTGAAATAGGCCTCACAAAAAATAGGCTAACTACTCTGCGTGCAGACATTATGTCTGGAAAAATGGATAGCATTACGCTCAAAGCGCTTGATGAAGCCATTGGTCAGCTCGACTTACTCGTTGGTGATTTACAAAATGCCGTAATGAAAACACGGATGCAGCCAATCGGTCGTTTATTCCAAAAGTATCCACGACTTGCCCGTGACTTAGCGCGTCAAATGGGGAAAGATGTTGAACTCGTTATCTCAGGCGAAGAGACTGAGCTCGACAAAACGATGCTTGAAGATCTTAATGATCCATTAGTGCATTTAGTACGCAATGCAGTCGATCATGGTGTTGAAACGACTGAAGAGCGTATTGCTAGCGGTAAACCCGCCAAAGCCGTTGTTGAACTAACAGCGACTCAAGTGGGCGATCATATTCGAATTGAAATTATTGATGACGGGCGAGGCATGCGCCCAGATGTAATTCGTCGTAAAGCCATAGAAAAAGGTTTAATTGACATCGAAACGGCAAATAGCCTTGATGACAAGCAAAGCTTACAACTTATTTTTCTTCCTGGCTTTTCAACTAAAGATCAAATTTCAAGTGTCTCTGGTCGCGGCGTTGGAATGGACGTCGTAAAAACGAATATTCAAAAGCTAAATGGGCGCGTTGATATTCAATCTGCAGTGGGTGAGGGATCTCGCTTCACTATTTCTCTGCCATTGACCCTTGCGATCTTACCGGTACTCGTTGTCAAAGTGTGCGATCAGCCTTTTGCTGTTCCACTCGCAATGGTTAGAGAAATCATTACCATTCGTCAAGAACATGTACAAGAAGTATCAGGAAGAGCAACAATCGTCGTTCGTGACGAAATTTTATCAGTACGCTCTCTAGCCAACTTAATTGGCTGGGAAGAGGTTCAACTACCGCAATTTGGCGTATTAATGCAATCTGCGGAGCATTCATTTATTCTAGCTGTAGACAGTTTCATTGGCAGAGATGATGTCGTCATTAAACCACTACAAAATATCCGTCCTAAAGGCGTTGCAGGAGCAACCTTATCAGGGGATGGTTCAATCGTGCTAGTCCTTGATATGGAAGATCTACTGGCATCTGATACAGCAGAAACTTCAGCAATAAAAACCTCTCGTTTTATCGAGCAATTTGTTTAATTTAATAAAAATTGTCATAAAACTATTCCAACGAACTAGGAGCATGGCATTTAGCCTGTTACCAGAATATGACGCAAGAACATGCATTTATTGGACGTCAACCTATATTGAATCGTCAGCAACAAATTATTGGCTATGAATTATTATTTCGCTTAAATCAAGAGGCTGTTTCTGCTGAGTTTTCAAGTGACATGCATGCAGGCACAAACGTATTGGTAAATACAATATCCAATATGGGTACAGATTGGCTAGTTGGTAATAAATTAGCATTTATTAACGTCGCAGAATCAATGCTTGAAAGTAATTTTTTAGAGTTATTACAGCCTCAGCGCGTAATTTTAGAAATTGTTGAAACCACACAACCCACTGAAGATTTATTAAATCGTTTGCGTGATTTACGTGCACAGGGATTTGGCATAGCGCTTGATGACTTTGTGCTGACACCTCAAACAGCTTCGATGATTGAATTTTCTAATTATATTAAATTAGATATTCAGCAATTAGGAATGACACAAGTTCCTATTTTATCGAAGGAATTACGCCGTTTCCCATTGCTTCAAGTTGCTGAAAAAGTTGAAACCAAAGACGAATTCACAAAGTGTTTTGATATAGGAATGGATTGTTTTCAAGGTTATTATTTTGCACATCCAGAAACTTTATCTGCAAAAGTAATTAATCCAGGTTACGCAAATATTTTGCAACTTCTAAATATGTTACGTAACAATGCAGAAATTAGAGATATCGAAAACGCACTTAAAAAAGACGTAGCACTTTCATTCAAACTTCTTCGTTACATCAACTCAGCTGGCTTTGGACTTTCTTGTGAAATTCAATCATTTCGCCATGCCGTAACTATATTAGGATATCAAAAACTATATCGCTGGCTTACGCTATTACTTGTTACAGCCGGCGCGGACACTGGTACACCTCCTGCTTTATTAAAAACTGCAGTTACGCGCGGTCGATTAGTCGAACTATTAGGTTCACACCTACTTGATGGACAGGATAAAGATAATTTATTTATCGTCGGTATGTTTTCTTTGCTTGATGTATTACTAGATATGCCAATGGATAAAATTTTAGAAACATTAATTTTACCTGAAACTGTAACTGATGCATTAATGGAACATACAGGCATCTATGGTCCATTTCTTGAACTTGCTGAGGCCTGTGAAGATCCCGAAATGGCAGAAGTACCAAGACTATGTGAGCAATTACAAATAACACCAGAAATGCTTAACCGATCTCATGTACAAGCTCTAAATTGGGTAGAGGAACTTGGAGTTTAATTTTCATATCATCTAATGAAATTTAAAAAATAATGCTCGCTTAGCATAATAGTTAAGCGAGCATTTTCTATTAAGAAAAATTTATTTAGAATATAAATTTTAAAACCTGACAACTATAACCCATTGGCCTCATGGGAAAATAGTCATAAAAAGATAAACCGCAAAAATCATTAAATGAACTAATCCCTGCAAAACGGTAGTTCTGCCATTACCTAATGATAAAGTTGAAACAATCAATGTCAACACTAACAGTACTGTTGATTTAGCATCAATACCAAGCATTAAAGGCCAACCATTTAAAACAGATACAATTGCAACTGCTGGTATCGATAAGCCAATACTCGCCAATGCAGAACCCAATGCTAAATTTAAACTAGTTTGTAATCGGTTAGATTTTGCTGCACGTAATGCCGCCAAACCTTCAGGCATCAACACAATTGCTGCGATAATGACCCCCACTAGTGCTGCTGGCGCACCGATACTAGCGACACCAGCCTCAATCACGGGAGAAATAGATTTTGCTAATAAAACAACGGCAATTAAGCCAATTATTAATAAAACAGCGCTCAAGATCGCAACTTTAGTTGTTGGTGGTATTGCATGAATGTCTTCATCACTCACACCTTGTTGAGGTAAAAAATAATCTCGATGGCGAACCGTTTGCACAAAAAGAAAAGTCCCATATAAAACTAAAGAAACTAATGCCACGAATGCTAATTGGTTTGAACTATAAATTGGTCCTGCTACAGTAGTTGTATAATTTGGTAAAATTAAAGTTAATACTACAATGGCTGCTAAAGTTGATAATGAAGCATTAACACCCAACATTCCAAACCGCTGTTCTCCAAAGCGATTTCCTCCAACCAATAGACATAATCCAACAATACCATTAAGAATAATCATTACTGTAGCAAAAATAGTATCCCGTGCTAATGAAGATGCAGCTTCTCCACCTGTGAGCATTAGCGTTACAATTAATGCAACTTCAATTGCTGTAATTGCAGCAGCCAATACTAAAGTTCCAAAAGGCTCACCGACACGATGTGCAACTACCTCAGCATGATGAACCGCAGCTAATACCCCAAACAAAAGTCCAATCGATAATAAAATTAAATACCATTCACCAAAATCAAACAATTGGCCAAAAAGTAAGAAGCACCCGATAAATGGTGTCGCGACAGTCCAAAATGGTAATTTTCTTATCGATTTGATCATTTACTCAACCTTATAACATTAAAAATAAAAATGCTAACCTCAAAAATTAACAACAATCGAACAACTCAATCTACACCTCGTTTTTTTTGAAAAAAATAAACAACAGCACCCACGACTAATCCAGCACATCCAAATATAAAAATCTTCAAATTAAAATTAGATAACAAATAAAGTGATGCCAAAATAGCCAAAATAGGCACCCCAGGCCCTCCAGGAATAACGAAACCGACCGGTAAACTTTTATCACTCCTTAATTTAATGACGGCTAATGCGGTTGGTACATATTGAACAAAAGATGCAAAAACAGCCAAGGAAATTAAAAACAAATAATCTCCACTCAAAAGTAAGACCGAACATAGAACAAAAGTTATTATTAATGCATTCACTGGTCGATTATATTTATTTTTCCTACCTATAAACTCAGGTAGTAACTGATGTTGTAATGCAAGTGACGATGCAATTAATGGAACACTAAATGAAAAAGCTAAAATAACACCACCTATAGAAATCAGCATACCAATAACAATTAAGTTATAACCCCAATCTCCAACCATTTTTGAAAATGCATCCGCAACAGGCAAAGACGAAACAGACAAATCTGTTCCTAAAACACTAATAGAAACAACTACCAATAGAAAATAAATAACACTACAGGTCATAATTACAGAAATTAAAGCCAAAGGAATATTCTTCTGTGGATTTTCCATTCGTGCAGCAGCAATAGGTAAAAATGAAAACCCTGTAAATGCATAAAATATAACACCAAGTGCAGCACCAACTGAAGAATAAAAAGAATCATTAGATACAACTTCAGGCAATATGAATGGCTGAAAATTACTAAAATCAAAATAAAAAATACCAACAACAACAAATAAAAATATAACCATTAATTTTGAAACAGAGGACAAATTATTCAAAAACTTAGCTAGGCTAACTCCGAAATAATTTACAACAACAAGGAAAATACAAATTAACAGTGCCGACAAATTATATAAATAATTATTTTTAAGAGAAGGAAAAAAACCCGCTAATGCAGTTAGAAACCCAGCGATTTCAGAGGATAGTATTATAATCCCCAAAATCCAAGCATAAAATCCAACCTCAAAACCAATAAAACGACCAAATGCTCTATAACTATAAATCCATGCAGCACCATTTTCGCTAAATTTACTAGCTAATTCGGCATAACATAATGCGATGACAAGCACTAGTAAAGATGCAATTAATACAATAGCAATGCTAGCAGCACCTATTTTTGCATATACTTGGTTAGGCAGTAAAAAAATACCTGAACCTATAATTCCATTAATACCTAATAAAAAAATGCTAATAAAACCAATTTTATTATTAGCTACTGAATTTTTAACCATATTTAACGTTGGATCAACAGACATGGATCTACCTCATAAAATTTGATCGTCATGAGTCTAGTCTAGTCAAAATTCATGTGTTGTACACAACTTAACAATTCACATGCTTTTTTCTTTCTTTTTACCAACATAGTATTACACTGATACAAATTTAATAACAGTAAAAAAACACTAAATTTTAAATCAGTTTTGTCGACAACTATTTTCGGACTATACCCCCCCTATTCCATGGACCTGCCTTTTATTCAGAAAATGGTGCCATTAATAAAGAAGATTGCGAGTGGATTTATTACGGATTAATGTTTCAAGAATATTCTGGATGGTAGGATAGAGTAGCGTTCCAATTCGAGTGTGACATTGGTTTTTACTTGATGGTTATTACAAATAGTAAAGAAATATTCAATTAATGATGTGCTTTTAGTGTGAGATGAAAAAATAAGCAATTTAAATTCGTCATCTCAGAACCACACAAACATTTACCACGTATATTCCTCAGTAGCTGATACTACAAGGGCCGGAATCAAATACCACTACCGGTATCTGCATTGGTAATCCCCCCACCAAACCAGCTCATTTTTAAGTAGAATTTTCTCGCAGTCTTTGAGGAGCTTCTACATGAAAGCAGCACGTTATTCTGACAGCCAGATTATGGCGATTTTAAAGCAGGCCGAAGCCGGCTCCACTGTTCCTGATTTATGCCGTGAACACGGCATGAGCTCGGCCTCTTTTTATAAGTGGCGCGCTAAGTTTGGCGGCATGGACGTCTCGATGATGACGCGCATGAAAGAGCTGGAAGATGAAAACAAGCGCCTTAAAAAGATGTATATCGAAGCTCAAATGCAGGCAGACATCATCAAGGAAGCCATGGCAAAAAAGTGGTGAAGCCATCTCAGCGGCGTGAGATGGCGCGCTGGGCCGTTGAATCAAAGGCCGTTTCGATTCGTGCAGCTTGCGCTAGCTTTATGATCAGCACGACTTGTTATCGCTATGTGGCAAAACTAGACGCAGAAAATGAAAAAATTGCCGATTCGTTACTGCAACTTACCCAAGTTCATCGCACATGGGGCTTTGGTCTGTGCTTTTTGCATCTACGAAACGTCAAGAAAAAGTCTTGGAATCACAAACGGGTCTACCGGATTTATTGCGATTTAGAATTAAATCTGCGAATTAAGCCTAATAAACGCTTAATTCGTGCAACGCCAGCACCATTAGCAGTGCCTGAGAAAATCAATGAAACGTGGTCGATGGATTTTATGCACGATCAATTAGCCGATGGCCGCAGCATTCGCCTGTTTAATGTGATTGATGATTTTAATCGGGAGGGTTTAGCGATTGATGTTGATTTCTCTTTGCCGGCCGAGCGCGTGGTGCGTAGTTTGAATCAAATCATTGAATGGCGAGGCAAGCCAAAACGGATTCGCTCAGATAATGGGCCTGAATATATTAGCCAGTTGCTAAAAAACTGGGCGGAACAACATTCAATTGAATTGGCGTATATTCAGCCGGGCAATCCCCAGCAAAATGCCTATATCGAGCGCTATAATCGGACCGTGCGGCATGAATGGCTGGCTTGCGATGACTTTGAAAGTCTTGCTGAAGTGCAAGAGGTTGCCACGCAATGGCTTTGGAGCTACAACAACGAGCGCCCGCACATGGGTTTGGGTGGCATCACCCCGAAACAAAAACTGGCATTACATGCCTGACCTCTACTTTTAAGTGAGCTTAAAAGTGGGGGGATTACCCATTCTCCTCGACGTCTAAACGACGGACAGCAAAAAGCCCGACTCTTTCGAATCGGGCTTTCTACTTATAGGGAAGTCTGGCAATGACCTACTTTCACACGGGCAATCCGCACTATCATCGGCGCTGAGGTGTTTCACTGTCCTGTTCGGGATGGGAAGGAGTGGGACCACCTCGCTATGGTCGCCAGACAAAAACTTGTCTGATGCAACTCTTTCGAGTCACACGAGAGTTATCGCATTCAGCCGCTATCTTTTCAGACCACAACCTACAGCGCTAACTCGTAAAATCAATAGAAGAAGTAATTATACTACACTTTCCAACAACAACACTTGGATTGATTATATCCATCGTCGCACTACGCGCTTCAGGTTATAGGATCAAGCCTCACGAGCAATTAGTATTGGTTAGCTTAACGCATTACTGCGCTTCCACACCCAACCTATCAACGTCCTGGTCTCGAACGACTCTTTAGAGGATTTAAAACCCTAGGGAAATCTCATCTTGAGGCAAGTTTCGCGCTTAGATGCTTTCAGCGCTTATCTCTTCCCGACTTAGCTACCCGGCAATGCCACTGGCGTGACAACCGGTACACCAGAGGTCAGTCCACTCCGGTCCTCTCGTACTAGGAGCAGCCCCTCTCAAATTTCCAACGCCCACTGCAGATAGGGACCAAACTGTCTCACGACGTTTTGAACCCAGCTCACGTACCACTTTAAATGGCGAACAGCCATACCCTTGGGACCGGCTACAGCCCCAGGATGTGATGAGCCGACATCGAGGTGCCAAACTCCGCCGTCGATGTGAACTCTTGGGCGGAATCAGCCTGTTATCCCCGGAGTACCTTTTATCCGTTGAGCGATGGCCCTTCCATACAGAACCACCGGATCACTATGTCCTGCTTTCGCACCTGCTCGACTTGTCGGTCTCGCAGTTAAGCCGCCTTTTGCCATTACACTATCAGTACGATGTCCGACCGTACCTAGGCGACCTTCGAGCTCCTCCGTTACAATTTGGGAGGAGACCGCCCCAGTCAAACTGCCTACCATGCACGGTCCCCGATCCGGATAACGGACCAAGGTTAGAACCTCAAAGGGGTCAGGGTGGTATTTCAAGGACGGCTCCACAGAAACTAGCGTCTCTGCTTCAAAGCCTCCCACCTATCCTACACAAACCACTTCAAAGTCCAATGCAAAGCTACAGTAAAGGTTCACGGGGTCTTTCCGTCTAGCAGCGGGGAGATTGCATCTTCACAAACACTTCAACTTCGCTGAGTCTCGGGAGGAGACAGTAGGGCCATCGTTACGCCATTCGTGCGGGTCGGAACTTACCCGACAAGGAATTTCGCTACCTTAGGACCGTTATAGTTACGGCCGCCGTTTACTGGGGCTTCGATCAAGAGCTTGCACCCCATCAATTAACCTTCCAGCACCGGGCAGGCGTCACACCCTATACATCCACTTTCGTGTTGGCAGAGTGCTGTGTTTTTGATAAACAGTCGCAGCCCCCATTTCTCTGCGGCCTTATATAGCTCCAAACGCAAGGTTCTTCACCAATAAGGCACACCTTCTCCCGAAGTTACGGTGTTAATTTGCCGAGTTCCTTCTCCCGAGTTCTCTCAAGCACCTTAGAATACTCTTCCTACCCACCTGTGTCGGTTTGCGGTACGGTTCAATATAAGCTGAAGCTTAGTGGCTTTTCTTGGAAGCAGGGTATCAGTTACTTCATCACCTAAGTGAATCGTCATCATGCCTCAGCGTTAACAGCGTCCCGGATTTGCCTAAGACACCCGCCTACACACTTAAACCAACTATTCCAACAGTTGGCTAACCTAACCTTCTCCGTCCCCACATCGCACTTATATCAAGTACAGGAATATTAACCTGTTTCCCATCGACTACGCATTTCTGCCTCGCCTTAGGGGCCGACTCACCCTGCGCCGATGAACGTTGCGCAGGAAACCTTGGGTTTTCGGTGAGGGAGCTTTTCACTCCCTTTATCGCTACTCATGTCAGCATTCGCACTTCTGATACCTCCAGCATCCTTCTCAAGACACCTTCACAGGCTTACAGAACGCTCCTCTACCATATGCCATAAATGGTCATATCCGCGTCTTCGGTTATCAATTTGAGCCCCGTTACATCTTCCGCGCAGGACGACTCGACCAGTGAGCTATTACGCTTTCTTTAAATGATGGCTGCTTCTAAGCCAACATCCTGGTTGTCTGTGCCTTCCCACCTCGTTTTCCACTTAATTGATCATTTGGGACCTTAGACGGCGGTCTGGGTTGTTTCCCTCTTGACCCAGGACGTTAGCACCCCAGGTCTGTCTCCCATGCTCGCACTTGACGGTATTCAGAGTTTGCCATGGTTTGGTAAGTCGCGATGACCCCCTAGCCATAACAGTGCTTTACCCCCGTCAGTGATACATGAGGCACTACCTAAATAGTTTTCGAGGAGAACCAGCTATTTCCAAGTTTGTTTAGCCTTTCACCCCTATCCACAGCTCATCCCCTAACTTTGCAACGTTAGTGGGTTCGGACCTCCAGTGCGTGTTACCGCACCTTCATCCTGGCCATGGATAGATCACTTGGTTTCGGGTCTACGCCCAGCAACTATGCGCCCTATTCGGACTCGGTTTCCCTACGCCTCCCCTATTCGGTTAAGCTCGCTACTGAACGTAAGTCGCTGACCCATTATACAAAAGGTACGCAGTCACCCCATTTTTCAAGGGCTCCCACTGTTTGTATGCATCCGGTTTCAGGTTCTATTTCACTCCCCTCCCGGGGTTCTTTTCGCCTTTCCCTCACGGTACTGGTTCACTATCGGTCGATGATGAGTATTTAGCCTTGGAGGATGGTCCCCCCATCTTCAAACAGGATTTCTCGTGTCCCGCCCTACTTCTCGTACGCTTAGTATCACAATTGACTTTTCATATACGGGACTATCACCCACTATGGTTGGACTTTCCATTCCATTCTATTAAGTCTACTGCTATCACGTACAGGCTCTTCCCATTTCGCTCGCCACTACTTTGGGAATCTCGGTTGATTTCTTTTCCTCCGGTTACTTAGATGTTTCAGTTCACCGGGTTCGCTTCGCTAGACCTATGTATTCAGTCTAGGATGACCCAAAAGGGCCGGGTTTCCCCATTCGGAAATCGTGGGATCAAAGCACTTTGCCAGCTCCCCCACGCTTATCGCAGGCTATCACGTCCTTCGTCGCCTATCATCGCCAAGGCATCCACCAGATGCACTTATTCGCTTGATCCTATAACCTCAAACACGTAAAACGTATCTCAGATTACTGAAATCGTATTTGCGACTTGCAAGTGAGTTCTCATTTCACTTGCGGTTCAGTTCCACTGGCATGAGACCAGCACAACTGAACAGATACAATCAACCCAATATTTTTACTTTGAAATTAAACTCAACCACAACTGCACGCAGTTATTGTTTTATTTAATTCCATTACAATGTTTATTGGAATTAATTACTTCTTCTATTTTGTTAAAGAGCGATATTACTAAAATCAATCATTCATATCTAAATATAAACAGCCGATTTATCTAATTTTAGAAACCAGAATAAAATACACTGCACCCAACAACGTGCAATACATAGAATTCTATTTTCTACAGCAGATAATGGTGGAGGTTAACGGACTCGAACCGTTCACCCCCTGCTTGCAAAGCAGGTGCTCTACCAGATGAGCTAAACCCCCGTGATACTGGTGGGTCAGATAGGAATCGAACCTATGACCCCCGCGTTATCAACACGGTGCTCTAACCAACTGAGCTACTGACCCATATCGTTTCTTTCAAATCTACAGCCGATGAGTGTGAGTACTTAATCTACCAATCTTTCTCTTGAAAGGAGGTGATCCAGCCGCAGGTTCCCCTACGGCTACCTTGTTACGACTTCACCCCAGTCATGAATCCTACCGTGGTAACCGGACTCCCGAAGGTTATCCTAGCTACTTCTGGTAAAACCCACTCCCATGGTGTGACGGGCGGTGTGTACAAGGCCCGGGAACGTATTCACCGCGACATGCTGATCCGCGATTACTAGCGATTCCGACTTCATGCACTCGAGTTGCAGAGTGCAATCCGGACTACGATCGGTTTTGTGAGATTAGCTCCCCCTCGCGGGTTGGCGACCCTCTGTACCGACCATTGTATGACGTGTGAAGCCCTGGTCATAAGGGCCATGAGGACTTGACGTCATCCCCACCTTCCTCCGGTTTGTCACCGGCAGTCCCATTAAAGTGCTCAACTAAATGTTAGCAACTAATGGCAAGGGTTGCGCTCGTTGCGGGACTTAACCCAACATCTCACGACACGAGCTGACGACAGCCATGCAGCACCTGTGTTACGGTTCCCGAAGGCACATCCATATCTCTACGGACTTCCGTACATGTCAAGACCAGGTAAGGTTTTTCGCGTTGCATCGAATTAATCCACATCATCCACCGCTTGTGCGGGCCCCCGTCAATTCCTTTGAGTTTTAGTCTTGCGACCGTACTCCCCAGGCGGTCTACTTCACGCGTTAGCTGCGTTACTAAGCTCCGAAAAGCCCAACAACTAGTAGACATCGTTTAGGGCGTGGACTACCAGGGTATCTAATCCTGTTTGCTCCCCACGCTTTCGTCCATGAGTGTCAGTATTAGGCCAGGGGGTTGCCTTCGCCATCGGTGTTCCTCCACATCTCTACGCATTTCACTGCTACACGTGGAATTCCACCCCCCTCTCCCATACTCTAGCGAGACAGTCATAAACGCAATTCCTAGGTTGAGCCCAGGGATTTCACGTCTATCTTATCAAGCCACCTGCGGACGCTTTACGCCCAGTAATTCCGATTAACGCTTGGACCCTACGTATTACCGCGGCTGCTGGCACGTAGTTAGCCGGTCCTTATTCTTCGGGTACTGTCATCCCCAGTAGTTATTAACCACTAGGATTTCCTCCCCGACAAAAGCGCTTTACAACCCGAAGGCCTTCTTCACGCACGCGGCATTGCTGGATCAGGCTTTCGCCCATTGTCCAAGATTCCCCACTGCTGCCTCCCGTAGGAGTCTGGACCGTGTCTCAGTTCCAGTGTGGCGGATCGTCCTCTAAGACCCGCTACTGATCGTTGCCTTGGTAGGCCTTTACCCTACCAACTAGCTAATCAGCCATCGGCTGCTCCAATAACGTGAGGCCTTGCGGTCCCCCACTTTCCCCCTCAGGGCGTATGCGGTATTAGCACTCCTTTCGAAGCGTTATCCCCCATTACTGGGTACATTCCGATGTATTACTCACCCGTTCGCCACTCGTCAGCGGTGCAAGCACCCTGTTACCGTTCGACTTGCATGTGTAAAGCATGCCGCCAGCGTTCAATCTGAGCCAGGATCAAACTCTTTCGTTTAATCTAGCTGAATTTACATACTTGGCTTAGTACTCATTACTCAAAGAAACACTTGGTTAGAAACCAAGATTTCTTTTAAATCTTGAGTGTAAGCACTTGTTTGACTGGCAAACCAAGCACTCACACTCATCGGCTGTATTTTGTTAAAGATCAGTGGCTTAGACACTGAAACCAGCTGGAAAACCGCTTGTTTCGTTTGCTGTGTCAGCAGCAGAGAGGCCGAACTATACCCACCCACCGAAAGTACGTCAACACCTAGTTGCAAAGAAAACAACACAAAGGCGCTAAGTTGTTGAATTTTATAGCGTCTGGTTTCAACATTAATTCTGATACATTGTAAAACACAGAAGGGCTTGAAGCATTGGTGGCGAATATAAATCACGCTAAATGCTTATTTCGCCGTTTTTGCCCCTAAATTCGCTAACATTTTCGCCGCTAGACTAAGAAATCAACGCTGCAGCACAGCAAAGGACTTTAATCTCTGCTTGAGAGAGCCAAAGAAATAAAAAACTAAGGGTATCCACATATACCTTATTGCTAAGTACAATCTCATTTATTATTCGTCTAATCGCCTAACTCACATAAACACCGGAGTCACCATGCCCTTGCTAGATAGCTTTACTGTTGACCATACAATCATGAAAGCACCTGCAGTCCGTATCGCAAAAAAAATGACTACGCCACACGGCGATGCAATTACCGTTTTTGATCTACGTTTTTGCATTCCAAATCAAGAGATATTATCTGAGCGAGGCATCCACACCCTTGAGCATTTATTTGCCGGGTTTATGCGTAACCATCTCAATGGTGATGGTGTAGAAATTATTGATATTTCCCCAATGGGCTGCCGTACTGGATTTTATATGAGTTTAATTGGCACCCCGGACGAACTGCGAGTGGTCAATGCTTGGCAAGCGGCCATGGCGGATGTACTTAAGGTTGCTCAGCAATCTGAAATTCCTGAGCTTAATCTTTACCAATGCGGCACCTATGAAATGCACTCATTAGACGAAGCAAAAAAAATCGCTCAGGATATTCTGAACCGCGGTGTTGGTGTCAACCTCAATGAAGAGATTAAACTGTCAGCGGAGTGGCTAGACAAAAATGCTTAAGTAAAATGCGCATACGCATTCAAATGAAGGTTTTGTCATATTGATTGCATTAATTTGCGGGCTCATTTTGGTATTCTCATATGAATATTTCTGAGCTTAGCGCAACGTCGACAAGAGCCTGCCATCACACAGGCTCTTGTCACTTGTAAAGCATAAAAATCAATCAAGCATATCGGCCTAAGCCCTCAAGCCACATGCATGCACTACCACTTCCATTGCAATCCCAATTCAGCCTTGCCTAACTGCTGACCCCGAGCCCAACTGCCGCCTAGTAAACCATAGTAACTCCCCCAATTAGTCTGCTTGCTATACCCTAATTGCATTTGCCACGTCGTGCTTGGCCCTGCCGCGGGTAAATACAAATTGGGAGCGGTTAAATTGAGTGCACTATCATGACCAAATTGATGCGTAACGCCTGAGCGAAGCCAAATATTTTCTTCGGTATTTATTCTCCGCTCAACTCGAACGCTTGCCCCACCATACCAATGTGAAGTTTGTTCAAAGCGCCCTTTAATACTTTCATCTTCTAAATCCCAATTAAAATTAGCGTACCCAATATTTAGCTGCGGTGCGAGAGTCCAATTCTCAAATATTTCAAACACTTTTCCAACGCCAAGACTCGTTGCCCAAATAGGTGCAGTCAAGGTATTGCTATAGGCGTCTTCTGTTTTAACCTTGGCACGCTCATACCCTAACAATGCAATAGCACGCCCATACCAACCATCCTTTTCTAATTGACCATATAAGCCGGTTTGAAAACTATTTATATCCAAGTCAGAGCTAGCACGCGAATGAATAAGCCCCCCCTCTCCGGAGGTATTGAGTTGATTGTGACTCCACGCCAAAAAAACCCCTCCCCGCCACAACTTACTCTCATCGAGCTGACCTTCTCGATCAATACCTATCGTTACAGAACTCCCCCAACCATCAAACGAAAAACCATACTCGGCACTCTGCCGCAAATGAGTGGCATCGATTTTCATCCAAAGATCATTGGCTACATTTGGGGCGGCATCTAAACGTTGCTCTAGAGTGCTTAAATTACTGCGCAAAATAATCTCGGATACCGCAGGTAAAATGCCGTATGCAGGTATTTCTGGCAGTAAGCGATCCGGTTTTAATGTTGGAGATACTTCTGGAGAGACAGGTACAATTGCGACCGGAGGTATTAACGGTGGCTGCGGCGGTAAACCTGCATTCCCATCGGGCACCACGGGAGGCGCAAATGGCGATTGAAGATACCAGCTCGTGCGACCATTTACATTTTTTTGCACAATTTCCCATACATATGGGCTGCCCTTTAAGCGAACATCATATATATTGCGTGTCCCAACTGGATTGGCGGCAATAAAAGTATCGCCCCGTGTCAATGTATTGATCGATGATTGAGCAAAATGAATTTGCTCTCCCAATCGGCCCGAGGAGCCATCATTATTAAATTGAACTCGCGTTGTTCCAGACAAGCTACCCTCAACTTGCAACATGGATGATTTCTCAAGATTTGCTGAAACATGATCAACTAAAAGACCATTGCCACTTTGAAATTGCCCCAAGACATTTAAAGTAGAAAATTGCCCTCCTCCACCCAAAGCGATCATCCCAGCATTATTCAGGCCGGCAGTCAGTTGCGCATTCACAGGTACATTCAAAGTGCCTGAGTTAGTTAACGTTGCATTACTTGCTAAAGCCAAATTACCTGCCATCACCAAGGTCGCGCCACGATGAATGTTAATTGCACCCCAATTTTGTAAGTCAAGCACATTAGTTAGCGAACGAGCATCGGCAGTCGTTGCTGCAGAAATCACCGCACCATTTAAAAGTGATAATTGATTTAACCCCGTGCTATCGCGCAAGTTGTTCAGACTGGAAAGATCAGTTCGAAGTAAATCAATCCGATTGTCACTACCCGCAATAGTTAACGTCCCGTCAACTTTACCGCCCTGCAAAATCAATTGATTATTCGAACCAGAGACTACTGTTGTACCGGCCAAAGTCCCGGTGGCCAACCAAGCTTGACTTCCACTACCCGAAATATTTAGCTCACTGACCGTGCCACCATTATTCTGCATCCGTCCGCCATTCAAATGGACTCCTGTAGCGATGCCGCCCTGAGATACAGTCTGCCGTCCACCCGAATTGATGCTTGTATTCTCCGCAAGCCCACCAGACATAATAAACTGGCTTGCGGAGAGTAGTTGCGTATCAATCGCTCGACCACCCGATGTAATCTGCTGTGTACCCGCATTGAAGATATTGCCACTGGCAATACCGCCAGCGTCAATAAACTGACGCCCCCCATTAATCACCGTATTATTAGCACGCCCGAGCACAACTTGATCGGCTGCGCCCAAAATAGTCGAACTAGCAACACCACCTAATTCTATTCTTTGATTGCCTGCAGCCACTGTGGTTGCTGAAGCCAGCCCGCCCGACAACACCTGCTGGAAACCGCCATTCAGCAAAGAATCATTTGCAATACCACCCGCACTAACAAACTGCCGCCCACCTTGCGCAATCATATTGCGCGTAGCAATACCTTCAATCGTTTGATCACTACCACTGCCAACCGTGGTATCAAATGCTTGTCCACCCGCTCCAACATCCTGATTGCTATCATTAAGTATGGTTTGCTTTGCGACACCTCCAGACAAAATACTTTGATTGCTATTTCCATTTAATGTTGTAGATACCGCAGAGCCCGCGGTTACAAGCTGATCGGCGCCAGCATTTAAAGTCGTAAAACTGGCCACACCAGCGACAATATCTTGAGAGCCACCTGAAATAACCGTATTACTCACCGAGCCTTGCACATATTGCGCGCCTTTTTTTTCAACTAATGTATTCGTCGCCGAACCACCAACATAAACACTCTGCGTGCCAGAAACCACCTGTGTGCCAGAGGCTAGGCCTCCACTATAGATGTATTGGCCACTTCCAGATAAAACGGTGGCATTGGTGGCCACACCACCGGAATAGATAATCTGGCTACCAGAAATCACCGTCGTTGCTGTCGCCAAACCACCAGATACAACACCTTGTTGCCCATTATTGACCGTTGTCCGAACGGCTTGACCACCACTTTGCACCACCTGAATACCGCCACCAACAACTCTCGTATCAGTCGCCAGTCCAGCGTTATATTGATAGCCCGTATTAATTAAAGCGGAGTTCACCACCCCTCCCGCAGAAATATACTGTCGGCCGGTAATGTTACTTTGATCTGCCCGCCCTCCTGAATTCACATACTGACTTCCCACCACATCATTTGCTTGTAACAGGCCGCCAGAATAAACAATTTGTTTGCCATCGATATGTGATGACCTCACTATCCCACCCGACAACACCTCTTGTGTCGCTGGCGTCGTTACCAACCCATTAACCACCACGCCACCATCAATCACAAACTGAGTACCAGAATCGACGGTCTCACCAGAAATGGTACTCGTCACAGGTGTGGTATATGCCTGCACCAACGATGAAGGCATCAAAAGCACAAACAATAAACGAGAAAGAAAAATCGATTTGGAAAAACAACGAAAGCCATACCGCAAATTTTGAGTGCGAAATTTCATTGATTGCCTCTTTCACTTAGACGATTAGAGCTCGCCGTGGAATACGATTTAATGTGTCAATCACTTGCAAAGGTGTAATTAAGCGCGTGCATTCAAATTGCCTAGGCGTGTCTTTATGCCGAGGGCACCAAAAAAAGTCAGCATGATCAAAACTATGCCGAGGATCATTCCAGCAACTATTACAGGTGTGGTGATTAAAAATACGGTATAGGGTATAAAATTCATTGATTGGATGAGTAAAGCCACTAATTAAAGCGACAGGCGTTCCTACCGACCACGCCAACCAAGCCAGCCCACTTGACAAGCCAACAAAAAACTCAGCATTGCGAATTAATTCCGCTCGATCAAGCAAGGCTAAATCACCGGTAAAATCTTCTGCACCATGAGGTAACGTCGTCCAAGTCAAACCACTACCATGGCAAGACTGTTGATCAATACACAGAACACGCAAACCCTGTTCCTTCAGGTGTTTTACAACCTCAAGCCATCCAGTTGGATGATTCCAATATTTGCATTGCGTAGAGCTTTGCACCGCAATACAGACATAAGGCTCAACAATTCGCCGAGGACAATCCAACGATGTAATTTTTGCAGGTTCCTCGCTAGGATCAACCCCCAACAAATGTCCAGCAGTGCGATGCAAACCAACTAGTCGAAAATCTCCAGGTTGATAATGATGTTCATCATCACCAAAAAACAACCCTAAGTAATAAGTCGCATAAAATTCAGACGTGTTAATTTCTTCTGGAGTAACAAAACGAATCGTTGGATTTGCTTTAGCAAAAAGAGGAATTAAATTTGCAGCCATTGAACAGGTAAGATGGCACCGATGCTCGGCAGCAAAACGTGCAGCATAGGGAAACCAAGCCAACACATCCCCTAAAGTACCCACCGGAAATTGAATCAAAACAACTTGGTCTTGCAGGTTTAATCGATGATCCAATATTTTTTGATCTTTACTCCACACCTCAATATGAAACGGAACAAAGTACTTCTTGCTACTCGTTACTGTCCCTGCGCCAATTTGTGTTTCAAACAAAATATTATGTGTTTGCAAATCAGATAACCGTACCCGCCAGTCGCCATCGGGCAACTGAACACGCGCACCATCATTAAAATCAAAGAAAATATTGGATTCAGAGCTCTGAGTTGGTGGATTGACTGCAGAAATAAAACAAGCCAAAGGCGGAGAAGGTAAAGGAAGATTCATCTGAATAGCTAAAATTTAAAAATAGATTTTTAGCATAGACCAGTAAAAAACAGTTGCTGCAGCAAATAAGCACAATCTCGGTTTCGAAACACTTATTCTTAATACTTATGATCAGCATTTAGATTTGATGAGCTACTATTAAAAAATAGAGCAACAGCAAGAACAAGAGGAATATTTCAATTTTTTTGAATAAAAAAAAGACTTAGCATTTCTGCTAAGTCCTTGATTTTACTGGTGGGCCTTCACGGACTTGAACCGTGGACCAAAGGATTATGAGTCCTCTGCTCTAACCAACTGAGCTAAAGGCCCGAAAGGATTGCTATTCTACTGTTCGCTGGCGTTATTTTCAATAAAACTCTTCAATCTTTCTGAACGAGTTGGATGGCGCAACTTACGTAGAGCCTTGGCTTCAATTTGACGAATCCGCTCACGCGTTACATCAAACTGTTTACCCACCTCTTCAAGCGTATGATCAGTGCTCATATCAATACCAAAACGCATGCGTAGCACCTTAGCTTCACGTGGCGTTAGGGTATCAAGCACTTCTTTGGTCGCTTCACGCAAACCGGCATAAACAGCAGCATCAGCAGGCGCCATATTATTAGCGTCTTCAATAAAATCACCGAGGTGTGAATCATCATCATCACCGATTGGCGTTTCCATTGAAATCGGCTCTTTGGCGATTTTAAGGATTTTGCGAATTTTGTCTTCCGGCATTTCCATGCGTTCAGCTAATTCTTCAGGCGTTGCTTCGTTACCTGTTTCTTGCAAAATTTGACGCTGGATACGGTTCATTTTATTGATCGTTTCGATCATATGTACCGGAATACGAATCGTACGTGCTTGGTCAGCAATCGAGCGAGTAATCGCCTGACGAATCCACCATGTGGCATACGTCGAGAACTTATAACCACGACGGTATTCGAATTTATCCACCGCTTTCATCAAGCCGATATTGCCTTCCTGAATCAAATCGAGGAATTGCAAACCACGGTTGGTGTATTTTTTGGCGATCGAAATCACCAAACGCAAGTTGGCTTCAATCATTTCGCGCTTAGCACGCTTGGCCTTGGCTTCACCCGTCGACATATGACGACTGATTTCTTTCAACTCACGAATACTCAAACGTGCAGACTCTTGTAGCTCGTTGAGTTTTTGCTGTTGTTCCATGATCGCGTGTTTATAACGGAACATGATGCCGGAGTAGCTTTTTTCTGATGCGATTTCTTCCGAAACCCACGTCAAATCAGTTTCACGCCCAGGGAAATTTTTGATGAAATAGTCACGCGGCATACCTACGCGGCGCGTACACAAATCCATGATTTGGCGTTCATGCGTACGAATATCATCCACCATTCCGCGCAATACATCGCATAGCGATTCAACCTGACGCGCAGAAAAACGAATTTTCTGGAACTCAATCGCAATCGATTGCTGTAGCAAGATATAGGTGGGTGATGCTGTGCCGTGATCAATCAATGCTTCAAGCATCCGACCATAAAGATCGTTAATCACTTCAAAATGTTCACGTGCCTGTGTTTTGAGTAGCTCAAGATTGGCGCTAGCCGCTGCGGCGCCACCATCATCTTCAGCTTCTTCCTCATCATCACCATCACTCTCTTCGAGCACGGCATCAGGATCAGGCAAATCTAGCGCAGTCTCTTCTTCTTCAACGGCATTCGGATCGATAAAGCCGTCAATAACATCATCAATGCGGATTTCATCATTCAAACCACGCTCGACCAAATCAATAATTTGAGCAATCGTCGTTGGACATGCCGAAATGGCGGTGATCATGTGCTTTAAGCCGTCTTCGATGCGTTTGGCGATTTCAATTTCGCCTTCACGCGTCAAGAGCTCAACGGTGCCCATTTCGCGCATATACATGCGGACTGGATCCGTTGTACGGCCAAAGTCGGCATCGACTGAAGAAAGAGCAGCTTCAGCTTCTTCTGCTGCATCTTCATCTGCCACCGCGGCAGGCGCGTCGGACATCAACAGATCTTCAGCATCAGGAGCTTCGTCGTAGACTTGGATCCCCATATTGGAGATCATGCTGATAATGCCTTCGATTTGCTCGGCATCCAACATGTCTTCTGGGAGGTGATCGTTAATCTCGGCGTACGTGAGGTAACCACGCTCTTTACCGAGGACGATTAGCGTCTTAAATTTGGCTTTGCGTTCTTCAGGGTCGAGTTTTTCCTCGGCCTGTTTGCCGCCGTTTAATTCAAGATTATCTTTATTTAGTTTTTGATCTGCTGCCATGACTCTGCTTGGGTGTCTAGCAAAACCGAGAATTATACCAGACATCGAAGGGTTTTGTCCCCGACATCGGAAGTGAAGAGCCCATTTGACCCCTTCACTTAGCTAGCGACGCAACAAAAGCGTCAAGTATTCTTGCGATTCTTCATCAGTCAAACCGCGACTGGCCGAGAGCGCATCAAGCTCTTCTTTCCGACTTAGTGTAGACCCTAGCGAAAAATTTTGCGTAGCAGCCATCAATGAGTTAGAAATTTCAATGAGCAATTCATCTTGGTCAAACTTATCAAATAAATGATGCGATTCATTCAATATCGGAGCTAATCGTGCAAACCCCGGTAAATCCTGACAACGTTCGACCAATTCAGCGCCTAGAAGTTCGACATCTAATCTAGCGCGCATCAATACACAGCGCACTAAACCACTGAATCCCTCATTAGGCCAAGCCAATTCACATTCATCCTGCCCTTGTAAAATCGACGGACGGAATAAAACCAACTGTAAAACACGCAACAATGGATCGTGCTTGCCTGCTGGCTTTAAGCGCGGTCGATCTTCTTCTGCTCGCCAAGATTTACCACGTGCTCCACGCTTAAAACCGCCATTGGCACGAGGCTGCCAAGGCCGCTTTATTTGACCTTGACCCTGCCACGCATCATAAACTGGCGCAGAATCAAACGCGGTGTCTGCGGATATTTCCGGAAAAACCGGCACTTCCACCGACGGAGCGACTGTCAACGATGCAAATTCTGCAGTAGATAATTGGCACATTTCTGCCAACCGTTTACCGAGCATTAACTTTAATATGGGGGCTTGTATCAATTGATCAAGATGCGGACGTGCAATATGTACCAAACGCGCCCGCCCTTCTTCCATCGTCAAGTCAACCTGTGCCGACAATTCTTTCAATAAGTATTGCGACAACGGCAATGCCGCCTCATCAATCAACGACTCAAATGCGGCAGAGCCAAACTCCTGCACGTAGGAATCCGGATCATGCTCGGTGGGCAAAAACAAAAATTTTAGCTCTTTGCCGTCTTTAACTTCGGGGAGGCTATTTTCTAGCGCTCGCCATGCGGCCTTGATGCCCGCCTTGTCGCCATCAAAGCCAAACACCACTTCATCGGCCAATTTAAGCAATTTACGAATATGCTCAGGCGTACAGGCCGTTCCTAGCGATGCAACAGCGTACTCAATCCCATGCTGATGCAGCATCACCACATCCATATAGCCTTCGGCAACCAAGGCTCGGTTGTGATCACGAATGGCGGTACGCGCCTGCGGCAAGCCATACAGTTCTCGGCCCTTACTAAATACCGGCGTCTCAGGTGAGTTCAAATACTTAGGCTCGCCCTGCCCCATCACCCGGCCACCAAAACCGATGATCTGACTACGTTGATTCATAATTGGAAACATTACGCGCTCACGAAAACGATCGTAGCGACGCTTTGATTCTTCTTTATCAATCACCAAGCCCGCCTCAGCCAAAGTGACATTCCAATCATAATCAGGGTATACCGCTTTAAGCGGCTGCCAATCATCGCCGCCAGGCGCATACCCCAAGCCAAACTTAGCCGCCGTTTTACCCTCAACACCACGTCGCTTAAAATACTCAATCGCCGCAGGTGCCGTTTTGAGTTGCGCCCGATAAAAATCAAACGCAACTTTCAGTACATCATAAATACCGGGTACTTTTTTTTGTTCTGCCGACTGTGGCCGATCTTCAACTGGCACTTGCATGCCGACCGATTCGGCCAATTGCCGAACGGCCTCAGGAAAACTTAAAGCCTGCAATTCCATTATGAAAGTCAATGCTGATCCATGCACTCCGCAACCAAAGCAGTGATAAAACTGCTTAGTTTGGCTAACCGTAAAAGAAGGTGATTTTTCTTTATGAAACGGACAGCAGGCCATGTAATTTTGGCCAGCCTTTTTTAGCGGCACATAGCGCTCGACCACGTCGACAATATCAACGCGGTTCAATAAATCCTGAATAAAATCATCGGGAATAAGCGCCATTTAAACTCAGCACACCTTCAAAAAAATAGACTCGCAAACTCCTAGCAATTAAGCCATCCGCGCTTTAACGAGTTTACTCACTTCAGCCATATCAGCACGGCCGGCGAGTTGAGGCTTGATTTCGGCCATGATTTTACCCATCGCAGCAGCGGTGGCACCATGTGTTGCAATCGCGGCGTCAACAATGGCGCCAATTTCCTCAGCGCTGAGTTGCTGCGGCATATAATCAATCAAGATTGCCACTTCAAATTTTTCTTTATCTGCCAAATCTTGACGTGCAGCGGCTTCAAACTGCGTGATGCTGTCTTTGCGCTGCTTGAGCATTTTGTCGATGATGGCGGTAATCGCGGCATCATCAAGCTCAATCCGTTCATCCACTTCACGCTGCTTAATTGCAGCAAGCAATAAACGAATAGCACCCAGACGATCAGCTTGCTTTTCTTTCATTGCTGTTTTCATATCAGCAGTAATTCGGGCTTTTAAAGTCATCACACGTCCTTAATTTGATGCAGTCATAACAAAACGTTGTATGTCTTCACGCCGCGCGGGCTACACGCTTTGTGATTCTTTAGCTCAATTGTGACTGAAATCGTCAAAATCAACTCACACCGCTTAGCAATGACAACGCTAAGTGCAGAAAAAACAAAAGGCCGCCTAGGCGACCTTAAGTACAAACAACAGCTAGCTTAACTCTTAGTAGAGTTTTGCTGGCAATTGTTGGCTACGCAGACGCTTGTGTTGACGCTTTACAGCGGCAGCAAGCTTGCGTTTACGTTCAGCAGTTGGCTTCTCGTAGAATTCGCGTGCACGAAGTTCGGTGAGGAGGCCAGTCTTTTCAACAGAACGCTTGAAGCGGCGCATCGCTACTTCGAACGGTTCGTTTTCTTTAACGCGTACGGAAGGCATTAGTCGAATCCTAGTAAACTTTTAAACTCTAGCCTCGTTAAAGACCAAAGATCGGGAAAGGGTGCGATTATCCGGTATAAATTCTGAATTGTCAAAAGGAATAGAGATCAGCCCCTTTCGTGTTGCATCTTTGCCCGTTAATATAAGCAGATTGATCATCAAATAATGAGTGCGCCATGCTGGTATTAGGCATTGAATCTTCTTGCGACGAAACTGGCGTTGCGCTGTACGACACCGAAGCAGGCCTCTTGGCCCATCAACTGCACACCCAAATCGCCATGCATAGCGAGTATGGTGGCGTTGTGCCTGAATTAGCATCACGCGACCATATTCGCCGCGTACTGCCTTTAACTGAAAACTGTTTGGCGCAAGCGGGCAAGCAGCTCGATGACATTGATGCCATTGCCTACACTGCGGGGCCCGGCCTAGCTGGCGCTTTACTGGTTGGCGCATCAGTTGCCAATGCACTGGCATTTGCGCTGGGTAAACCAACAATTGCAGTCCATCACTTAGAAGGACACTTATTATCGCCTTGCTTGGCTGACCCTGCGCCTGAATTTCCTTTTATTGCTTTATTGGTATCGGGTGGCCACACGCAGTTGATGGCAGTCCACGGTGTTGGTCGCTATGAATTACTCGGCGAAACCGTCGATGATGCGGCGGGTGAAGCATTTGATAAATCAGCAAAGCTGATTGGCTTAGGTTATCCCGGCGGCCCGGCGCTGTCAAAACTGGCCGATACCGGCGACGCCAGCCGCTTTACTTTGCCGCGGCCTATGCTGCATACGCCGAACTTAGATATGAGTTTTTCCGGCTTAAAAACCGCAGTGCTTAATTTAGTCACCCAACAATCGCCGCTTGACGACGTAACTCGGGCCGATATTTGCGCGGCCTTCCAAGAGGCCATTGTTGAAGTGCTGGTTAAAAAGTCACTCAAAGCGCTCAAACAAACTGGCATGAAGCGTCTGGTCATTGCCGGCGGTGTGGGTGCTAATCGACAATTGCGTGCCGCATTTGATGATGCCGCCAAAAAACGCGGCTTTACGGTTTTTTATCCGCCGCTTGAATTGTGCACCGACAATGGCGCAATGATCGCCTACGCCGGCGCACAGCGACTCAAGGAGCGACAAGTTGCCGGCTCTTTTGCCGTCAAACCACGCTGGGACTTAGCCAGCCTTGCGAGTGCAGACTAGGGTATTGCTATCTAAGAAACATTTCCAAATATTTAGATTGATATACCCATAAAAAAACCCGCTATTGCGGGTTTTTCATTGTTGGCGGCATGATGACTGCAACTACGCCACGACAAAAGACTGCTCAAGCTGATTGGGCCATGCCAGATTGAGCGTTTGCCCCGAACGAATCGGCCCCACCCCTTCTGGGGTGCCGGTATAAATCAAATCGCCGGGCTGCAAAGTAAACTTGCTTGAAATCCACGCAATCAAGGTAGCGACATCAAATGCCATTAAGCGCGTATCGGCCGACTGGCGCAGCTCACCGTCAATCGTCAGCGTAAATTGCTGCTGCGTCGGATCAATCCCGTCCGCAGCGACAAAGTCAGTCAACACCGCAGCACCATCAAAGCCTTTGGCCAAAGTCCATGGCTGGCCATTTTTTTTCGCCAGCGCCTGCACATCGCGCGCGGTCAAATCCAAGCCCAAGCCATAGCCCGCTATATGCGCCAGCGCATCGGCCTTCGCAATGTGTGCGCCACCTTGGCCAATTAACACCACCAACTCTAATTCGTGATGCACATCGTTGGACCACGACGGCAACACCAATGCCGCCCCCGGCTGCACCACCGCTGAATTGGGTTTAATAAATACCATCGGCTCTTCAGTGATCGCCGAGCCCATTTCTTTGGCATGAGCAACAAAATTACGCGCCACGCAATATATATTGTTCACTCGCCATGCCGTTGCACCCAGTTGAATCTCAGCCATTGCCTACGCCACCCATTGAGAAATACTAAATAACAAAATCACCGCCAACCACAAAATCGCCGCGCGCCACACCAGCGCTACCGCGCTGGCCAAATAATCTGGATTGGCCGACTCGCCAACGCCTAATTCAGGGCGATATTTCACCGTATGATCTTGATGCAAGGCTTCACCCAACCGAACCCCCAAAGCGCCAGCGGCAGAAGCCAATAAAATGCCGTAATCTTGATCCATCCATTGCTGCGCCTGTGAGCGCCAGCAGTAAACTGCGTCTTCAAAATTACCCACCACGGCAAATGAAATCGCCGCTAAACGAATCGGAATAAAATCCAAAATATCCATCACGCCATCAGCAAAGCGGCCAAACACATCACCGTGCCCACCCCATTTTTGCTGCAACAAACACGCCGCACGGTAAGCCACAGCACCAGCAGGACCGGCAATCCACGCCAATGCGACAAACCAAAAAATCGTCCCAAACACGTAACGATAAGAATCAATCACTCCTTGCTCAATCGTCAAACGTGCCACTTCATCTTCATTGAGCTCTGAAGTCGATTGTCCCGTCCAATCGCCGAGCATGCTGCGGGCGGTATTGAGATCATCGGCCTGCAATGCTTTTGAGATCTTGGTGAAAGCATGGCTAAACTGGCGAAAGCCCATCGTAAAATATAAAATCAGCACGTCCCAAGCAATCGCTAGAAAGACGTTATAACGCAGCAAAAACCAATACCCACCCGCAGTAATCACCACCAACGGCACCACAGCTAGCAGCCAGGCATATACCCCATTGCGATATTCACCCGCATTTAAATTACGCCCCATGCCATTGGCGGTGCGAATAAAACCCAAATACAGCGGATTACGGCTGCTAATCGGCCGAAGTTGCTCTAATAGCAAAGCTAAAATCAAAGACAAAATACTCATAAACTTAATCCTAAATTGCGCCCAAGCTAAAAAAATCAGCTCATAGCCGTACATACTTTATGTTTCAAAGATAACATAGAGCCCTTGCGAGCAGAAACAATATAGACAGCTCTTGAAAAAGCACACCACAGTGCCATATCGTCAATACCACCCTCAACTGGAGAAACAAATGGAACATCAACTTCCTACACTGCCTTACGCACAAGATGCTTTAGCACCATTTATGTCGGCTGAAACTTTGTCTTATCACTATGGCAAACATCACCAAACTTATATTACCAACCTCAACAACCTCATCAAAGGCACCGACAACGAAAACAAGTCGCTGGAAGAGATTGTAAAAACTGCACCTGCAGGTGGTTTATATAATAACGCCGCACAAACTTGGAACCACACTTTCTTTTGGTTTGGCTTTGCACCTAACCCAGCTGGCGAAGATCGCGCACCTGCTGGCGCATTGGCGGATGCCATTGCCGCGAAATGGGGTTCATTTGATGAATTCAAAAAAGCCTTTAATACATCAGCAGCAGGCAACTTTGGTTCAGGTTGGACTTGGTTAGTTAAAAAAGCCGACGGTTCACTTGATATTTTGAATACCGGCGCAGCTGGCACCCCACTCACTACTGGCGAAACAGCATTGTTGACCTGTGACGTTTGGGAGCACGCTTACTACATCGATTACCGTAACAGCCGTCCAAACTACCTAGAAGGTTTCTGGAAACTGGTTGACTGGAATGTGGTAACAGCACGTTTAGCAGCATAAAAAATAAGCAACAGCTGAGCGATATGTCAGCTTTTGTATACAGTTTTAAAAAAAGACGATCACATGATCGTCTTTTTTTTTCGCCTGAGGCCGATGCACAAAAGCAAAGCAAAAAACACCGCAAAATCGTTCGAATTGGTATTTATCCTTATATTTCAAAGGCATTAACCACCCCCCTCATGCACCAAAGTGCAGCGCAATAATTAGCATCTAATGATATTCATTCGTATTTATTTCAAATGCCTTTGTTTTTCTTACCGAACATTTAAGACTATGAATTTAAACTGTTTTTAAATTAATTCATCGAGTTGACAAGACAAATGTAGTTTGAGAAATTAGCGCTACGAAACGTAACAGCCGCGAAAGCAAATGCAATTCGCAGCAAAGATTACGTGCGGCGACTGGTATTAAGTAAAACAAAATCCAGCGCCAGCAACGAGCCGAGTGTGCGAGCCATAAAACCAAGAACAAACAGGGGCTACTCACAGTGCACTCGGGTCAAACCCTGTTTTGAAGACCATGCACTTCACGGTGCAATTGAAATTCTTACCAAACAAATGATGGATGAGAGGAAATATCAAATGAACTTCCGTTTAGCCGCAATCCCGGCAGCCATTGCCTTTGTCTCAATCAGCGCTTTTGCTGCTGATGCATGGAATAGCGCAACCGCCTACTCAGGTGGCGCCGTCGTCACCTATGCAGGTAACACGTACAAAGCAAAATGGTGGACTCAGGGCAATGTACCTGGTGCAGAACAATGGGGTCCTTGGGAAGCTACGGGTACTGCCCCAACAACAGCACCGAGCACAGCACCAACAACCGCCCCAACAGCAACGCCAAGCACTGCACCAGGCGCTTGCACTAGCGCTGAATGGAATTCAAGCGCCGTTTACACCGGTGGCAACTTAGTGAGCTACAACAACCGTAGCTACAAAGCCAAATGGTGGACTCAAGGCAACGCGCCAGGCAGCAATGATGTTTGGCAAGACATGGGCGCATGTGGCACGACCACCCCAACTGCAACACCAACTGCAACACCAACTGCAACCCCAACTGCAACCCCAACTGCAACACCAACTGCAACACCAACTGCAACACCAACTGCAACACCAACTGCAACACCAACTGCAACACCAACTGCAACACCAACTGCAACACCAACTGCAACGCCAACTGCAACACCACCAACGACTGCAACGCCTGTTCCACCAACTGGTGCGAAACAAGTTGGTACTTATTTTGCTGAATGGTCAATTTACGGTCGTAAGTTCTACCTGAAAAACATGCAAGACAGTGGTCAAGCCGCCAAGTTGACGTTCTTGAACTACTCATTCGCCAATATCTATAACCGCGGCGGCAAATACGTTTGCGATGCAACCGTAAATAAACTTGAAGCAGGCGGCCAAGACGGTGGTGATGCATGGGCGGTTTACCAAAAAGGCTTTGGCGCCGGTGAATCAGTGGATGGCGTAGCTGATAAATACGGCTGGGATAAGTGGGATGATCCTCGCCAAGGCAAAGCGGGTCCACTCAAAGGCAACTTGAATCAGTTGAAAAAACTGAAAGCCAAAAACCCGAACATGAAAGCACTCATTTCATTGGGTGGCTGGACTTGGTCGAAATGGTTCTCTGCGGCTGCAGCAACGCCAGAACTACGCCAAGCTTTAGTTAGCTCGTGTATCGATGTGTGGATCAAAGGTAATATTCCATTCGATTCAGGCTCAAATGCGGGCGGCTCTTACGTTGACCCAACCACCGGCAAAACCGTTTACGCGGCTGCCGACGTATTTGACGGGATTGATATCGACTGGGAATACCCAGGTGTACAAGGTATTGGCACAAACACAGTTTCTGCTGCCGACAAGCAAAACAACAACTTGTTAATGCAAGAATTCCGCAAACAATTGGATGAATTGAGCAAAACCACCGGCAAGAAATACTTGTTGACGGTCGCCATTGGTGCCGGCGATGATAAAATCGCCGCGACAGAACCAGCCGAATACAGCAAATACCTCGACTGGATCAACATCATGTCGTACGACTTTAACGGCGGCTGGGATGCACAAGGTCCAACCGACTTCCAGTCGAACCTGTACCAAGATCCAGCCAGCCCACGCACGGTTGATCCTAAAACTGGCAAAGTCAGCAAGTACTACACTGACGCAGCTGTGAAAGATCTGATTGCTCGTGGTGCACCAGCGGCGAAATTGCACATTGGCGTGCCGTTCTATGGCCGCGGCTGGACTGGCGTGAAAAACGTGAACAATGGTCTGTATCAAACCGCAACTGGCGCAGCCAAAGGCACGTACGAAGCTGGTATTGAAGACTACAAAGTACTGAAAAACGCACCAGGTACTGAGTACATTCACCCAGTTACGCAACAAACCTATCGTTTTGATGGTTCGACTTTCTGGTCTTACGACACACCTCGTGATATCAAACTTAAAGCTGACTATGCAAACAAAATGGGTCTAGGCGGTATCTTTAGCTGGGAAGCCGATGGCGATACAGCCAACGGTGAACTGGTTGAAGCAATGACGCATATCAACAAATAAAAATACAGTTGTAAAGATTGAACCCCACTTTTTAAGTGGGGTTTTTTTATCGCTAAACCGGCAATAATTACACCAAACAAACAAATTTTAAACGTTCGCTGAAATGATACAAAAAACCCTGCAAACCAAGTAAATACAAGCCTTCACCGCTCGCACACCCCCATAAAAATCCTTGCTCCAGAGGCCTTTAAGCTTTAGCATGTGGCTCTACAGGGAATCAATCCAGCGCATCTCGCACGATAAAACTTAGACCGAGATTGAAGATGAAAACGCAATATTTCTTACATAAAAAAAATGGTTTCACGCTACTAGAATTACTCGTAGTCCTTCTGATTATTGCACTGCTTGCTGGCTATGTCGGCCCCAAACTGTTTGGTGAAGTCGGCAAAGCCAAAACCAAAACTGCTGCCAGCCAAATGAAATCCATCGCTGGGGCATTAGATCAATATCGCCTCGATACTGGCCGCTACCCGAGCACTGAATTGGGCCTCAATAGCTTAACCAAAAAGCCGGCTGACGAAAGCAAATGGAGCGGCCCTTACCTGATGAAGGATGTACCCAACGATCCTTGGGACAAGCCTTACATTTACACTATCCCTGGTGAAAATGGTCATGACTACGAATTAAAGAGTTATGGCTTAGATGGCAAACCGGGCGGTAGCGGCGAAGACGCCGATATCAGCTACTGGTAAACCATGCGTTACCAAGTCAAAGCCCTAAGCGCAGGCCAACTGCGCGAGATGACGCTGGATGCCGCCAACGTGGACGACCTGCGCTCACGGCTATTAGAGCAAGGTTTGCAATTGGTGAGTTTTAAGGCTGAACGCACCTTCAGCCTGTCATTGGGCAAGAGTGAGTTTCAAGTTTCACTCTTTACCCAAGAGCTGATTGCACTGCTCGAAGCGGGTTTGACGCTGGTTGAGGCGATGGAAACGCTGAAAGAAAAAAGCAGCCACGATCAAAATCGCACCGTACTGACCACCATGATCGAAGGTCTATACCAAGGCTTGCCTTTATCCAAAGTGCTGGCGCAAATGCCAAATTTATTCCCGCCGTTGTACATTGCCAGCGTTGGATCGGCTGAAAAAACCGGCCATTTAGCCGATGCCTTAAAACGCTATCATCACTACGAAACCCGCTTAAGCGCCGTCAAAAAAAAGGTCGTCGCTTCCTTGGTCTACCCCATGGTGGTAATTGGCATTGGCGGCAGCATTATGCTGTTTTTGCTGTTTTATGTGATTCCAAAATTTAGCCAAATTTACGCCTCAATGAAAAACCTGCCCTTCGCCGCGCAAATGATGCTGTGGTGGGGCGACTTGGTGCATCAGCACGGCCAAGCGATGTTTTTACTCATCATCACCAGCTTAATTGCCATTGTGATGGCGTTTCGCACGCAAGCGATTCAGACGATGTTGCTGACCTTATTTTGGAAGCTCCCGCGACTGGAAGAATATCGGCGTTTATTTGCGTTAACCCGCTTTTATCGCACTGTGGGGCTGTTGCTTTCGGGTGGTTTAAATTTGGTCGCTGCATTGGAATTGGCGGCGCAATTATTGCCAAACAGTATGCGCTTTGCGCTGTCGCAAGCGATTATCGACATCAAATCAGGCCAGCAGCTTTCCAATACCCTACCCAAATATCAACTCACCACGCCGGTTTCCGAACGACTATTACGCGTTGGTGAACAAAGTGGTGAGCTCGCCACCATGATCGAGCGCGCCGCGCAATTTTGTGATGAAGAACTCGATCGAGCGATTGAAATGTTTACGCGTTTGTTCGAGCCCATTTTGATGTTACTGATTGGGGTATTGATTGGTGGCATCGTCTTTTTGCTTTATATGCCGATTTTTGAGTTGGCCGGGAATATGCAATGATTACGCTCGATTTGATTCAGCATTTGCGAGCCACCAGCGGCAACCAACCCTTACCGGTGTTGTTGCAGCAGTCGCTAGGACTAAATAATGAGGCGTATCTACTTGCAGTCAGCGGCTACCTTGGCCTGCCAGCCATTACCTCACTAGAACTTAAAGCACTTAAGCCACGCTATGATTTGCTCGCCTTTGGCGATGCCGTCGCTCACCAGTGTCTGTTGGCTGAAATCCCGCAGCATGGCTACGTGCTCATTTTATCAGACCCATTTAGCCCAGTCGTTCGCAACTGGGCCCAGCAAAAAATCAACGTTGCTTTTCGCGTCGCGTTTGCGCTATTTGATGATTTGCAGCAGTACTTTAATGAATATGAAACATCGCATCGCGCGATGGATCAAATGGCGGTCGGTGAAAATCAAGAAAACAGTAAAGAAGGCATTACCGAGATCAATTTAACGACGTTGTCACAAGATGATAAACCCGTCGTCAAACTGGTGAACTCCACACTCTATGACGCACTGAAAGCCAAAGCGTCCGATATCCATATGGAAACCACGCCACAAGGCATGACCATTAAATACCGTATTGATGGTGTTTTGCTGCATGCCGGCGGAGTCAGCGGCGTTGAAATGGCCGAGCAAGTCGTTTCGCGGATTAAAGTCTTGGCCGAATTGGATATTTCTGAACACCGAGTTCCGCAAGACGGGCGCTTTAAGGCCAAAGTGAATCATCGCGATGTCGATTTTCGCGTGTCGATCATGCCATCGATTCATGGCGAAGATGCCGTGTTGCGGATTTTGGATAAACAAGGCGGCGGCGATACATTCAAAGCATTACGCCTTGAAACGCTAGGCCATGAAGCGCAAACCATGGCCGCCATTCGCTCGCTTTCGCATGAGCCTTATGGCTTGCTACTGGTGACTGGGCCAACCGGTTCAGGTAAATCGACCACGCTGTATGCCACGCTCTCTGAAATCAATAATGGCGAAGAAAAAATCATCACTATTGAAGATCCGGTTGAGTATCAACTACCCGGCGTGTTGCAAATTCCGGTTAACGATAAAAAAGGGCTTACTTTTGCCCGAGGTTTGCGCTCGATCTTGCGCCATGACCCTGACAAGATTTTAGTCGGCGAGATTCGTGATGGCGAAACCGCCAATATCGCAGTCCAAGCGGCGCTCACCGGCCATTTGGTACTGACCTCGGTGCATGCCAACAATGCGTTCTCAGTGATTGATCGTTTTATTCATATGGGTGTTGAACCCAATAGCTTTGTCGATGCGCTGATTGGCGTGGTCGCGCAGCGTTTAATTCGCAAAGTCTGCTCGCACTGCGTGGGTGATGATCAACCCGAGCTGGAATTACTCGCCGCATCGGGCTTAACCCGCCAACAAGTGAATACTTGGACTTTTCGCAAAGGTCGCGGCTGCCCCGCTTGCCGCAATACCGGTTATTTAGGCCGCAAAGCGATTGCCGAAGTGTTGCGACTGGATGATGAACTCAAGCAAGCGATTGCCAAACACGCGCCAGCGGTCGAGCTCAAAAAAATTGCCCTGAGCAATGGCTTTATTTCGATGCGCCAAATTGCCCTTAACGCCGTTGCCCGCGGTGAAACCACATTACAGGAAATTAACCGTGTCACCTTTGTTGATTAAGCATTGTGCATGGTTTAGCAAACAGCGCATTCGAATGGCCAGTCGGCATTGGAGCGGTACCGTGCTCACGCGGCATCGCACCAGTATTGATCCAGCATCAGATCTACTGGTCAATCGCTTTCAAGAGCTACTCAATCAAGTGCCGCGTGGCCAATTAGGATACGATCAAGTCGAGCTGATTTTAGGCTCACCTTGGGTGCGCTATGTGTGTTTACCTTGGCAAGACGGTTTAAATTACGAACGCGATTGGGAAAGCTATGCCCGATTATTGCTGGCCCAACATTATGGTGTTAGTAGCGAATCTTGGCGGATACGCATTGCGCCAGGCGGATATGGCGAGCCACGCATTGCCGCCGCTTTTGATGAAGGGCTGTACCAAACGCTGCTGGAACTGTGCCGCACCAGCAAAATTAAACTCGGCAAAATCGAGCCTTTATTCACGACGGCAGTCAATCAACATCAGCGGCAATTAAAAGCTGCGGAACATGCCTTGGTGATCTTAGAGCAAGGCTATGCCTTAATTGGTTTTTATCGTGAGCATGCTTGGCAAGGCATTATCACTTTGCCGATACAGCTCGATCATGACAGCCCAGAAAATCAAACCTTATCGCTCGCGGCCTTAGTGCGCGAAGCGGCCGTTTTGAGTGGCCAGTTTTTACCCGAGCATATTTATCTCACCTCATCCGAACTCACGCTGCGCAGTGTTAAATCGGCTGATTTTGACTTTGAATGGCTCGGCGCCGTGCAGCCGCTGTTTATTGCCGGAGATGCCAGTCAATGAAAAAACTGCAACTGGATTTTCATTTACGCCCCGCCCAAACACCTTGGCTGGGTCTATTGCTATGTGTACTCGGTGTGATTGCCGTTTTGTGGGTGATGACGCAAATAGACGTCGCTAAAGAACAAAAAAATCAACTCGAGCTGCAAGAGGACAACATCGCACTACGAATCAAGCAACGCGATAGCAAAATCAAAGCCGAACTCAATGCCTCACCCGTTTCGGCCAAGGTCGAAAAAATCCGTCGGGATCAATTACTGAGTCATGCTCCGGCATTTGATCTATTAGAGCGCGTTTGGGAACAAAACATCGCCTTTAGCCGGCTCGAAATCGCCACTGTTGAGCGCGATATCAAAATGGATTTAGAAGCCAAATCACTCAATGACGTCTTACTGTTGGTCGATCGCTTTGAGGCTGCGCCAGAAACCAAGCACGTCACCCTCGCGCGCAATAGCTTAAAAATCGGCGATCCACATCGACCAGCCGTCGCGGCGATTGAAGTGTTATGGCTGGCCGATCGCGCAGCACCCGCCAACAATGCCAGCGCGGCCAGCACCGCCAGCCGTGTGCATTCAGCCAGTGCGGCATCTGGAGTGCATTGATGACTAAAGCACAATTATTTTGGTATTTACGCCTTATCCCTCGCTACTCAGGCATATTGGGTATAGCCGGCTTAGCCTTATTGGGCTTTGCCTTGCTGCTCTATACCCAAGAATTAAAACCGTACCAGCGCGATTTAATCGATAGAGAAAATGCGCTAGCGCAGCGCTTTCAACAATTACGCGTTCCTGCTGTGGCCAGCAGTGCTAGCGATGCTCTACCCAAGCTGAATCGCAGCGATACCTTTACGTTTTTTTTACGTGCTCTGAATGAGCTGGCGGCCAAAAATCAAATCGTGATCACGCAAGTCGATTACAAAAATCAAGTCGAAGCCGATGGCAAATTGCAGCGCTACAGCCTGCAATTTCCTGCCAATGCACGCTATATGCAAATTCGCCGCTTTATGCTGGAACTACAAACCATACCCGGCGTGCGCATTGAAACCGTCAACCTGCAACGCCAGCAAATTTCCGACGATCAAGTCGCGCTGCAAATTCAACTGTCGTATTTGACGGAGGCCCATTAATGCTCTCTCGTCCAATGCAATACCTACTGGGCGCCACCTTAGCCATCACGGCCTACACCTTCTGGCAAGAGCGCACTGAACCTCAATTAGATAGCACGGCAAAACCTGCCGCGCGGCGCGCGCTCGCTGCTGAAATACGCGGCGCCTCAATGCCTAGCACGGCAGCTAGTCAAGCCAGTGCCACGGCGTCCGGCGCCAGTATTGCTGATTTATTCCCTAAGCAATCTTGGGTTCCGCCACCACCGCCACCAACAAAACCACCGCCGCCCACCCCGACCCCGATCCCAGTGGCTCCGCCGTTGCCGTTTGTGGTGACCGCCACTTGGTTAGAAAAAAATAGTTTATATGTCGTCGTTGAAGGACAAGGACAATCCATCGTGCTTTGTAGCCAATGCGATACTTTAGGCCGAGTACAACCCGGCGAAAGCCTACTTGGCAATTACCGCCTCGATAAAATGAGTTCCACTATGCTGACGTTTACTTTTTTACCGCTCAATCAGCAACAAACACTGCCGACGGGAGGCACATTGTGAAACGAGCACTGATGTCCTCAATCATTTCGGTGGCTTTTTTAGCCGGCTGCGCCGCCGATATGGCGCGCTATAAAGCGGAAAACCTGATCCAAGACGAAGGCAACCCAGAGGCCGCACTCAAATTACTGCAAGCACAAATGGCCAGTAGCCCAGCTGATTTAAAGCTGAAAATGGCGTATCAAAGCAATTTGCAGCAGTATTTGGCACGCTTACAAGTGGAAGGCGATCAAGCGCGTTCACGTGGCGATACTGCATTGGCGATGAGTCGATACCAGCAAATTCTAAGCTGGGATAGCAATAACGATCGTGCTCGCGAAGGGATTCGTTTGATTGAGATCGGCATTCGCCATAACTCAATGCTCAAATACGCACAGGAAATCAAAGACAGCCGCCCAGATGAATCGCTGAATTTAGTGCTGCAAATCTTGGCGGAAAATCCCCGCAATGTGCAAGCGCAAGTGCTGCGCAACGAAGTAGAAAGCCGTAAAGCGCGGGAAGTGAATCTGCGCCCTGCTTTGGCGCAAGCACTCAAAAGCCCGATTTCGCTGCAGTTTCGCGATCAAAGCATGATGAGCGTGTTTGATATTATTTCGCGCATTGGTAAGGTTAATTTTATCTTTGATAAAGACGTCGCCCCCAATTTAAAAACCACGATTTACGCGCGCGACACCACCGTCGAAGACGTGATTAATCTGATTTTGGCGACCAATCAACTGGATAAAAAAATCCTCAATGACAACACCATCCTGATTTATCCCAAACGGCCAGATAAAGATCGCGATTACAAAGACATGGTGATGCGCACCTTCTATTTGTCCAATGCCGACCCCAAGCAAGTGCTGTCCATGATCAAACAAATGATCAAAACGCGCGACGTGTATATCGACGAGCGTTTATCGATGTTGGTGATGCGCGATACTCCCGACGCCATTGCCGTGGCAGAGCGCTTGATCGCGGCGCAAGATATTCCGCAATCGGAAGTCTTGATGGACGTTGAAGTGCTTGAAGTGAGTAATAGCGACGTGCTCGATTTGGGGATTCAATATCCGAACTCCATCAGTGCCACGGTGTATGGCAATGCAATCGGCGCGGTACCGACTGTTACGACCAATACCGTTGGCAATGTCACTACGCAGACAACCAGCAACAACACCAAAATTGCCGGCTCGGTCACGCTAGATCAAATTGGTAATCTGAATAAAGGCGATGTACTGGTTAATCTAGGCTCGCCGACGGTGACGGCCAATTTCTTGCAAAGCAAGGGCAAAACCAATATTTTGGCCAACCCGAAAATTCGGGTTAAAAACCGCGACAAAGCCAAAATCCTCATTGGCGATCGCGTTCCCGTGGTCACCACAACGGTGTCCAATGGCACCAGCACTGAAAACGTCAATTACCAAGACGTGGGTTTAACGCTCAATGTTGAGCCGATACTAACGATTGATAATGAAATCAGCGTAAAAGTGACGCTCGAAGTCTCCAATATTGTTAAAACTATTCCGACCAAATCAGGGCTGTTGGTTTACCAAATTGGTACGCGCCGCGCCGAAACCAATATGAGTGCGCGTGATGGTGAAACCCAAGTCTTAGCGGGGCTGTTGTCGCGCCAAGAAGCCGAAACTGGCTCGGGCTTACCGTTCCTGAGTTCTTTACCGGTGCTGGATCGAATTTTTGGTACCAATAAAACCGAGAAAAGCAAAACCGAAATCATTTTGCTGATTACTCCAAGAGTCGTGCGATCGTTGCCGATTCCATCGTCGTATATCACCAATTTTGAAAGCGGTACCGAAGGCAGTATCAGCACCGACCCATTGCGCCTGCGCAATTCATCGACGGTGTTAATCAATAGCCAAGGTGGCTCGCCTGCGCCGTATATTCCACCGGCACCGGCACCGGCACCAGAACCGCAACCGCAACCGCAGCAGCAACAACCGCAGCAACAACCCGCACCGGCAACGCCAACTGAAGCCACGCCGCCAGCGCCAACGCCTGTCCCACGGGGTGGCGGTATGGGTCGTCGATAATGCGGTTTGCTGCTGGATTTACGCTGATTGAATTGATGGTGACGTTAACCATTTTGGCGGTACTTGCGACTGTGGCTTTGCCATTGTCGCAAGTGGCGGCAACGCGCAATCGTGAAGACGATTTGCGCCGAGCGCTCTGGCAAATTCGCAATGGCATCGATCAATACAAAGCGGCGGTCGATGCCGGCCGCGTGAATAAATCACTCGATGAGTCGGGCTTTCCACCCACGCTAGACACCTTGGTGGACGGCGCTAAAGATTTAAAAGACCCGGCGGGGAAAAAAATCTATTTTTTACGCCGCTTACCGCGTGACCCATTTTGCGATTGTCCAAGTAAAAGCAATGCCCAAACTTGGGGCCTACGCAGTTATGCCAGTCCACCCGAAGCGCCAGCTGAAGGCCGCGACGTGTATGATATCTACTCGATTTCAACGCAAACGGGTTTAAATGGAGTGCCATATCGTGAGTGGTAAGCAAAGCCGAGGCTTTACGCTGATTGAACTTTTGGTGGTGCTAGCGATTATGGCTAGCCTCTTGACGCTGGTCGTGCCGCGCTATTTTCAGCAAACCGACCGCGCGCAAGAAACCGTACTCAAGCACAATCTGGTCGCGGTGCGTGATGGGATTGATAAGTTTTATGCCGATACTGGCCGCTACCCGAATAATTTAGACGAATTGGTCAGCCGCAAATATTTGCGTGAAGCGCCGCTCGACCCGATCACCAGCCAGCGTGACTCATGGATTATTGTGCCGCCCGAATCTGGTACTGGCGTCTACGATTTAAAAAGTGGTGCCCAAGGCACAGCCAAAGATGGCACTCAGTACAGCACCTGGTAAGCGCGTAACAGCGTGCCGCCTGCCGCACCCACAGCAAGGATTTGCCTATGTCTGGGCCTTGATGTTGGTCTTGATTATGGGGATTTACCTCGCGCAAGTCGGTGAAGCGTGGCAAAACCGCATTCAGCGCAGCAAAGAAGAAGAACTGATGCGCGTCGGCAATGAAATTCGCCTCGCCATCAAGCAATACAGCGAGCAAAACAGCACTGCTGGCCTGCAATACCCCAAAACGCTGCAAGATTTAGTGCAAGACCCGCGAGTACCCTTCCCTCGACGCTATTTGCGTAAAGCGTATAAAGACCCCATTACGGGTGGCGATTGGCTGATGATTGGCGGCCCCGGCGGCGGCTTTATGGGCGTGCAAAGTCCATCATTGCAAAAACCACTGAAAAACGACCAATTTATCCAAGAAAATGCCAGCTTTAAAGACGCCAAGTCTTACCAAGACTGGCGCTTTGCCCACTGGCCGAATCAAGGTGGCGGCCGAAAGTAACCCCGCCATGAACATCGCCCAATACCAATGGGTATTTACCGCTAGCCTTTAAGCTAAAAAGCCAAGCGACCAATACCCTATTAGGCGTAATAGCGTTGCGAGAATTCCAGCATTCGCTCAATCGGTAAGCGTGCTGCATCCATATCGCTGGCAGTCAGATAATCAATCTCGGTACCCTGCCCCGCTTGGGCACGTTTCACCGCTGCAATCGTGTTCATTTTCATATACGGGCAAGAATTACACTGGCAACCGGCGTAAATCGGCGCTTGCTCAATCGTTAGGTCTGGGCGAGCCAAGCGCATATTGTACAAAATGCCGTCTTCGGTCGCGACGAAGATCACGCCATCGGGCTCTTTGTCATACGCTTTAATCCAGTTCAACATACCTGAGGTTGAACCGACGTAATCGGCTTGCTGCAGCACTGGCAATGGGCTTTCAGGATGGGCAATCAAGTATTTGGCGGTGCTGCACGCAGCAAATGCTTCATCGAGCGCCGCTTGGTTAAACTTATCATGCACTTCACACACCGCCGACCATAAAGGCATATCGTAGCCGTGCTGGAAGTTCAAATACGCGCCCATATTCCGATCTGGCGAGAAAATAACCTTTTTACCTTCGGCGTACAAATGCGCAATGATGTCGTCCACATTGCGGCTGGTGACGATCCAATCTGACAACGCTTTGTGTTCGGCCGAGCTATTGATATACGACACATGCACATGATCAGGATACGATTCACGCCAAGCTTTCAGCGCGCTCACATCGGTTTGCGTCACCAAAGAACAGGTTGAACCGGCATCAGGCAAAATCACTTTGGCATTCGGGTTCAAAATTTTAGCGGTTTCCGCCATAAAACGCACACCGGCAAACACAATAATATCGGCGTCGGCATCGCGAGCAAACAACGACAATTCCAAACTATCGCCAACCTTATCCGCCATTTGCTGGATTTCAGGCTGGGTATAATAATGAGCAAGCGTCACAACGCGTGGCATGGGACTATCCTTAAGCAAGCTACAAAAAATAAAGGCGATGCAATCAATACACCGTCATCAATACACCAATCTTACCATGCCTGCCGCCCGCTTTTTTGCCAGAAATGCAGGGGGCCGCACGATTATTTCGCAATTGAGTAGAAAAATATTGCAGTTCCTCTTGACAGCTTCATCGCCCTTGTCCATAATTCGCCTCCTCTGCAAATCACATCGATCTGCAGACACGGATGCGGGATTAGCTCAGTTGGTAGAGCGATACCTTGCCAAGGTATAGGTCGAGAGTTCGAGTCTCTTATCCCGCTCCAAAAAAAAAGAAAAAATGGCGTAGTACAGTAACAGCAGTTTAGGCTGCGGGATTAGCTCAGTTGGTAGAGCGATACCTTGCCAAGGTATAGGTCGAGAGTTCGAGTCTCTTATCCCGCTCCAAAAAAAGAAAAAAATGGCGTAGTACAGTAACAGCAGTTTAGGCTGCGGGATTAGCTCAGTTGGTAGAGCGATACCTTGCCAAGGTATAGGTCGAGAGTTCGAGTCTCTTATCCCGCTCCAAAAAAATGGCGTAGTAAGCAGCATCAGCAGTATCGATGCGGGATTAGCTCAGTTGGTAGAGCGATACCTTGCCAAGGTATAGGTCGAGAGTTCGAGTCTCTTATCCCGCTCCAATTTTTAGTATTAATGAAGTTGTTATTCATTAATCAGTACGACCCCTGGCGGGGTAGCAAAATGGTTATGCCGCGGCCTGCAAAGCCGTTTACGCCGGTTCGATTCCGGCCTCCGCCTCCAACAATAAAGTACGATTCATCGGACTTTAAAAAATGCTGACGCAGTAATGCACAGCGCTCGGATGGTGAAATTGGTAGACACAAGGGACTTAAAATCCCTCGCCGAAAGGTGTGCGGGTTCAAGTCCCGCTCCGAGCACCAACAAATACAAGGCTTCCAGCCTTATACCTACCCAAGGTATGTAGTAACAATAGAATCTGGGGAACGATGTGGGGAACGATAAAATCGCTCCCCTATTTTTTTGCCTAAAATTCTACTCTAAACTTATTTTCTACAATCTAGCTACGCACGCCTCGCAACACAGCCCCTAACCCCAATGAAGTATTAGAACTCCCCGCCGTTCGCCCGCTCCAACTCTTGATGATAACCCGACCAATTTGGCATGTGCTCAGCCACCAGCGCCCAAAACGCTTTTGAGTGGCTTTTCTCGACCGTATGGCATAGCTCATGCACAATGATGTAATCCTGCACCGCAGCAGAAAGCTCCATAATGCGTGGGTGAAACTCGATGATGTTGTTGGCGTCACAACTGCCCCAGCGGCCCTGAAAGTGTTTGATGCGCCCACCATGCGATACCAAGCCCGTTTTCTTTTCCCAGTAGCGCAAGCGTGGCAATAACTTGCTGTGAGCACGCTCCATATAAAATCGAGTCAGAAATGGCGCTAACTGCGCTGGCGTAATACTTGTACCTGCTGGGTTTTGAATCAAAAATCGAGAGGCAGTAAAACGCAGCGCCACCCCTTTTGCATCAGGCTGATGTTGCACTTCAACGTAATAGCTACGGCCCGCATAACGCAGTCGGCTGCCCGTAACAATGATTTCTTCAGCGACCAGTTGATTGACTTGTTGGCGCTTCTCGCAAATCCAGCGCGCCCGTTGCCGAATGAGCTGGGTCTGCTCTTCAACCGTCGCATCAGGCCCACGCAGCAGCACCAGCTCGCCGCGTTCAACGGTGATGTAATGGCGCTTGAGGTCGGGGGCCAGCTCAAAGCGCCATTCAATGAGTGTTTGACCGTAGGCGAAACTAGGCATGATTTTTAACCATGCCCATACAAATGGTTATGTCTTTGAAAATCATACGCCTGTTTTACCTTCAAATTTACCTACCCTATCTTAAAGTGCGTTCCTTCATTGCCAGTCGTTCCTTCTTCATCTTTACAACGAATTACCTTCAAAAACGAAGCGGGTTCTCCCTGCTCAGACATCGTCAACTGAATCCAATTCAGATTCTTACCGTCTTTCAGCTCCCAACAACAGCCGTCCTCTAGAGGATAACTCGGGTTGTCTGGTGACATTAAAACAAAAAACACTTTTAAGTTAAGCTCATTAAATGACCAAAATTTTCCATCGTCATCTTGCTGATTTCCCAGCAACCTATTAAGTCTGGATATTTTCTCAGGTAACTGTTTACCACTCCAACTACCTTCGCCTTTAGCCTCAATCAAAATAAGCGTATTGTGAAAAGCAATAATAAAGTCGATATCTTGTTGCGTCCCAGCAATTAAGGGAGGCTCAGTTTTATGATTACTAAACACCCTATTCAAGCTTTTTTCGCCATGCCTGAGAGTATAAAAAGCACCCACGAGCCAATCGATGTGGTAATCCATTGCCCACCAAGCATCTAGTGGTATCTCGACCCTTTCTGCGGAAAGGGCCACACTAAGCCTGCCGATAAAGGTTTTACCCAGGCTTGGGTTATCTAGCGCATTATTGATTAACCAATAACGCTCTTTGCGATTAAATTTTTTCAAAACCTCAACAAGATTGTTTTTCAAGATACTCACCTCAATTCTTCAGCAAAATATCAAACAATTGATTGGCATGTTCACGCGCCACGGTACGCTCCCAGCCTGCCAGCGGCATTAATAATCGGCGTAATAAGTCGCGTACTTCAGGGTGAACATCACGCATCTGCTTCCAGTTGTGCGCGGCCAAGGTATTACTCAACTCCACATGCTCAAACACCTTGGTCGTGATGACTTTAGCCACATCACCAGTCAACTCTTTGGCCAAATAGTGATATGCCGCCGTCTGTGCTGCATTTGCAAAGCCAGATTTATCTTTATCGCGGATTTGCTGCCCAAATAGCTCTAGCTGCTCTAAAAACTGCACCTGCGTGATGCGGCCTGCTTTTTCTTCGAGTAGTAGTTTTGCCAACTCTTCAGCCAGCTTGTCAAAAAAAGCAGGGTCTTTATCTCGGCCCGTCACAATCGTATGCTTGAGCTGATTTTTCATCGTCAGGGCTTGGCTGCCTGCGTTTGCACCGCGCTTGAGGCGTGCCATATCACTGGCATCCAGAATCGACACTTCATGCCCTAGCAGGCTTTTGGCTGGGCTGGCGGCGATGTATTCATCCAGTAATTGCTGAAGTAGCGCCGATTCCAGTTTGGTAATCCGCTCCTGATATGCATTGCTTGGTAACTTATCGCGCAACATCAGGCGAATTTCGCCAAACAACGTGAAATACGGTTTGAACGGAATGCCGCGCACGTCGGGCAAAATAATGTCGAGTGAGCGGTTAAATTGCTTCACCAGCGCGATAAATTCTTCGACGCTATCAAGGCGGGTATCGGGGTCAAGATACTGCTCGGCGTCGTCTTTATAATCTTCACGCTGCGTCACAGGGTCGTGCTTACGCGGCAGCAGCTTTAAAATCCGCTCTAGCGTTGCCTGCGCTTTCGGGATTTCACTTTCTACGCCTTCCCACACCTGCGATGGTTTGACTTCACCACCGTAAATTTTCAGCGCATGGTCGAGGTGTTCGACTACACCGTGGTAATCAACGATATAACCCGCATTTTTGCCCGCCAAAGTGCGATTCACCCGCGCAATCGCTTGCAGCAGCGTGTGTTCTTTCAGCGGTTTGTCCAGATACATTGTCCCCACAATCGGCGCATCCCAGCCAGTGAGCAACATATCCGATACGATAATCAAGCCGATATTATTGGCGTGAATTTGGCCGTCGCGGCCTTTGCTTTCATCACCATAGGGCAACGGGAATAATTTACTCACAAAGGTACTGATTTCATCAGGCAAGATAGCAACAGGCGTTGTCTTGGCTTTGATTTCAGCTTTGATACGTTCTTCAATTGAGGCAATCTCGGCGACATCGACCCCGCGTTTTTCAGCCTCTTCGGCTTCGGTATGCCCAGTGCGTTTTGACGTAATCCCCGCCAGCGAAATCACGACGCGGCTTTCAAATGTCGGCAAACCCAACTTAGCCCGTTCCATCATTTTGGCGTCGAGCAAATCCTTATACGCCACGGCCATATCGCGGCCATCGCAAACCAGCATGGCCTTGAGTCCTTTTGCCTGCACATTGGCTAAAAAATGCTCGGTCAAATGCTCGGCCACTTTATCCAAGCGGTCAGCGGCTTCGCGCCATTTTTGCAGCAAAGCTTTTTTCAGCGCGTACTGTCGAACTTCGGATTCGTCGCCAAATTTTTCTTTAAAGGCTTTATCGAGGTCGCCACTGGCCACCAGCTCAATCCACGCATCCAAATACTTAATCGGCAGCGTTGCGCCGTCGGCGACCGCTTCGTGTAGGCGATATTCGTCAATATATTCGCCACCGCCAAACTCACCCAGCGTGTGTTTGTCGTCTTGCAGTAGCGGCGTCCCTGTAAAAGCCACAAACTTGGCGTTCGGCACGCTAGCGCGCATAAACGCGGCCAAAAAGTCGTATTGGCTGCGGTGCGCCTCATCGACCAGAACATAAAAATTAGCTTTATTACTCAGCACTCGAAAAGTGATTTTCTCCCGCGCTACCTCGACCCATTTCGCCTTGAGCAACACGCCGTCAGCGTCGACTTTGCCAAAATGGGCATTAGTCTGCTCAACGATATAAAAATCATTGTCGACCCGAACCCGCACATGCCGCGAGGCTTGCTCGTTCGGTTTTAAAGTATCGCCGTCATCCACATCTTCAGGTGTATCTGGCCCATCACTCTCAGTTTCCTCGTCTTGCTCTTGGAATTTATGCACCGTGCTGGTCAACACGCTACCGTAGTCATTCGATAGAATTCTAATTAGGCCATCGACCGAACCCGCCTTCATCGTCTTAATGCCAATGGCGCAAAACGTCTCAAAAATCTGTTGGTCGAGGTCTTTGCGGTCGGTTAGCACCAGTACGGTCGGGTTGTTTAAACCCAAAGCATCACTTCTTAAATACCGTGCCAGCAGCGCCATCGTCAGCGACTTGCCGCTACCCTGCGTATGCCACACCACGCCACCAACAGGATTCGGCGCAGTCAGGCGGGCCACTGTTTTGCGAATTGCCCGCCACTGTTGATAGCGCGGCAATTTTTTCATTACCTTGCCGTCGCGCACTTCAAACAACACCAAATGCGTAATCAGCTCAAGGAAGCGGCTCGGTTCAAATAGCGCCCATAGCAGCTCGTCCTGCTCACTAGGGTCATCCCCCAGCACTGCAATCACCTGCTGCCGTTCCGCCTCTTGCAAGCGGTAACGCGCATAGTAATCGGGTTTGGTCGCAATCGCGGCATAACGGCCTTCGCGGCGGTTGAGGCCCACCAGCACTTGGTTAAATACGAACTGTGGCGCAAAGCTGCGCTGATACCCATCGAGCTGGCCTAGCGCCTCTTCCATTCTATGGTGCGATGCTTTGCACTCAATCATCGCCAGCGGCAGCCCATTCACAAACAACAGCAAATCAGGGCGAAATGCATCACCGTCGGCATTAGCCCCGACAAACTGGTCAACCACATGAAAGTCATTATTCGCTGCATCGCTCGCGTCAAAAAACCGCACGCTTTTCATAAAGCCCAGCGCGTCTTTAACCTGAATATCACTACGGTGAACCACCTGCTCCCAAAATGCGCGGTTAGCGGGTATCAACTCATCATTCACCCGCTTTTTAAGCTCAATCACCGCCGCCGCAACGCCGCCTGCCGTATCGGCCAGCCAAGGGTTCAGCATCAGCAAACGCGCTTGCAACACATCCAGCATGACGGGAGCCAAATGGCGCGGTTCAGGCTTGATGGTTTTGCCCGATAGATGCTGGTAACCCAGCTTTACCAAACTGGCGATGGCAGGGTTTTCGACGCCGATTTTTTCAGCTTGGCTCATTCAATAATCTCAGTAAGCGCATTTCTAAGTCGCAAGACAAAAGTCTTCACGCATCGTTGCTTCGCCTTGCGTGAAAACTTTTGTACCATTACGTGTTTTACAAAGTGGTTTCCTGCAAAACAGCCAAACGTATCAACCTGCAGGAAACAGTAGGTATTGCCTTGTAAACATTAAAATTAAAAGGCTACTGAGGCATACCCAACATAAACCAATACGGCTTAAAGCCTTCTTTGACGCATTCCGCCACCAGCGCCACAAACGGCGCTAGGTCGCCATCGACGCAGGCGGTATCAAGGGCTTCGTAATAGGCCAAGCGGCGCTCGACAGGCAATACAATGGCAGGGAAGCCCGATTTAATTAGCTCTAGGTTCAGCAGCAAGCGCGCAGTGCGGCCATTGCCGTCGATAAACGGGTGGATTTTGACGAAATCTAAATGCAGCTTGGCGGCGCGCTCAATAGGATGTAGCGCGTGCGCCTCGGTATCGTACTGACTTTGTTCATACCAGCGCAGCAAAGCCACCATTTGCTCTGGCACTTGCAACATATCGGGTGGGATATGTCTTGCGCCTGCAATCGTCACATTCAACTTGCGATACGTGCCAGCATTTTCGTCGTCGATTTGCTTCAAAATCAGCCGATGCAAATTGCGGATTTGCCACTCGCTAAATGGCTCTTCGCGGCGGGCAATCTCTTCCACATACAAAATCGCATCGCGATGATTGATGGCCTCAAAATGCTCACGCAGCAACTTACCGCCCACGGTAATACCTTCCAGCACCACCTTGGTTTCCATTAGCGTCAGCGTATTGCCTTCAATCGCATTCGAGTTATACGTCCAGCGCAGCACCAGCTCATCGTGCAAATTACGCACCGCAGCAGGTGGCAAGGGGCGCAACGCATCGAGTTTGGCTTTGCTCGCATCCAACTCAATCAGCAGTGCTGCCAATTCATTTTTCACCGTCATATCCTTCTCTCCTTGCGACCCGATACACCACGACCGCCAACCATTAACAGCAGCACAATATCGTTGCCTTTTAAATTACAACTTTGCAGTAGCTAACTCTAAAAAGCACTGTGCCCAATTTAGTCAGCTATTACTTCACGCACCATCAAACGATGAATCTCCTCTACAGCCCACCTTGTGGTTGCATGTAAATTGATTTGTTTCGGCACAGGAACCAACTCGGACAAACCATTTTCACAATCTCTTTCCCACCCCGAAGAATCATCGGAATCTAGCCACAAAAATACACGCTCTTGCTGTGATAACTTGGACAATTCATTATGAACCTGCAGTTCAAGTTGACTATCGACCACCTCACCAAGCATGGAATCACTTGCTAGTACATCGCAATACTCTGCCCACATAGAACTAAAACCATCTCCGTGAACACCAAAAGCGGGCTGATGCCTCAGCTCAGAAATCACGCGCAAAGTTAAACGCTCCCGTAACAGGGGGGCTGTATCACTGGCCAATGACCGTAACCAAGCGAATAGTTGTACCGCATTGCCTTGCACTTTCTCGATAATTTCCTCTGGCGTTTCCATTTCACGACGTGCATCGCCACGCATGCACAATAGCCCTACCATTTCAGGCTGAAAAAGCTGCGTCGGCAAAGCGAAGGTCAGTGAGTCTATTTCTTCCAGTAAAAACGAAAGCGAGTCATACGACACATCAATCGCGCCGCGCATAGGCCAAAGATGTGATTGCGTTGCCTGAAAAATTTGCGTCAAAGCATAGTCAGTGAGTAGCCCGCGTAAATCAAATAACACCGCCCGCAATGCGGGACCTAAACGTACAGTAGCAATTGCAGCTTCTTGCGCACGGTCAACTAATTCTTCTGGGCTAATTCCATCGCCACGCAATATCAGTAATTGAGCATCAGGCAATAAGCGCACAGAATAAATACCGCGATGAATACCATCGCAAAATTGATAGCGCAGAAGTGGTAATAGCTCGATATTATCCTGCTGCTGCATAAGCTCACATGCACGAGTAGGGTCTAGATAATCTTCACGAATTTGCATACGATGTTTCCCCGCCGTTTCTCATATCACGCTTCACCCACCAAAATCGATTACTGCGGGTTACTGCCTAAAGGATTAAGTAATGAAATAATTTGGCTTCAAATATTGCTAATTGTTTATCCATCTATGAAATAGCTGCGCCACAACAAACAGCCCATACCTAACAGCACAATATCGTTGCCTTTTTAGCTACGAACGTAGCCTTTTAGGCTACAACCTCAGCCCAAACTAAACGCCCCTTGTTCGCTCAGCTCGGTATCGCTGGCGGTGAAGTCACGCTTGTAGTTCGGCCCTAGCAGCGTCAACCCTGCCAGCAGGCCATCGCTGACCAAAGTCGCCCGCCATATTCGCGTCGATAAAACATTGCGCCATCACTGAATCAACAACCATTACGATGTATATCCACCAAAACTAATATTAACAATGACTACAAGCCAATACATGCTTAAGCGACTTTAACCCGCCACTCACCCGTCAACAGCTTTTGCATCAAGCCGCGTTTTAGGGTTTGGTAGTGGGTTTGTTTGCTCAACAACTTATCAATTTTTGCCTCAATGCTATCTATCATGTCGGCGATGTATAACTGCTCGGCTAATGTAGGAACAATCAGCTTAAACTTCTTAAAGTCTTTAACATTAATGTGCTTGATTGTTGAACCTACAAAAATACTGTTCATGCCACCTGTATTTTTTAAATAGTTAAGCTGATATGAGGCAAAGCGAGAATTAAGAACGTCTTTATTTGGTCTACTAATTATTAAGGCGTGGCAATTTGAGCGCCCCATCGTATCTGGGACAACTGCCGTTGTGCCAATGTGACCAGACTGCACTGTCAACAAATCACCAGCCTCTAAGTTGGACTTGCTCTGCTTCGAGTGAAAATCTTCGGTTATATAAATTTCTTTCTTAAAATCAAATCTGTTTTCACGGATATTATTGCTCTGAAAGTATGGAACGCCATTTTCCTTATCGGCATAAAATGGAGTAGCAGTCCCGACAAAACCATTTGACATAAAAGAAACTAAAGACCCTAATTCTTCATAGCGCCAGCCAGCAGGAACCTCGCCCAGCTCGGTTTGTTGAAATTCGGTGTGGGCGTGCCATTGGCCGTTGGCGTCTTGGGTGCCGACGCCTTGGCTGAACAGGGTTTGCATCAGGCCGCGCTTGAGCGTGTTAGTCGCGGCTATCTGCCGCGCAATCACGTCCAGCTTGTCGTCCACCGCCCCAAAAATCGCCGCGATTTTTTCTTGTTCGGGTACAGGTGGAATGCCAATAGAAAAACCGCGTATTTGCTGAAAATTCAGTCCTTCACGATTGCCGCCAGCTTGAAGCCTATTAATTTGTCCTTGCCCTAAATCGGAACCCAAAAAATGGGCAAGAAAGTATGGGTTCAATGTTTCAGTGGTCCGAATAATACAAACATGCTGATTAACATTTCCAACTGTAAAATCATCAGGAAGCACAGCACATCGTCCAATAGATGCGCCTGTAATATTCAAAAGCACATCTTTAGGATTTAAGAACGAGCCCTTCATTCGTTGATGCTGTTCTTCAGATATGTAAGCAACATCAGATAGGTTAAGCTTTCCCCACAGTACATTTTGACTGCGAATCAGCGGAACACCCTCAGAGAGATAGGACTCACTGCCGCCTTTAGGTGTAATGCCGCTACCTACCTTAGATACGTGAAAATCAAGCTTTGATTCGTCCCAATCTTTAGGAATCCACCCAATCGTCGTTTCTTTATACCCTGCCTTGCCGACCACGCTCATCGCGCCAACTCGACGCGTAGGAGCGGGCTTGCCCGCGAAGGTTTTTCCACGACGGCATTCGCGGGCAAGCCCGCTCCTACGAGAACAATACCAAGGGTATTTGACTCTAGCCCATCATAAACAATGGCTGGATTGATATACCCTTTATTAAAAATCCAACTCATTGCCCCGACTCCAGCAAACCTAACTCAGCCAGATAGCCGTTCAGGCGTGCGTCAATGGCCGCTTCGTCATCAGCCAGTGCAGCCAGTTGCGCCAGCGTGGCGGCTACATCGACTACGTCTTCGACTTCGCCATTGTCGATATAACGGGCGATGTTCAGATTGCCGTCGTTGCCACGGATTTCGGCCAGCGGCACGACGCGGCAGTAATTATCCACTTCGGTTTGTGACGCAAACGCGGCTTTATGCGTGGCGCTGATGCGGGTGATGTCTTCTGCACGCAGGCTGTTTTGCGCTTTACCCTCGGCGTAGTCGGCGCTGGCGTCGATGATGATGACTTTATCTTTCAGTGCTGCGGGTTTGGCTTTGTTTAGTACCAGCACGCAGGCGGGAATGCCCGTGTTGTAAAACAGTGCCGACGGCAAGCCGATAATGGCTTCAATCAAATCACCCTGTTGGTTTCCACTGGCTGCGTCGGTGCCAAATAGCAGCCCGTCGCGGATTTTGCCTTCTTCACCGCTGCGGAACAGCACACCATGCGGCAGCACGACGCACATGCGGCCATTGTCTTTTAGGCTGGCAAGCATGTGCTGCACAAAGGCCAAATCGGCATAGCCACGCGGTGGCACGCCATACACAAAGCGGCCATACGGGTCGCTAACCTGTTTGTAATTGGGCGACTTGGCCTTGGTGCCATTTTCGCTTTCAGCTTCGGCGGCCAGCTCTAGCGGTGCCCACCATGCTTTGGCCGAAAATGGCGGATTGGCAATCACGCGGTCGAAGGTACGCAGGTAAGTGCCATTCAAGTGCTTGGGGTCAACCAGCGTATCGCCTTTGGCAATGCCGTCGACGCTCATGTTGTGCAGGTAAAGATTAAGCTTGGCAATCGCCCACGTACCAAGGTTTTTTTCTTGGCCGAACAGCAGTACATTGGGCTTGCCCATCACCAAGCCATTGGGCTGCGCGGCAACGTGGTGCGCGCTTTCGACCAACATCCCGCCACTGCCGCAAGTCGGGTCATACACATGCTGCCCAGCCTGCGGGTCGAGAATATTCACCAGCAATTGCACCACGCCCTTGGGCGTGTAGAACTCGCCACCTTTTTTACCCGCGTCGTCGGCAAATTGCTTAATCAGGTATTCATAGGCGTCGCCGAGCATATCGGCTTTATACAGGTCGTCGTTGCCGAGTTTGTATTGGTTAAAGTGGCGCAAGAGGCGCTGCAATACATGGTCGGACAATTTTTGTTTGTCGCCGTATTGGGTGGCGGTCAGCACGTATTGCAATTCAGGGTTGTAGGCCTCGATGGCGGCGAAGGCTTTATCGAGTGCTTCGCCTAAATTTTCGGTGCGAATAATCAGCGACGACCAGCGGGCATCAATCGGAAATGTGCCGTGTTTTTCTTGTACTTCGTCTTCCGCTTCACTACCTGATACGCCTTCTGCCGCGACCAAGGCGCGAACGCGTTCTTCAAATACGTCGTTAAAGCGTTTCAGAAACAAGAGGCCAAAAATATAGTTTTTGAAATCAGACGAATCAATCGAGCCGCGCAGAATATTGGCCGATTCCCACAGCCAAGATTCAAGATTTTCTAGCGTTAATTTTTCAGACATGGGTCACTTTGCAAAATGAATAACAAGCCGCACAGCGCAATGCGCCGAGCGTAAAAATAGGTGGTCAGCACGATGCTGACGCGAAGGTGACATCTTAATGGATTGGGTCACTAACAGGGGATTTAAACCAAGAGAAGCCAAGCAATTGCAACTAATACTCAAGCGGCCAGTTGCCTAATTCGCGCTCAGCCTACAGCAGCAAAATTTAAGCGACTTTTTATGCAGTAGCCCTAGTTGCGCCTATCTGCCGATTGGCGCGGGCATCCATGAATGGCATTGCGAGCCGCCAAACGCAGCCCTATTAATTAAAGCCACTTTGGGGAGTTTGAAGATGGCTAACGAGGAAAAAAGTCGTTTGGAAAAGTGGCAGCGCATTTGGCAACGGTGCAGTTACGACACTCAATTGGCATTAGCCGAGCTACATTACTACGCAATTCGTTCACCAAAAAAGACCGACAGAGCGCCGTATTTGTCGCAAGCACTAAACAGTTGGCGACCCATGACAGAAGATTGGCCATCACTACTATGGCAAGGCTACTGCAAACGCAAACAGCTCCACCCGCAATGCTCCCACCTCAAATCCATCATTTTTTACACGCGGTTATTACTTAAAGAAGCGCTGAGGTAGCGATGTTTTAGCGTAGAAATAGCCCATCAATTGCCCCCTCAGACTGACCAATTCTGTCATAAAACCCAGAGTTTTAATGCTAGGTGAAAATGACTAGTTTAGACTGCGTGACAGGCAGCAGTCGGCAAGAAGCAGACTCTTATTATTCGAGGTAAATTTGAGCATTTACAAAAAAGCCTTTCTATACACATCAAGAACAATTGTTCTTATGCTATTGGTTATCTTGTTTGTTGATTTGGCTTTACCTGAAAAAGCAATTGTTTTTGGCATCCATATCACGACAGGAATACGGGGTATTATTTCAATGCTCTTGCTTTATCTTGTAATTGTTTTTTCATTTTCTCCAGCTCTCGAAGAATTCAAAAGAATCAAAAAACAAAGCAATAAATAATTGAGTCGACTGTGACTGCTTTGGGTCGGATGCTGCCACTACAGCCCACAAGTTAAACCTATAAGTTCGAGTTGCAACATTCGGCGCAGCACTCACAAATCGCTCAGCAAGACTCTTAAAACTCAAGACCATACAATTTTATTTCGCGCTTTACTTGTTTCATCACCCGCATGGTATCCCGCAAACGCACCCGCACTCGATTACTACAAAAGCCATGAACAGTCGCATTCTGGCTTGATACGGCCTTGCCCGCTGCCGTGACAGGGCCAGTCGACTTGCGCCAAGGTTGAGTGCGTTGTATCAATTCACGTTGCCGTTGTCGTTGCTCATCCGTCCAAACGCGTGCCATGTTCAACTCCCCGTTCAATTGTTGTTCAATTAATAGTTCGTTCGCGGAAACGGGGTTAATCCACCGCTAGCGATAGCATTAACCCCGATTTAAGCTCGTTTAAGACAGAAGACAATCGCCATAACTCAGCTAAATAGCCTCTTTGATTGACTAGTTATCCACGACGATTTGGCTGCCAACTTCATTAGATAAATCTTGCTCATGATTTGCTGCTTCTTTAGCTTGACGACCGAGTATTGGACGAAAACTTTCCCAGTCAAAAACAATTTCTTCTCCCCCGTCTTCACGCAAGCGGTCAATCACACGAGCGCCTAGAAAACTGATGTATTTATCACGGGTAAGGTTGGTAATAAAGATGGTTGATTTACGGTGCATATAGCGCCAATTTAGAATCTCAAACAAGATGCTTAATTCATTGTCAGAGCCAGATTGAATACCCACTTCATCCAAAATAAGTAACATTGGTTGTGCGTAACGGTTCAGCACCTCACTTTCGCTCACTTCGCTATCAGAGCGCCATGTGGCCCGCACGCGGCGAATCATGGTAGAAACCGTCGTATACTTAACGTAAAAGCCTTCTTTACGCATCAAGGCATTGGCAATCGCAATTGCGAGATGAGTTTTTCCTGTGCCGATTTGGCCTGAGAAAATAAAGCAGCGCCCCTTATAAATAGTGTCAAAGCCTGCAACAAACTTTTGTGCAAAGTTGAGCGTCGCAATTTGTTTTGGCAGAGTCGCTTGATATGTTGAAAGCTCGCACTTTTCGAAACGAGGAGGAATATCTGCATAGTCTTTACGCTCGTTCCAGCGACGGATGTACTCATTGTGCGCTTTCAATTCCTGCTCTTGCTTTTCGCGCTCATGCAGACACGCCCTACATTTCATTCCATATGTCGGCATCCAACCATGCTGGGGACACTCAATCAATTTATCCCTAGGTACGGGCATCCAATAAAAACCATATTTTTCCATCTGCTCTTCTTGCTCACGAAAATTCAATTCATCATCTACGTCGTCAGTACTGTTAACATTAGTCATTATAATAGGCCTCCTTGGCCATAGTTTTGCGATGAAAAGTTATCGTGATTACCCGTCTTGACCTTGGATTTAGCAGGCGTGAACTCTAAAACCCGACTAAACCAGTTAGTCAAAAAACTGGCGTAGTTCGATTTTTTCTTACTTGGATTAGCAATTAGCCATGCAGCGGCTTTTGCCTTTTCTTTTTCAATGTCTACAGTTGGGTGTGCTTTTGTCCACGTCGCCAATTGAGCGTCACTAATGTCAGAAAATTTTCCAGTACCCATATCGAAGTTCACTTTCTGTTGCGATGAACGCTTGCGTTCAGTTGGTGCTGCAGAGTCATGCTCTTGATATGTTTCTTGTTGCTGTTCTTGTTGCTGTTCTTGCTCCTGATTAGGCAAACCGTTATCGAAACCATTACCTAAACCGTTACCCGAACCGTTACCTAAACCATTACCTAAACCGTTACCCGAACCGTTACCCGAACCGTTACCCGAACCGTTACCCGAACCGTTACCCGAACCGTTACCCGAACCGTTACCCGAACCGTTTGTATTTAGTTTTGTGCTCAATGGATTTACTGCACGGTAAAACGCAGTCAAGAAAGTTTTTTGGGCGCTCGCACTGCCCCCTAAAGTCTGAATAAATTGCTCAAAGTGCTGTAGAGCCTCGGTCTTCAAAGCACACTCTGGCAGCTCGCCAATATCACTGGTCCAACCTAGAATTACATTCGGATTGGCAGGTGCATTATGTTTAATTGCATTTGGTAGCCAAACAAGTCGCGCATCAAAATCAACCTTCACCATGCCTTGCTCAATTAACTCAGCCAAAACACGGTCAAGGTCTGCCAAATCCCAATTCAGTTCTTCGGCGAGAGCCGCCCGACCCAAACGAAATAGACCAGGAATGATTTTAGTGTGCGGCCCAGTTAGTAAATACAACCACAATGCTTGGCCACTTGGCTGCATTGCAGACAACGAGCGAAATTTCGTATCAGACCAAATACTGGTCTTTACTTGGCGATATCGACTCATAATTACTCCATTCTTTCAATTATAAAAAAGCCTCAACATTCTCAAATAAACGTGAATGTTGAGGACAGATGCGCTGATAAAAGTAATGTTTCGATTTGAATTAATGCCGATTACGATTTGGTTGATGGGCGAGAATTAACCCATGCTTGTACCTCATCAGAGCGCCAAGCAACCGACTTGGCAGTTAAGCGCACAGGAGCAGGAAAATCACCTTGGGCCACAAGAGCATAAATGGCAGAACGGCCCAAGCCTGTGATGTTCTCGACCCGAGGACGGCGCAACAAATGAATATATTCATCCAAATTTTGGTGCTTCATGCTGAATCCTTTATTAGATTGTTAAAGAACAGGTAAGCTCACCTCGTGCAGTGACGGAAGTGACAAGACAAATTTTATGCCCAAAAAAAAGCCGAACTTCCCAGTTCGGCTAATTCGGCTAACGCGGTTTTTTATGCGGTTTTAAACGGCATCAACTAATTCTTCTTTTCTATTTTTTCGCCATCTATCAAGCGCATCTTGAATATTATTGAAGGTAGACTGGGTCTTTGCCTTACCTTCACTTTTATCTGCATCCCAATAAAAACAACGATTTTCTATATCAACACTCAGTAGTCGCCCCATTTCACGCTCTACCCATTGAGGCGCAGAGGTATGTTCATGCCACTCGTTTAACAAATTCAATATCTCAAATATGCTTGCGGTACGGCCATATGTTTCAATTACCCAAGCCGCAGCGACAATCATACGAATATTTGCATTTTTGCAGCGACTAAAACAAGGCGGTGCTGTTGGCTCGCTTTTACAAACGATTGATGCTGAAGCCGAACGAGCATCAAGCTGGGGTTTAGTCGTCGCTTGAGATTTAGCACTCATATTTGCCAACTCTCGTACAAGCGTGTAAATCGGCAACTGAAAAGCATCGGCCCAAGTAATCCAATCAGACAAAGCTCCAATCTTAGGTACGGGCTGACCATCATCTAGTTGCCGCTGAATTACTTGCATAAATTGATAAGCTAACTTGGCCGCAGCAGTCGTTGCGTTATGTTTACGCCAGCCGCCTTGCGCCTCTAATCCACTTAAATCTGACAATCCATACTGTGAATTGATATTTAATTTTAAGTGCTCCGGTGGTGGCAAGCCTACCAATAAAAATGCCGCTTCAGCAGCGGCAATCATTGAAGAATTCTGATATTTATCCCAATCAACGGGTGATAACGCAGCAAAAAATGTATCTCCAAGGAGAACACCAGTATCGTCAAATGGATAAAATGCTTTAGTCGTCATAATCAGAGGTGTCCAAAGTTTTTTTTAATTGTAACTGAGCCACCTCCTCCATCACATTCCACAGAATACCAAGATGGCATTTGTCACATTTAAGCAACTTTTCGACTCAAATTGATGACGTTGCCGACATATAACTCTGTCAAATAGACCTCCCAGTTAGACAGCACGGTGCGTTTTTCCTCTAAATAATCGTACTTATCATAATGCCGTGATTGAATACCACCTAAGCCATGCGACTGTAGTTGTGCCCGCAAATCGCTTGAAACGCCGCGAGCAGCCAAATGTGTTTCAACAGTACGCCGTATATCCCCACCACGAAATGGCTCAGTAGATGCCCCCTCGGCCAACATCGCTTTGCTAATTCGAGAAACTCGACTAGATACGGTCTTTACAAAGTCCGTAGCAGAAATTGCATCCAAACAAAATAACTGACCGTTTCGTGAATTAACGATTTCCAATGCTTCACCCTGAAGTGGCAGAACGTGACGCCGAGCTTGCTGACGGCGACCCTTACTATCACGAATAACAATAACTGGATTACCTTCAGTATCTTTTTCCAGCCCTGCTGTAGCCAACTGCGTAAAACGTTGGCCACCTAACAATATGGCCAAGCGTAAAATATCACGAACGTCTACATTTTGGACCTTGAGAATGTGCTTTTGAAATTCAATCAACTCCGAACGACTTAAGGCGCGCTCGCCTGCTCTATTGTGCTCAGATAGGGCCTTAATGCGGTCTACGGGGTTATGCGTCAGCTTGAAACCAAGCATGGCTGATGGGGCATTAGGGTCGTCAGGGGCGGTTAATGCCATTTCAAAGGCGGTTCGTAAGTAACTGCGCACTTTACCCGCAGTTCGACCTTTACCATCCTCGACTAATTTACGAATAATCGGAATCAAATCATCACGTGTGATAGCGGCGGCGTTTTTTGCTCGAAGTTTTTCGGGAATGTGACAGTTGAGCGCATTTTCAACCTCACGAAATGATACTTTCCCACGCTTGGCTAGCGTGGTCACATAGGCTTTCAATAGCAAGCCCAAAGAGTAACTTTTCAGCTCTTCCTCCGCTTGTTTTTTCTGAGCGCGTACTGTTCGAGGGTCAACCCCAGCATCAATTAATGCTCTTTGCTCTGATGCCCAGTCTCGTGCACTTTTGTCGCTATGGTCAGTCTGACTACCCAAAACCATCTTGGCGCGAGAACCGTCACTGGCCGTGTAAATAAACATCCAGTCTTTAGTGCCAGATGGGCGAACCCGTAAGAAAAGACACTCACCATCAGATAGTAAAAAATCTTTATCAACTGGCTTCGTTTTGCCTTTATGAGTCATACCAGGCTTGGCATTTTTTATCGTCGACGCACTTAGTAATTTGACCGCCATATACCCACCCACCCTATCTAATTTGGGGAACACTCTGGGGAACATTTTACTCTAGAAACACATGGAACACCATAGCCAGAAAACAACTTAAGTCATTGTTTTATAAAACATTAATTGATTCCATGAAAATCCAAGAAAAGCCAAAATGACGGACTTAAAATCCCTCGCCGAAAGGTGTGCGGGTTCAAGTCCCGCTCCGAGCACCACTAATAGAATCAAGGGTTTAGCTGAAAAGCTAGACCCTTTTTTCTTGCCTGCAAGTTAGCCAAACCCTCTCATGGGACACTGGTGGGACATCAGAGCGCACCCAAATTATCCTACAGTCCGTTAACTGCGCTTATAACTTACAACAATCGCATAAATTTAGATAAAAAATACATTAAAGCAATTAATTAATTACTAATAATGTAAAAATATTGTTTTTTTTCTTAGAGCTGCCGCCGCAATGCACTAGATTGATACAAATCCCCTCTGGGTCGGGATATTGATTGAGGTGCACTATGTTTTTTAAACAAAGTCGGTTAATTAGCCAATTAGACAGCGCGGCCGAAGCGGCTTTACGTGGCGATATGCCACGCTGGACTATGGATGGTGATGAGAAGTGGCGCGCCATTGGCGATAAATTACATCGCATCTGGCATAAAAACAGCGAAGCGCTTTCAGCTGCCCTGCATGAAAAACGCGCTTTACATGATGAAGTAAGCGCTTTGCAGGAAGAATTAGCCAAGGAAAAAACGCAGTACAGTGCTTTAGAAAAACGTTTTGATCTAGTGAATCAAGCATCCAGCGAAGGCCTGTGGGATATGAGCGTAGTAGCGGGTGATCCGCTTAATCCCGCCAATGTATTTTGGTGGTCACCGACCTTCAGGCGTTTGCTCGGGTTTACCGATGAGCGAGATTTTCCGAATGTGCTCGGCAGCTGGGCTAACCTTTTGCACCCTGAAGATAAAGACAGCACACTCACCGCCTTTGCTGATCACTTAAATGATAAAAGCGGGCGTACCCCTTACGATATTGAATACCGCCTGCAATGCAAAGATAAGCAATATCGCTGGTTCCGAGCCAGAGGCGCAACGCAACGTAATAGTGAAGGTATACCGCTTAGAGTGGCGGGCTCTTTGGAGGGTATTTCCCTGCGCAAAAAAAACGAGGCCGAGCTGGATAAAACGCTAACTCGATTCGAACTGAGTAGCGCGATGCTGTCCGAAGGCTTGTGGGATATGGAAGTCGATGTAGAAAACCCCGTTAATCCGCAAAATGCCTTCTGGTGGTCAGAGCAATTTAGAGCTTTATTGGGTTTTAATTCGGTGAACGAATTTCCGGATGTGCTAGAAAGCTGGGCCAGCCGCTTACACCCGGATGAAAAGCAAAACGTACTGGATGCATTTGCCGCTCATTTAAACGATAAAACCGGCAAAACGCCCTACAGCATCGAATACCGCCTGAAGTGTAAAAATAACGAATATCACTGGTTTCGCGCCAGAGGCAAAACCCGCCGAGACAGCAACGGCGCGCCACTGCGCGTGGTGGGGGCTTTGGTCGCCATTGATGCCGAAAAGAAATCCGAAGCGCTCAGCGGAGAAAGCTCGCAAAGGCAGAGCCTAGAAAAAAGCCTTGCCGAAATCGCCACCATTGTCGGCACCATTAAATCGATTGCCGATCAAACCAATTTACTGGCGCTGAACGCCGCCATCGAAGCCGCCCGCGCTGGTGAGGCGGGCCGTGGCTTTGCTGTGGTGGCCGATGAAGTCAGAAAACTCGCCGAAAGAACCAGTGCCGCAACGCTAGATGTAGAAAGCCTAGTTCGGCAGAGCAAGTAAACCGCGAGCGTCGATGCAAGAAACGCTCCGAACCAGCGATAAAGGGTTTAGCTGAAAAGCTAAACCCTTTTTTGTCATCAATTAGACCCAACATCGCTTTTGATCGCTGATTCATATCCGTCATTGATTTTGGCCTCTGTACGATGCGCATATTTTATAAAGTCAGTAGATGCTTCTGGCCTGTGTTGAACCAAGATAATCTCATAGGCGGTTTATCAGCTGCTGATTCGAAAAAATCGAATCATTTCTTGCAGTTGCGAGGCCTGTACATTCATTTCTTCGGATGTAGCAGACAGTCGCTCCGATTCATTGGCATTGATTTGAGTTGCTTGTACTAACTGACAAATCGCCGAATTGATCTGTTCCAATCCATAGCTTTGTTCACGAGAAGCGGTACTGATTTCTTGCACCAAAATCGCAGTTCGACAAATAGAAGGGACCATCTGCTCAAGTAAGTCACCAGCTCGCTCAGCAAGTAACACACTATCGCGTGCGACTTGAGAAACTTCTTGAGCTGCGAATTTACTATTGCCAGCCAGTTTGCGAACTTCGGCCGCAACAACAGCAAAACTCTTACCATGAATGCCTGCTCGAGCAGCTTCAATTGCGGCATTGAGCGCCAATAAATCAGTGCGATAGGCGATCTCATCAATAACGCTGATTTTTTTTGCAATTTGTCGCATTGCGTCAACGGTTTGCTTAAAAACCTCGCCGCCTTCAATCGCACTCGCTGAAGATTGGCTGGCGATCTCATCAGTTGCACGCGCATTTTCAGAAGCAAGGGCAATTGAAGACGACATTTCCTCAACAGCGGCACTCGTTTGCTCAACACTCACCGCCTGCTCTGACGCGCCTTGACTTAAAGACTGTGATGACACCAAAATTTCATTCGATGCAAATGTCAGTAACGATGACGCTTGGCTCACATTCACCATCACATCCGCTAAGCGCGCAACCATCATTTTGGTGTGGTAAAGCAAACTCACATTATCATTTTTTTCTAAATCAATCTGAACAGTAAGGTCGCCCCGAGAAATGGTTTGGATAATATGAGAAGCGCGCTGTGGCTCACAGCCCAGACAGCGAAAAATGATTCGATACGCAACAATTAATAAGCCAATAATGAAAATAAGTCCTGCTGCCAATAGCGCAAACATGAAATAGGTAATCTGTGATGCTCTATGCTCTGCTTGATCAATCGCTGTTTGTGTTCGGTTGTCTAACAAGGTAAAAAACTCATCGACCGGTTTCATAATCATGATTTTATTTTGATGATATTTTGTATCGTGCATGATTTGAGCCGCCATTTTCATATTTGGCGGGCCTTTAATCGTGAATTGCCCATTTGCATCAAGAAATAGACCTTTGACTGCATTCATTGCAATCACTTCCGTCTTTACTAATTCATCAGAATTATTCGCGGCTTCCACCAGTTTTTTCATTTCAGCTTCGGTAAAACCGGTTTCACGCATCAGCTCGGTTAAAGCGATTTTTACCTGACTATCAGGACGTGGGGGTTGATTGCCGTTGGCGACAAGATCCCAGTAGATGCGCTGATAAGCTTCAGGTCGAAACCGTACACCATTGCGAATATCTAATATGGCCATATACTGCGCTTCATAGCGCGCATCGCCAGTGAGCACATAAGTTCTGGCTAAGCGGGTTAAATCATCTGAGCTTTGGCGCAATTCATCGGCAAGTAAATAAGACTCATAACGAGATTTTTGCGCCTTATTAATGTCTGCATTCGCAATATTGGAAAGATGATTGGTCACTATGATCATGCCCAATAGTGCGGCAACGCCCAACGCTAAGATATAAAAAATCTGTTTAATACTCATTGACCATGACATTACAAGCGGCATTTCCACACCCCACCTTAATCATAAATTTCAAAACTAGAAATAAAACTAGTTGTAATGATTTATAGTTGCCTCTCAGTCGATAAGCACGGATAAAGTAAAGTTTGGAAAAAAACAAACTACTATTCAAAATTAGCGCCAAGGTCAAAGACCAAAACTGCAAATGGCCTTCAAATCACAGCAGATCATCATCCTTTAAACAACAAAACCTGATCCCAAACCACTGAAGTTTAAGATACGCTGACTTAAAATTGGCGCTCTCCAAGCAAGGCTGACGATATGCTCGATGCACTGATTAAATAGGCAATATCGCTTGACGCCCCAGCGCTGCGAAACAGAAAATCCGACCCAAATCAATACACTCGACAGATAACAAGGTAGAATTCGGACTTGAGCTGGGCTTGCCAAATGTCGAACGATTAAACCGCACCAGCGCAGCAAGAAAGCAAACGCTCACAAACCCTAGACCGCGCTGGCGACTGGGGTTTTTTGTTTTGTGATGGATTTAGTGGTTTATATCTTTGGGTATTGGCAGCTAGATCTTGATATACCTAATTTAGTAGCAGATACCCACTCTAGGCCTGATATGAGCAAGATCGATACCGCCCGCGTTTTATCCATCATCCCACCGATGACGCAATTGAATACGCCCTATCCATCCACGGCGTATTTAACGGGCTTTTTGCGCTCGCAAGGCGTGCAAGCGCAGCAAACCGACTTGGCGTTGGCCTTGATGCTCAAGCTGTTTTCTAAAGACGGTTTACTCGACGTTCGCAAAAAAATCGACAAAATCCCGCCCAAAAAACGCACGCCGCAGGTGGCGCTATTTGACGCGACGTTTGATCGCTACCTCAGCACGATCACGCCAACCATGGCGTTTTTGCAAGGCCGCGATTCCACCATCGGCCACCGCATTTGCAGCCGCAATTTTCTGCCTGAAGGCCAGCGTTTTGCCCAGCTCGATGCCTATGTCGACGACGAGGGGGGCGATCCGCTTGCGTGGGCCTTTGGTGCGCTCGGCATGCAAGACCGCGCGCGGCATTTGGGTACGCTGTATTTAAACGATATCGCCGATGTATTACGTGAAGCGGTAGATTCGCGCTTTGAATTTGTTCGCTACGCCGAGTCATTAGCGATGTCGCAAGCGACGTTTGATCCGCTAGCGCGGGCGCTGGCCGCGCCCACCACGATGGTCGATGATTATTTGGCGGAGCTGACGCTAGAATCTATCGCGCAGCACCAGCCCAATATCGTCTTACTGTCTGTGCCCTTCCCCGGCGCGGTATATGCCGCTTTCCGAATTGCCCAAACGATTCGCAAGCAATACCCCGATATGGTCATTGCTCTGGGTGGTGGTTTTGCCAATACCGAATTGCGCGAACTCAAAGAGCCGCGCGTTTTTGATTACTTTGATTTCGTGATGCTCGATGCCGGTGAGCGCCCCTTGTTGGCGCTGCTGGAGCACTTAAAAGGCAAACGCTCACAACAGCGTTTGGTGCGCACCTTTACCCGCGCTGATGGCGCGGTGAAATACATCAACTTCGTCGAGCCTGAAGTGCCGTTTGGCGAAGTCGGTACACCAACGTGGGATGGCTTGCCGCTTGATCGCTACCTATCACTACTCGATATGCTCAACCCAATGCACCGGCTGTGGTCGGATGGGCGCTGGAATAAGCTCACCGTGGCGCACGGCTGCTATTGGAAAAAATGTAGCTTTTGCGATATTACCCTCGATTATATTTCGCGCTATGAAACCACCACCGCCGAAGTATTGGTCGATCGCATCGAAGCCATCATCGCCGAAACTGGGCAAACTGGTTTTCACTTTGTCGATGAAGCTGCGCCACCGAAAGCGCTGAAAGCACTCGCTGAAGAACTGATTCGCCGCAATGTATCGATTTCTTGGTGGGGCAATATTCGCTTTGAAAAAACCTTTAGCCCAGATCTTTGCCGATTGCTCGCCGAAAGTGGCTGCATCGCGATTTCTGGCGGGCTTGAGGTCGCATCCGATCGTTTACTGACCTTGATGAAAAAAGGCGTTTCGGTCGAGCAAGTGGCCAAAGTGACGCAAAGTTTTACCGAGGCCGGCGTGTTGGTGCACGCGTATTTGATGTACGGTTTTCCAACGCAAACGGTGCAAGACACCGTCGATGCGCTCGAATACGTGCGGCAGCTATTTGATAATGGCTGTATTCAATCTGGGTTTTTCCACCGTTTTGCCTGCACGGTGCACTCCCCAGTTGGCAAAAATCCAGAAGAATTTGGCGTTACGCTGGAAAAGCTCCCCGAAATCAGCTTTGCCACCAATGATATTGGCTTTATGGATCCAACCGGGGTTGATCATGATGCGCTCGGTCGAGCGCTGAATAAAGCGCTGTATAACTATATGCACGGCATTGGTTTAGATGACGATGTGCGCGTTTGGTTTGATAGCAAAGTACCGCGCACCACCATTGCCAAACATCGCCTAGCCAAAGCATTGCAGCAATATTAAGTCGACGGGCCATCGTTGAATATCCACAGTCAAACGATGGCTAGTCTTCAAGCTGCAGTGATAAGCGGTTAAATAATGCGTTGAATCGACAATGACGGAATGCGCTGTCTTTGCTCAATGCAGTCGCTATCGCCCGCTTCATATTCACGACAAATCCAAGGGCGCTGCGCATAAATCGTACACAGCATATTGCTGCGATTGAGCGCCGCGCACCAACCATCGGCCAGGCGATGCATAATCTCGCCACCCCAAGCATCCTTTTCAATAAACTCAGCAGGCACCTCATCATCGCCAGCAATCAGCATCACTTCTAATTGGCAACAACAGGCTTTACAACTACTACACGATACAGCATTAGACATAGACCTCCATGGGTATATCATTACAACCTATATTAAATAAAGCTTACTGCCATATACCCAGTAGTCGGGCTTTGTTCCGATTACGTGTTGATGGTTTTAGGTGCCTACGGGACGGTAATACCGTTTACTGAAGAACTTTTTTTTGACGCAGAGACGCAAAGGCGCAGAGAAAAACTAATTCATAACTCAAACAACGCGCAAGCATGGCGATTTGCTGATATTTTGCACTGTTTGCTAGTTCGCAGCGACCGGCACGGCATCAGCGGCACATCACCAACGATGAAGCAATCCGCTGCTTAGCGAATATACGGCAAAACAATCTCATCACTGCGGCTAGCCCCGGCGGTCACGCTGCGGCAAAGCTCTAAAAACGCCGTAATTCCTGCGGTGCGATATTTTTGTTTGTGCAACACAAAATGAAATTGCCGCGCCAAATCCAGGCCCACGACAGGTAACTCGATCAAACTGCCACGGCGAAACGCTTCTTTTAGCGCCAAACGTGAAATACAACCAATCCCCAAACCCGACTCCACCGCGCGTTTAATCGCCTCGGTATGCTCTAGCTCCAACCGGATATCGAGCTTAGATTGCACATGCCGCATCGCGTAATCAAAGGTTTGCCGAGTGCCAGACCCCGATTCCCGAACAATCCAAGACGCCGCGAGCAAATCAGCAAAATCAATCACCCCACCTTGCTGTAATTTGTTCGCCAAGGGATGCTCGGGCGCAGCAAATACCGCTAACTCATCGGCAATCCATGGGATGACATCTAAATCTGCATGCTGGCAATCGCCTTCAATCAAGCCCAAATCCAGCTCATAATGCGCCACTTGCCGCACAATATGCGCGGTATTATGCACCCCCAATGAAACACGGCAGCCCGGATGCTGCCGCATAAAATCACCAATGAGTAAGGTAGCGAGATAATTGCCAATAGTCAGCGTCGCACCGACCCGCATCGGGCCAAAGCCAGATCGCCCGGCTAATAAAGCGTCAATCTCTGCCGCATGATCGAGTAACTGGATGGCTTGTGGTAATAAAGCTGCGCCCAATTCATTCAGTTGCAAGCGTTTGCCAATCCGATCAAACAAGCGCCGATCATACACGCGCTCTAATTCAGATAGCGCCGTACTGGTCGCCGATTGCGATAAACCTACGCATTCTGCGGCCCGAGACACGCTCTCGCCACGACCTACGGCCACAAACACCTCTAACTGGCGTAGGGTGAATTTCATTTCGATACCTTCAATTGATTTTTAAAATTCAATCTGCACTATAAATATCTGATTGGCTGACAGCAAGCGTTTATAATTTAAAGCTTCTGATCGTTAAATCATTTCACTGGGTCGTTGAAAAAAACCAGTAGCTTGATGCCCTATTTGGCCAGCAACGATCACCGACTTTATTGATTAATAACGTATGCAAATAACCATCGACGCTCAGCCTCAGCTCGAGCAAAACATCGCCGCTGCTCGCGCCTGTTTTATTGCCGATTGCACTCAAAGCGTGGCGATTTTATTGCCCGTCATTGAGCAGGCCCAAGATGCCCCGCAAACAGAAATCAATGCGCAATTACTCTTGGCTCAATGCTACTGGGCACTCGATGATAGCGCTGCAGGCCATGCGGCCTTAGATCGGGCTGAAACGCTGATCAAAAGCCATAAATCGCCGCATCAGCATGCCGAATATGAGCATGCCCGGGCACGACTATTGCTATCGAATAACCAATACCTCGCCGCACTTAAATTGTGGATGAGCTGCTTAAAAAAAGCGTTGCCATTACACGCCTACGATTTATATGTGCACGCCTGTATTGGCATCGGCAATATCTATTGCGCCTATCAACAATATGGCGACGCTTTGCACTGGCATGAAATGGCCTTGGAATTTGCACCGCATAGCCAGCAACATGAATTACTCGCCAATAGTTATTTACACGTTGCGGCCGATTTAAATCTGTTAGGCGAATACGACATTGCGCTGTCTTTATCTACGCAAGGCGAGGCGATATTTTTATCCAGCCAGCACAAAGCGTGGTTGGCTGAATGGTATAGCTATAGAGGCGAAGCTCATCTTGAGCTAGCAGAATATACCCAAGCCAAAACTTGGCTACACACCGCATGGAACTTAAATCAAAAGCTCAATTATCGCTGGTGCCAAGCCAATAATTTGCTGGCCTTAGGCCGCGTTTATATGGCGACCCAAGAGCCGCTATCGGCCAAGCAATATCTACTGATGGCACTCAATCTGATTCAATCGTTTGAATCCAATCCCTTGCGGCTCAAGGTTTATCACTTGTTAGCGCAATTGGGTGAGCAAATAGCAGACTTTAAAATGGCGTGGGAGTATCGCCGCCAATACCAACAATTGGCGCTGCAAGACGCACAACAAATTGCCAAAGATAAAATCACCTCGGCGCTCGAACGCAGAATGAAAGAGCTCGATATTCAATTGCTGTTTTTACAAACGCAACAAGAAAACATCATCTTGCGGCAAAAAAGCTCGGCCGATTCTGAATTACTCAGCTCACTGCGCAGCGCCACTTTGCAAGACCCCTTAACCGGCCTGAGCAACCGCCGTCATCTCGAACAAGAAATGCCCAGAATGTATCAGCGCTGTATCGAAGAGCAGCGTCCATTCTCGGTGTTGATGGTCGATTTAGATCATTTCAAACACATTAACGATCGCTTCGGCCACCCGATAGGCGATGTTGTGATTCAAAATACCGCGCAGATTTTGCTGCAATCTTGCCGAAGTGGCGATCTGATTGTCCGTTTCGGCGGCGAGGAATTTGTGCTCTTACTACCGGGTGCTGCTGGCGATATCGCCTCAGACATTGCCGAGCGAATTCGACAAAAAATTGAAACCCATTCTTGGCAAGATAGCCATATCGATTTACGCGTCAGCGCCAGCATTGGTGCTGCCGAATATCACGACGAGCCCGATGCCCAAACCTTGATCAAACACGCCGATCAAGCGCTGTATCAAGCCAAACACCTTGGCCGTAACCGTGTGGAGTTATATCGATGATGTGTGCAACAGCAACTAGCGACTTGGCACTACTACGCCATACCCTCTACCGCGATCACGATACCGCCGAGATTGACCACACTATTCGACACGCCAAAAAAACGCATCAATTATCGCTATTGGCACAAGCGCTGCTTTGTCGTGGCGAGTATTTAATCGATATCGGCGAACAGCCCAGTGCCGCCAGCAAAGACTTTCGCGAGGCCGGCATACTCGCCCGCCAACTGAATGACTGGTCTTTACTCGCCCAAACATTACATTGGCAAGCGCAATGCCAATTGCATTTGGGCGAATACATGCGGGCGCTGGATATTTGGTTGCAAGCCCTGCAAACGGCCATCGACGCGGAAGATCATCCCGCTTTTGTACGCAGCTACTCAGGCATTGCCCAAGTCTGTTTAGTATTTGGTCAGGCCGAGCTCGCGCTAGAGTACCAACAACGCGCCTTTGATTTAGCCGCCAACATCGCCGATGCCACGCTGTTTACTGATTGCCTACTGGCTTTAATCGCCAATTGCTACCAGCTTAAGCATTACACCGAAGTCGAGCGGCTATTGGCACAATTAAGCGAGCACCTGGCAAAAAATCCCCGCATCGAAGCCCAAGCTGAATTTCATATTTATACCGGCTTAGTATTATTTGATCACCAACAGCTCAGCGCGGCATTTGATCAATTGCAAACGGCGAAAACATTAGCGCAAAACTATGGTGGTTTATGGTGCCGATCTTTAGTGGCCTTAATTTTAGGGCGCATTTATTTACATCAAAATCAACACGCTGCCGCGCGGCAATCACTTGAGTTTTGCCTTGAATTGGGCGAACAAATTCGTGGCTTTAATATGAGCCAACAAGCGCATGAATTACTGGAAACGCTGTGCATAGAGCAAGGTGATTACCAAAGCGCCTTAAGCCACCTCAAAGCGGGCCATGCCAAACAGCTACAACAACTGCAATCCAAAGCCGAAAGAAAATTGCAGCGCATTTCACAAAAACAGCTCAACCCACTTGAACTTGAATTGCGCTTAGCTTTAAGCCGAATTCGCTATCGAGCGACATCAGTAGCAAGCCCTTCGCCGCATTACAATGGATAAATAGCAACAAGCTGACCAAAATAATATGCCTTTTGCTTAGCCCTTATAGGCTATAACTCATAAATTATTAATTATTAATAATTATGGAGTAAGTAAATGCAATTAAAAACAGCTTGGCTCGGCTTGGCACTACTGCCATTGAGCGTTTCGCTATGGGCGAGTGAAAAGCAGCCACTTGCAGCTGCTGTGAATCCATTGGTGGTTGCTAAGGCGGTGGAAGTCGGAAAAAACCTACGTAGCCTGCCTAAGGCCGAGGTGAAAGCCAGCATCACGCAAGATATTCTGTCGCCATCAGGCCAAATGATTCAGGCAATGGGCAATAGCACGATGATCATTGATGGCAACAATAAACTGTATGTAAAAATAAATAGCGACAATTTAAATCGCGAATATTTTTATAACGGCAAGCAATTAACACAATACGCCCCTACCTTGCGTTACTACACCACGGTTGACGTGGCCAGCAATACCAGCGATATGCTCAATCAAGTCAAAAACTACTATGCGCTCAATATCCCACTCAAATCTTTATTTGATATTGGCAAAGACCAAGCGGCACTCGATAAATTAACACTCGCCGAGTACGTTGGTGTCAGCAAAATTAATGGTCAACTGTGTGATCACTTAGTGTTTGCTCAAGCAGAGTCAGTATGGCAATTATGGACTAGCCGCAGCAAACCCTCCCTACCTTGCAAGGTGCTCATTACCGATAGCAGCAAACCCAATCGCCCGGCACTATCTGAAACCTATACTTGGAATCTAAAGCCAAAACTCAATAACAGCGAATTCACCTTTAAAGCAAAACCAGGTGATATTGCGATTCCATTTAAAAAAGCGGCAGAATAAGGGGCATATTATGTTTAAATTCGCATCAAAAGCCAGCATCCTGACACTGAGCGCAGTGGCTTTAATCAGCATCGGTATGCCAATTCAAGCACAAGCTAAAGGCGATCACCAAAAAGGCGCTCGCCCTGCCGCGAGCAAAAACAATAAAGTCATGGACAACCGCAACAACAACAATAAAAACGATCATCGAAAAAACAATAACAATATTAAAAACACCAATATCAGCAACAATAACGTCAATGTAAATGTCGATCATAATGGTGGCTACCGCCATGGCGGACATTATGACAATGACTATCATCCCGTAGCCACCGCAGTGGCCGTCACTGCAGCTGTCGCAGTCACCTCAGCAGTGATTGGCAGTATTGTAAATGCCAACCAAATGCCGAGTAATTGCGTTCAAGTCATGCGTGGAAATACAGCGTATATGCAATGCGGATCAACTTGGTATCAACCGCAATATCAAGGCAGTAATGTGACTTATATTGTGGTGAACCAACCGTATTAATTTACTTTATGGATGATTGATCCATTTTTAAATAAAAAAAATAGGCCATTTATTTGGCCTATTTTTATTTGCAATGGATTGTTACTCATCTTGATATTTAACCGAAAAATACCCCAAAGCAGCGACTTAAATTACCAAGCCGAGGCGTTGGATTTTTTAGCCCGGCACTCGGCTTTCATTTTTTGCTTGGCAGCGGTTCGCTCAGCAGGAGTCATCACGCCATTTTTATCGGCATCGACAAAATCAAAAAAAGCTTCCATTTTTTTCAGATAATCCGTTTTAGTCACTTCGACTTTTGGCATTACGCGGGGACCATCATCACAATCGGCATAAGCCATGGTAGAACCCAAAACGGCGGTGGCCAGCAATGTGGCTTGAATCAGATGACGCATTGAAATCTCCTATTTAAACCGCTAAATACGGCTCTGATTGGAGTATAACCAAGCAAATTCAACACTCAAGCCATAGCTTGCTTTATTTACTAGTAAATATAAACATTGTTATTTGTAATAAATAAGCGATTAATTGCTTATTGCTTCACCATGGAATGTGTCAGTAGTTTTTGATTAACAAATTGCGCAGTGATTTGCACTTTGCCGTCTTGCCAGCTGGCCGTCTCACCTTGAATCCCTAAAAAACCACCTGATTCACTCTGCGTTGGCTCGCCTAAAATGGCTACCACTTCAGCCCGGCTCATACCCGTGGTGACCTTGTTGTAATTTTCGGCGGTGATTTTGCTACACGCCATCAGCAGCACCAGCAAAGATAAAATGAAATAACGTTTCATACTGTTTGTCCTTGATTTCAAATAAAAAAAAACAAGCAGCCCGTAGGCTGCTTGTTATCGTAGCAATGACCGAGCGGATTAACCGAGGAAAACGCGCGCATTGCGGAACATTCGCAACCATGCGCCGTCTTCTGACCAGTCTTGCGGATGCCATGAGTTTTGCACTGTGCGGAATACGCGCTCTGGATGCGGCATCATAATGCTAAAACGACCATCTGGCGTGGTTACACCGGCAATCCCGTCCGGCGATCCATTTGGATTCATCGGATAAGTTTGTGTCGCTTTGCCGTGGCTATCGACATAACGCATCGCTACCAAGGCCTTGGCTTTATCGCCTTGCTGACTGAAATTCGCAAACCCTTCGCCGTGGCTCACTACCACGGGCATTTGGCTGCCTTCCATACCAGCAAAGAATAGCGATGGCGATTTCATCACTTCGGCCATCACAAAGCGTGCTTCAAATTGCTCACTTTGATTGCGGGTAAATTTCGGCCAGTGCTCAGCGCCAGGAATAATGCCCGACAAATTGGCCATCATTTGGCAGCCGTTACACACACCCAAACCAAAGGTATCGGCACGGTTAAAGAACGCTTCGAATTGTTCACGCGCTGCGCCGTTAAACAAAATCGATTTCGCCCAACCTTCACCAGCACCGAGTACGTCGCCGTATGAGAAGCCACCGCATGCCGCCAAACCATTAAAGTCAGCCAGCTGCACACGGCCAGCAATGACGTCGCTCATGTGCACGTCAACCGCAGCGAAACCTGCACGCGTAAACGCAGCGCCCATTTCCACATGACCATTCACGCCTTGCTCACGCAATACCGCAACGCGGGGTTTAACGCCCTTGCTGATATACGGTGCCGCAACGTCGTCTGATGGATTAAAGCTCAATTTGGCAAACAAGCCTTTGTCGGCTTTATCACCAATGCGCGCGTATTCAGCGTCGGCGCATTCTGGGTTGTCGCGCAGACGTTGGATTTGCCAGCTAGTGTGGCTCCAAGCGCGTTGCAAATTGACGCGAGTTTCATCCAACAACAAGCGATTGCGTTTTTTGATTTTGAGTTTGTCGTCATGGTTGGTCGAACCAATCACGTGCAACTCACCCGCCAACCCGGCATTCATAAATGCCGCAATCACCGCAGCGGTGTCAGAACGACGCACTTGCATTACTGCGCCGAGTTCTTCGTTAAACAACACGCCCATCACGCGGCCGTTTTCGGCACGCTCGATGTCATCGGATGAAATTTCGTCCAATTGACGCTGACGCAAACGACGCTCGATGCAGAGTTCGTCGATTTCTAGCGTGACACCGCAGTGGCTAGCAAACATCATTTCTGACACGGCAGAGATCAAACCACCGTCAGAACGATCGTGATAAGCCAGCAACTTGCCATCGGCGTTCAATTGCTGAACCGTCGCAAAGAACGACTTCAGATGATCCACACTCACCACATCAGGGGCAAAATTACCCACTTGGCTATACACCTGAGCCAAGGCCGAGCCGCCTAAACGGCATTTACCGGTACCCAAATCAATCAGCAATAAATCAGACTCAACGTCTTTAAGCACCGGCGTCAACGTTTTGGTGACGTCAGTGACCGGTGCAAAACCCGAAATCACCAAAGACAGCGGCGCAGTGACGGCTTTCGCTTCGCCATCATTCCATACTGTTTTCATCGACAACGAGTCTTTACCAACTGGAATCGACACACCCAATTGACGGCATAATTCCAAACCAACGGCAGCGACGGTATCGTATAAATTAGCGTCTTCACCCGGATGCCCAGCAGGGGCCATCCAGTTAGCTGACAATTTAACGTCGGACAATTTAGCGATTGGCGCAGCGGCAATATTGGTTAACGCTTCACCGACCGCCATGCGGCCAGATGCTGGGCCAGAAATCAAAGCAAGAGGGGTACGTTCACCCATCGCCATGGCTTCGCCGCGTAGCGTGTTATACCCCATGGTTGTAACTGCAACGTCCGCCACCGGTACTTGCCACGGGCCAACCATTTGATCGCGCGCGGTGTAACCACCGACAGTACGGTCGCCGATATTAATCAAGAACGATTTGTCGGCCACGGATGGCAAAGCCAAAACGCGGTAGAGCGATTCTTTTAAATCCAGCGCCGCTGAATCAAAAGTTTGTAATTCTGGCGCAACCCGCGTGACATCCCGCGTCATTTTTGGTGGTTTGCCGAGCAAAACGTCCATCGGCATATCGACAGGTTTATTGTCGAAATACGGATCTTCTACCGTCAACTGACGCTCGTCAGTCGTGCGGCCAATCACCGCAAACGGGCAACGCTCACGCTCGCAAATCGCTTCAAAGGTCAGCAAGTCATTCGGATGAATGCCGAGCACATAGCGCTCTTGTGATTCATTGCTCCAAATTTCTTTTGGCGCCATGCCCTTTTCTTCGATATTCACTTTACGTAAATTGAAGACCGCGCCCATGCCCGCGTCGTTAACTAGCTCTGGGAAGGCATTGGAAATCCCACCGGCACCGACGTCATGAATCGACTGGATTGGATTTTTACTGCCCATTTGCCAGCAGCGATCAATCACTTCTTGGCAACGACGTTCCATTTCTGGATTACCACGCTGCACCGAATCAAAGTCCAAATCAGCCGCGTTGGAACCGGTTTCCATCGACGAAGCCGCACTGCCGCCCATACCGATTAACATGCCTGGGCCGCCGAGTTGAATCAGCAATGAGCCATCAGGCAAATCATTTTTCTTCACGTGCAAGGCGCTGATATTGCCCAAACCACCGGCAATCATGATTGGCTTGTGATAACCACGGCGCTCGCCGTTAAAATCAAGCTCAAAGGTACGGAAATAACCGGCTAGATTGGGGCGACCAAATTCATTATTAAATGCTGCCGCACCAATTGGGCCTTCGATCATAATATCCAGCGCGCTGGCGATACGATCAGGTTTACCGTACGGCGTTTCCCACGGCTGAACATGGCCGGGTAACAACAAATTTGACACGGTAAAGCCACACAAACCAGCTTTAGGTTTTGAGCCACGACCGGTTGCGCCCTCATCCCGAATCTCACCGCCCGAACCAGTGGCTGCGCCCGGGAATGGCGAGATCGCGGTTGGATGATTGTGGGTTTCCACTTTCATCAAAATATGCGTTTCTTCCTGCGTAAACGCATATTCAGCGCTGCCATTTTCTGACAACGACGCAGGGAAGAAACGTTCAGTTAACGCGCCTTCAATCACCGATGAATTATCCGAATACGCCACCACAGTGCCTTCCGGCGCGGCTTTATGCGTTTCGCGAATCATGCCAAACAAGCTGTAGTCTTGCGCTTGGCCATCGATAATGAAATTGGCGTTAAAGATTTTATGGCGGCAATGTTCCGAGTTCGCTTGCGCAAACATGGTTAGTTCCACATCGCTTGGGTTACGAGCAAGCTTGGTGAAGTTTTCTACCAAGTAGTCGATTTCGTCATCCGACAAAGCCAAGCCATATTCGCCATTGGCTTTTTCGAGTGCCGCTTTACCGCCGTTTAATACATCCACCGTTTCGAGTGGTTTTGGCTCAAAGTGACGGAATAATTCATTGCCCGCCGCCAAGCCATCAAACACTTGCTCTGTCATTCGGTCGTGAATCAGCGGCAGCAGGATATTTTTTTCTGCGCTCGACAAAGCAGAACCATCTGCTTTGCTGGCATAAACTGCGACACCCCGTTCAATTCTGGCCACCTTGCCCGCTAAAGCGCAATGCAAGGCAATATCCGTTGCTTTAGAAGACCATGGTGAAATCGTGCCCAAACGTGGCAAGACCAAAATCGGCGTACCTTGCGCCAAATCGACTTGAGCTGGTTCTCCATAGCTCAAAATTCGCGCCAAAATTGCGGTATCGGCCTCACTCAAATCCTGAGTTTGCTCAATGAAGTGCCAGAATTCGGCGTACAAATTAACCGCAACGCCTTGCGCAGCAAGTGCCGATGATAATTTTTCAATCCGGAACGGTGAAAGCGCGGTACCGCCGCGTAGTTGGAGCACATTGGCCATGTTTGAAATTAACCCAGAAATGTGGCAAAAAGTACGTAATTATACCGAAAATTCACCCTCTTTAGGAGAAAGAAAGCAAGGAATTCCCTGCCAATACACCCAGATTGCATTAAATCTAGGCGCATTCGAGCTGACCTCATCCATGCAAGATCAATCAGGCTGCAGTATTTATTTGGCATTACTCGGGTAAAAGCCAACGATCAGCGGCTGCCAATTGCAGCAGTATGCTTAAGCAATGGGCTGGTTTTTAATTTTGGCCTGACGGCGAAATGCCCGTGGGCTCAACCCAAGCCGGGCACTGAACTGCTGATAAAAATGGCTTAAACATGGATAACCACTTTGATTGGCCACCCAATCAATACCCCGATCAGTGGTGAGCAATAAATGGCTGGCATGGGCAATACGTAAACGCATGAGCTCTTGACTAAAACTCGACTTCATTTGTTGCAAAAATAAACGCTTAAGCGTTGTCACACTGCATGCGGCGACTTCAGCCAATTCACCCAAAGTCACCGATTGCAGGTAATGGCTTTGTAAATGCGTCATGGCTTTAATTAAGCGGCGATCGGGCTCTAATTGCGCGACTTCGCAATCAATAAAGCGCGCGGCGGTGTCTTTTTCTAATTCAGACAAAATATCCAGCACCGCAACCAAGCGCTTTACGCCTGTGAGTTCATGTAAGTGCGCCAATCGCGGTGCCAGCAATTGGCTAAATGCAGGGCTAAACACCACCCCTTGCCGAATTTGCGCCAGCCATTGGCACAAGTGACGTAATTCAGGCATGCCGTGCTCGGTCAATGCCACCAGCCAATCAAGGCGAAACAACACCACTTGTAATTCCAGCGCCGCGCCATCGCTGCGTACCGGCGCTTGCCAGCTATGCGGTTGATTGGGAGCCACCAAGGCCAAATCACATTCAGTGATGCTTTCTATATCATGGCCAATATGGCGTTGCCCGCCAGCACCCAGCGTTAAAGTCAGCTCATATTCGGGATGAAAGTGATAATTAAACGGAATATGCTCCGCCACATGATGGTTTAAACGCCATGCATGGCCTTGCGAATTACCAATCCATTCTCTAATGAGCATCTATCACCTCTCGTTTGAGCCAATCATATACTTTATTGAGCTAATAGCAGATAAAATCAGCGGCACTCGCGGTATAACTGCACTATCGGTGCGTTGTCGCAGCATCCGAACGACAGCGCACCGGCAATGCTCGCATTGTACGGGTGGCGCTTTTACACTGTCGGATGGGCAAAAGACCCACTTCAACCAAGCAAAGGGAGAGTTAAAACAATGAGCAATCCAGCTGGCGCACACCTCAAACTAACATGGGCCAATAAAACCAACGCCCATAACGGCGATAATTTTCTTGCCGAGCTTCGCCTCGTCAATCTCTCTGATCAAATCTTGCCAGCATCGGGCTGGGCTTTGTATTTTAATACCTGCCGCAAAATCAAACCCGAAACCGTCGGCGGTGATGTTGAAGTCACGCATGTGAACGGCGACTTTTGGCGCTTGGCCCCGAAGGCCGGTTTTGCTGCGGTAGCCCCGGGCGAGACGCGCACCTTTGCCTATGAAGGCCTGTATTGGGTCATTGCCGAAACCGATGCGCCACTGGGTTTTTACATTGTGTATAACGACGGGCAAGAGAACGCTTACCACGAAACGATTGGTGATCCTGAAATCGCACCGTTTATTACCGAGCAGCAACGCCATCGCAAAGCCGATGATTTAGTGCCGCTAAGCACGCCAGCACTGACGTTTGAACACAACCAAGATTTGCAGCAACTGCCCATCGAGCAAGTCGGCAAAATCACCCCAAGCCCATTGTCGAGCGAATGGCTCAGCGGTACGTTTTGCATCAACAAAGACACTTTGATTGTTCACAGCAGCCAATTGGCCACCGAAGCGCGCTTTTTGCGCACTGCAATTCATGATGTGAGCCGCGTTTATTTACAACAATCCGCCATTCGCCCAACGGGCAGCCAAGCGATTGTGTTGCAAATTGGCGCCGTCACCGTCAATGACACCTTAGCGCCCAACGAAGCGTATTCGTTGCAAATTAATACCAATGAAATCATCATTACCGGCGCAAGCGCGCACGGCGTGTTTAATGCCTTACAAAGTCTGCGCCAGCTCTTGCCGGTCGCGGCCTTCCTTAATCCACAAGCGGAACTCAGCGTACCTTGCTGCCGAATCATTGATGCGCCGCGCTTTGCGTATCGCGGCATGCATTTAGACGTTGGCCGTAATTTCAGCAGCAAAGAGAGTGTCTTGCGCCTACTGGACTGCATGGCGCTATATAAACTCAATCAATTTCATTTTCATATCACCGACGATGAAGGCTGGCGCCTAGAAATCCCTAGCCTGCCAGAACTCACCGAAATCGGCAGCCAACGCGGCTTTACCCAAACTGAAACCGATCATTTAGTGCCGTGTTTTGGCTCTGGTGGCGATGTGAGCAACCCTGCTGGCAGTGGTTTTTACAGCCGTGCTGACTTTATCGAAATTTTGCAATTTGCCACCGCGCGCCACATCGAAGTCGTGCCAGAAATCGACGTTCCTGGTCATGCCCGCGCTGCAATTAAAGCGATGAATCTGCGCTACCACCGCTTGATGGCGCAAGGACAAACCGAAGCCGCCAAACACTATTTGCTGTGCGACTTTGACGATGCATCCGACTATGAATCAGTGCAATTGTGGCACGACAATGTGATCTGCATCGCCCAAGAGTCTTGCTACAACTTTATCGAAACAGTACTGCATGATTTACAAGCGATGTACCTTGAAGCAGGTGCGCCGCTAACCACGATGCACACCGGTGGCGATGAAGTACCACACGGTGCATGGGAAAAATCCCCTGTTTGCCAAGCCTTTATGCAAGCACAAGGCATGACGCAAATCGTTCAATTACAAAATTATTTCCTCGCCCGTTACCGTGATTTATTGAAAAAATACGGCTTGGTATTTGGTGGCTGGGAAGAAATCGCTTTAGTCAAAAAAGAAGTCAATGGTGAACACACCCATGGGCCAAATCCAGAGTTTGTGAACGCCAACTTCCGCCCTTACGTATGGAACAACGTTTGGGGCTGGGGCCAAGAAGACTTTGCTTATCAATTGGCCAATGCCGGTTATAAAACCGTGTTATCCAATGTGACCAATTTGTACTTTGACTTGGCCTATAGCAAAGACCCTGCTGAGCCTGGCTACTACTGGGGTGGCTTTATCGAAACCCGTGGCGCATTTGAATTTTGCCCCTTGGATATTTTCACCACCGCCACCGTCGATTTAATGGGCCACCCGCTCGATAAAGAAAAAATCGCCAGCAAAGTGCGCCTAACGCCAGCCGGAGTGAACAATATCATCGGGATTCAAGGCCAGCTGTGGGCCGAAAACATCCGTGATGCGGACCGTTTGGAATACCTCGCCATGCCACGCATGATCGCTTTGGCCGAGCGCGCTTGGGCGCGAGATCCAAAATGGACTTTGATCGCCGATGCAGAAACGCGCCAAGCCCAAATGGATGCCGATTGGAATGAGTTTGCCAATCGACTTGGTCAACGTGAACTAGCGCGTTTGGATGGATTTTTAGGCGGCTACGGCTACCGCATTCCATTGCCGGGCGCCAAAGTTGTAAATGGTCAATTGCTCGCCAATGTCTCAGCACCGGGTTTAACCATTCGCTACACCGTTGATGGCAGCGAGCCTACCGCACAATCGGCGCAATACACCAGCGCGCTCGATTACGCGGCACTCAGCCAAGCAGTTGGCTTTACTGGCGTGAAGCTCGCCACCTTTAGCAGCAGCAATCGCAAGAGCGCTACGGTTGTAGTCAACTAAAGCAGTAGTATTTCTGATTAAGCCCCGCATCATGCGGGGCTTTTTTGCGTCGAAATTCAATCAACCGGCAGGCGTTTTTTTGCTGTGGCCTTGACGGCTGGCCATCAAATTTTTACTCTAAGGCTACGAATACTCAATTTACAAATTCATGGGTATATCAATGCAACCTTTTAAATAAATAAATCAAATTAATATACCTATGCATTGAGTTGAGTTAAGTGTTCTTAATAACGCCCCCCCCCCACTTGCCGCCTTATTAACCGCTACCGCCCTATTGCACGCTTTGCTTCACGCATTCAGGCTGATGACACAGCGCCTCAATATTGCTAGCCTCAAGGTCAAGTAACAATCTGCCAAACCCAATCCAATGCATCTATACAAAACGACACAGCCGCAGCATCGCACATAAAAAAAGCCCCATCAAACGATGGGGCTTAGTCATTCAAACCGCAAGTTCAATTTATTCAACAATAAACAATTCAATTTCAACGTTTTCTGCCGAATATTGAATCTGCGCCAACAATACCGCGTCAACAAAATTAGCAAAACGACGCAATACAATCGAATCGGCTAACGCTGGGCCCATTTCAGAGCGGAATTCACCAACATATTGCAAAGCGCCAACGTGATTGGTTTCTAGCTCATCTTCATTATCACTAATAATGCTCTTAATTTTTTTGCGAATTTCTTTTACTTCTTTAAATAAATCGCTTGATATTTCGCACAATTGAGCAAATTGAATCGCAATATCAATCTTGCTACCCGGTACTAAAAAGCGACTTAAAGTACGTGATGACTTTTGTAATAACTCTAACTCCAAATCATCCACATACAAATCCATAGGGAAATGACCTTCCACCGCCTTAAGTGCCTGACGAATTCCTTCATTCGACTTTAATGCTTCAGGTAAACGATTACTGGCACGGGCACCGACTTTATAACGACCTTTATTGCTCATTTAATGCTCCTAGCTTTCGATTTACAAAAGAGTGTATCTCAGCAGTGTGACGCCCCTTTTAATTAGCATCAAGTATGAAGTACATCCCATGACAAAAATGCAATCAAACCGCCCACCTGCACCGACGATTCATATCAAAGCAAACAAAAAATTCTCTACACGGCAAAATTGGCCAATTTGAATGAAAAATTTTTAGCGTGAATTCAAACATTTACCCGCTGCTCGGCAAAAAATTAGCACAAAGGGGTTTACAAACACCCCGAGTCTAGCTAGAATTCGCCACCTCACTGAATTGAGCAATCTTTTCAGTATGTAGTGCGCGATTGGTGGAATTGGTAGACACGCAGCGTTGAGGTCGCTGTGCCCTTACAGGCGTGCGAGTTCGAGTCTCGTGTTGCGCACCATTAGGTTGTTTTAAGTAGTCCAAAGAAGTACTTCAAACCCGCATAAAGCCTAGCTTTGCGGGTTTTTTGTTGCCTGTAACATCCAACAAGATCCCAAGACAGCCAGTACAAAACCTGCCCCCATTCCTGCCCCCGTACTACAATGGGGGCAGGTCATTGCAACAGGGGCATTTTCATGCCAAGAGCCAAAATAGAAAAGACTGCAAAAACATGCAATCTTTTAACGCCGCTAGAAATAAAAAATGCCAAATTGCCAGAAGGCAAAGCAGAAGCCGCACTCAATGACGGTGGCGGCCTCTACCTGATCATTACCGAAAACAGAAAACGCTGGCGCTATCGTTACGGCCTGAACGGAAAAATGTTTAAGCAATGGCTCGGAGAATACCCCAAGGTCACATTGGCTCAAGCTAGAAAGCTACGCAATGACTCACTCAGCAAAGTCGAAGAAGGCAAAGATCCGCGTATAGAAAAACAAGTAGCGAAAATTGCTGCCCAATATTCAATGGCCAATACTTTTGAAGCCATTGCGCTGGAGTGGCACGCCAAAGAGCTTGAAAGTGGCTCATGGATACCAAGCCATGCTGAACGCATTCTGAAGCGTTTAAAAGCGGATATTTTCCCCATCATTGGCATGCGCGCCATTGAAAGCCTAGAAACTCGTGATCTTCTCTACCCGCTAACGCTGGTGACTCAGCGCGGCACATTCAACCTAGCTAAAGCCTACCGCCAGTACATTACCGTCATCATGCGCTTCGCTGTGCAAACAGGCAGAATCAAATCTAACCCTGTCCTAGACCTACAAGGTGCCATACCCACAAAAAAAACCACCAACCGTGCAGCCCTACCCTTAACTCGACTCGCAGAACTTATGGGTCGAATAAACGCCTATGACAGCCCGACTGTCAAAGCAGCGATGTTGAGGCGCATTGAATATTAACCAGCAAAACGCCATTTTGCGCAGTGAATTTTGACCAGGGTAACTAATCTCCAAACTCGTTCAACGAGCTAGGAAATTGAAGGTGATTACCATGGCCACATTTGCTAAAGTCCGCCGCATGTATTTCCGCGATCGGCTCTCCATTAGTGAGATTGCACGACGCACTTCACTCACTCGTAATACCGTCAAGAAATGGATTCGTACCGAGTCCAGCACTGAACCCCGTTATCAACGCAAGTCCGTTAATACCAAACTCACGCGCGTTTCACGCGCAGCTCATCAAGGCATTACAAACCGATTTGCATCGCCCGAAACGCGACCGTCGCACGGCCAGAGTCTTGTTCCAAGAACTCGTTCTCGCTGGCTTTGATGGCGATTATTCCTGCGTCACCGCATTTATTCGCCAGTGGCGTTTAGAAACCATGGGGCCCTCGTTGAAATCCGCTTTTGTACCGCTCAAGTTTGCACTGGGTGAAGCGTTTCAATTCGACTGGAGCGAGGAATCGCTGCTGATTGGCGGCATTCATCGCAAGGTGTTGTTGGCGCATCTGAAACTGTGCGCTAGTCGTGCATTTGCCTTGTTGGCCTATCCGACCCAAAGTCACGAGATGTTGTTTGATGCACATACTCGTGCGTTTCAAATGCTGGGCGGTGTGCCGACTCGCGGCATCTACGACAACATGAAGACCGCCGTGGATAAAGTCTTGCCAGGCAAATCAAGGGTCGTGAATGCGCGCTTTCATGCCATGACGGCGCATTATTTGTTTGATCCCGATTTCTGCAATGTCGCTTCCGGTTGGGAGAAAGGCATTGTTGAGAAGAACGTGCAAGATCGGCGGCGGCAAATTTGGCAGGCGGCACAGCAAGTACAGTTCGCCAACTTTGATGAGCTCAATCTCTGGCTCGCCGAGCGCTGTCGCGCCGCATGGCAAGAGATGCATCACCCCGACTATCCAGAACTCACTTTGGCTGAGTTGCTGCAAGACGAACAAGTGCAGATGATGCCGTTTCCAGGTGCGTTTGATGGTTATACCGAAATCTTAGCGCGGGTTTCGAGTACCTGTTTGATCACCTTTCAGCGCAATCGCTATTCAGTGCCGTGCCATTTAGCCAATCAAATGGTGAGTATTCGACTCTATCCAACGCACATCGTCATCTATGCCGATCAAGATCCAGTGACACAGCATCCGCGTAGCTTTGATCGCAGCCGCATCTTTTATGACTGGCAACATTACGTTCCTTTGGTTGAGAAGAAGCCAGGCGCATTGCGCAATGGCGCGCCATTCAGCGAAATGCCTGACTATTTGCAACAATTGCAACAGCGCTTGTTGCGACATGACGGCGGTGATCGAGTCATGGCCAAAGTGCTTGGCTGTATTCCTCGGCATGGCCTCACTACGTTGCAAGTGGCCGTTGAGTTAATGCTGGAAACGGGGCAAGTCAGTGCCGAGCATGTTCTCAATGTAGTGACGCGGTTACACGAAGCGCCACAGCCAGCGACATTAGAAACGGCGTTGCAACTGAAAGACCCGCCGCTTGCGGATAGTGGGCGTTACGATCAGCTGCACCAAAATAGCGAGGTGTAGCATGGAGCTCGACATCCACACTGAACTAAAACAGCTGAAGCTCCACGGCATGGCATCGACGTATACCGACATACGCCAATCCAGCCCTAGCCATGAGGGCAATACCCTTGATGTTTATCTGCGGCAGATGATTCGCGCCGAACATGCCGATCGGCATGTGCGCTCGATTAGCTATCAAATGCAAGCCGCTCGCTTCCCACATCATCGTGACTTGGCGGGCTTTGACTTTAGCCAATCCAAAGTTGATGAAAGCTTAATTCGTGAGCTCGCCCAAGGTCAATACGCCGCAGCAGCCCATAACATTGTATTGATTGGCGGTACAGGAACGGGCAAAACGCATCTGGCGACGGCGCTAGGCATCACAGGCATCCAACAACAAGAATTACGGGTACGGTTCCATTCCACGCTGGAATTGGTCAACCGACTTGAGCAAGAAAAGGCTGCAGGTAGGCAAGGTAAATTGGCGTATAGCCTGATGCATATGGACGTGGTGATTCTGGATGAATTGGGCTATTTACCTTTCTCACAAGCGGGCGGTGCGCTGCTGTTTCATTTGCTGAGCAAATTGTATGAGCGCACCAGCGTGATCATCACCACCAATTTGACCTTTGCGGAGTGGCCTAATGTGTTCGGCAACGCTAAGCTCACCACGGCCTTACTGGATCGGCTGACGCACCATTGCCATATCATCGAAACAGGTAATGAGTCATGGCGCTTTAAGCAAAGTAGCGCCAGTGCCAAACTTAAAATACAGGAACGAGAGCGACAAAAAGAGCAGCCAAGCAGCGCCGACGAATTATTTTAAAGCTTGTAAAAAAGAGGAGAAAAGCAGTACGCTAAAACCAGTCATCCATGCCGTGGATGACGCTAACGCCTGGTTAAAATTCAACGCGCATCGCTGGTCAAAATTCAGTACGCCTCAACAGCGCGCCGTGCCGAGCTAAAACAAAACCTGCAAGCGGTAGAAAGCGCGCAAGACGCAAACAGCCAACAACAAGCGGCAACTGACTTAGCTCAGTTTTTGAATAGCCAGCAAAAAAGCAAAGCGCATATGGCGCTCGACCCCAATAAGCTGCCTTGGAGTGTGCCAAAAGCAAAAGTACGTGCCCCCGCTGAAGATGCTGCGGCCTATCAACGACTTAGTCGCACTTTCGGAGTGCAACCCCTGCAAGTTGCAGGAGCAATTCCTGCTGGTGCAGCACTTGCAACCATTCCTGCCTTACCAGCAACACCAACAGCGGCAGATCTGGCAGAAACGGAAGAAATCCAGCTCACACCAGCCATTCGTGCTAAGGCGAAGGAGCTCGGGAACAACCCCGTCAAAATTTATAACTGGGTACGCAATAACATCCAGTTCCTGCCGACCTATGGCTCGATCCAAGGTGCGGAACTTACTCTGCTGAATAAACGCGGTAATGCATTCGACACCGCGAGTTTGTTGATTGCGCTATTGCGCGCATCGGGCACCTCGGCTCGTTATGCCTACGGCACAATCCAATTGCCTGCTGAACAAGTGATGAACTGGGTCGGCGGCGTTAAAAACGCCCAAGCAGCACAAAAATTACTCGGCCAAGGTGGCATTCCCAATATCGGCCAAACGGTGGGCGGTACGGTGAAATTCATCAAAATGGAGCACGTCTGGGTCGAGGCTTTCGTTGATTACGTGCCCTCTCGCGGCGCGGTAAACAAAAAACCAAATACATGGGTGCCACTGGACGCGAGCTTCAAGCAATACACCTACAAAGCCGGGATGGATTTGCAGCAAAACGTGCCATTTGACGGCAAGGGTTTGGCCGATCAACTGAAAGCAGGCGCAACCATCAACGAAGCCGAAGGCTGGGTGCAAAACGTCAACCAAACTGCACTGCAAAATAGTTTGAGCAGCTATCAAGCCCAGCTCAAAACCTATATCGACAGCCAAAAAGCCAACGCCACCGTCGGTGATGTACTGGGTTCGCAACAAGTGGTAATTGCCAATCCGTCGATCTTATTCGGCACCTTGCCGTACAAAACCCTCGCCGAGGCCGGTAAATTCAGTGCTTTACCAGATAGTTTTAGGCATAAATTCCAGTACAAATTATTTGCCAGTGATTTTGATTTGGCCAATGACAGCCCCATCATCGCACTGGAACAAAGCCTACCGCGTTTAGCAGGTAAAAAGATCACCCTCTCGTTTACGCCTGCCACGCAAGCCGATACAGATACCTTAAACAGCTATTTACCGAAACCACATGCCGATGGCACGCCGATTCAGCCGAGCGAACTCCCTGCCAGCCTACCGGGCTATTTGATCAACCTAAAAGCCGAGTTGCGCATTGATGGTCAAATTATTGCCAGCGGCGGCAGTTTTAAACTGGGTAGCGATCTCAGCAGCCAAGGCGCGCTGTACGATCCAGTCAGTCAAAACTGGGATGCCGGTGAAGTAGCGCATCCAGCGGCGGGTGAATATATTGCGATTGGTTTGGATTTGGCGGGGGTTTCTTCAAGCCAACTTAATAAAATAAAAGCTAAATTAGAAAAAACAAAATCCAAACTAGAAGCCAAGCAATACGGTGGATTAACTAAAGATGATTTAATTGGAGATTTATTACATTCAGCAATCATTGGTTATTTTTCAACCATTGGCACACAGGCTAGTCTAGCTGCACAAACATCAAATTCTGTGCGCTATGCTTTGCCTTCCTATGGCTATTTTCAAACTAGTGCTAAAACAGAATATTGGTTTGGTATTCCTAAGAAAGTTAGCTTTCCAAATTTAATTATTGATGTAAAGCACTGGAAAAATATTATTGAGAGCAATGATGCAGACATCACGAAACGCATTAACTTTTCTCAACAAATAGGTACGATTGCTTCTGCCAATGAACACCTAATTCCAGAAAAAATATTCAGCAGCAATGGAAGTACTAACGAAGCTGTTTCTGCCATTAAGGCATTGTCAGTTGCCGCTATAGAAGGGCAAAAAATTTATACCATTCATGCAGGAAATTTAAATTCCACCATTGAAAAATTGACTGTTAGCACTGATGTAAAGTATGAAATTACTAATGCCGCAAATACAGGGAAAAGAATAACGATCTCACAAGGAAATGTAAGCATTAATGGTTGGACAGGTGTTGGCTACATCATTTTCGATCCAGAGACAGGTTCTGGAGCTTATAAAATTAGTGGTGGAGCAAATGGAGGCTCAATTCCAGACATTATGAATGGCATTTCCTCTGCCGCACTGGCTGTTTCAGATAATTTATCTAGTGGTTCTTTGGACTATAGAATACTTTTTTCAGATAGTGTAATTTACCAACAAACATTAGCGCGTGCTTCTTCATTAGTCGGATGGGCGGGTCTTTTTATTCAAACAGGCTTGATATTGAGTGATGAATCACTAAGTATTGACCAGATAATTGGACAAATATCGATAAATGTGTTGGCCAACATGATTACTGCGTATTTGATTGGTTCGCTTGTAGCTGCAGGCTTGATCGGAGGGCTTCCCGCGATTGCTTTTGCATTGATTATAGGCTTTACTTTATCTATAGCATCAACTTTAATAAGCAAGTTATACTTTTCTCTACTACGCCAAAGAATGAAAATATATGCAGAACAACCTAATTCCAATTATATTTATAGCCATATGCCTCCCATTATTAATTTACCCAATGCTACCTATCGCCATAACGTTGTTTAAAAAAAACCTATCTAAAGATGTTTTCAGAGTAGTGAAGGTTGATATAAAGCATTTTAATGAAAAAACCAAAAATAATGGCTTGTTTTTGATTAGCCTAACACTTAGAAACAACAATGGCTCAATTGCTTACTACTCATGTAAGAAGTATGGCAATATTAACTCCGTAGTTATAAAAGAAGGGAGTGAGGTAACTATGTTTTTTTTAAAAAAGTCTCTTGCTAATTACAATCCAAGAGTTGCCAAGATTGAAGGTTATGATTTATCTGATAGCCTAATAACTTACTTTCCATATGTTGCACTTGGAGTTATTCCACTACTATCTGCAGTTTATACATTGTTTAATTAACCAAAATCAAAAGTCTCTGATGCGGTTAATTAAATCACTGAGCTGAATCTTTTACTCGCAAGGGCGACCAGAAAGAAGGGGGGCAAATCTTGCCTTATGCATGATTTGCCCTCTCTCGATTTGCAGCTGATTGCGCCACATGACTTTAACATCTATTTTTGATAGGTATTGCCAGCTAGCTATTGCGGAATAATGCCTACAATAAAATACCCTGAATGAGGAATTTAAACTTAGTCTCGGAAACCGAAGAAATTCAACTCATGCCAACGATTCGTGCCAAAGCGCAGGAGCTGGGCAACAATCCCGTCAAAAAAGCCAAGCAATACGACGGTTTAACCAAGGAAGACCTAGCGGGCGATTTACTCAACGCCAGTATCGCCAGCTATTTTGCCGCCACCGGCGCGCAAGCCAACTTTGCCGCTCGCTCTGCTGGCGTGACACGCTACGGCCTGCCATCGTATGGTTACTTCCACACCAGCGCCAAAACCGATTACTGGTTTGGGATTCCGAAGCGAGTGAGCTTCCCCGGCGTGACGATTGATGTAAAGCACTGGAAAAATACCGTTACCAGCAATGACGCCGATAACGCCAAACGAATCAGTTTCGTACAGCAAATCGGCACGATTGCGTCATCCAACGAACACCTGATTCCAGAGAAATTGTTTACCAATGAACAAAATCCGGGTGAAGGCGTATCGGCAGTGAAAGCGCTAGCAGTCGCCGCAGCACAAGGGCTGCGGATTTATACCATCAACCAAAACAACGTGAACTCCGCTGTGAATCAATTAACCGTCAGTACTGAGATCAAAGATGAAATCCGCAACGCGGCGAACTCCGGCAAACAAATCACGGTATCTCAAAACAACGTCAATATCGGTGGCTGGACTGGCGCGGGTTATATCATCCTCGATCCAGATACGGGGGCAGGGGCATATAAAATTAGTGGTGGGGCGAATGGTGGATGGTTTTCGGGTTTGGCTGCTGGGGTTAGTATTGGAGCAACTTTCGCTTTTATTGGATTGGCGTCATTAGAAACACTGACACTTTTGGGTGTGGCATCACCCTTTTTTATCATGATGGCCGTATTAATTATTGCAATTGTTATGCTTGTTATCCAGGCAATTATTATCGCTGCTCTCGTTGATTATTATTCATCTGATGAAAAGAGTCTTGGGTGTTTTTATGGTGGATTTGGCTGGGGATCGTCGATGGCTGGATTGATTTCTGGACAAGGTTACATTTCTTCAGTGCTAGGGTTCTTATTGGGTTCATTGTTTGCAATGAAACTTGGTGGATCTACAGCCAAAGAGTGCGTAGTAATATAATGAGTTATTTATTAATCGCATTGTTTTTATTTTATTGTTCATCATTTTTTGAGATCTACATAAAGAACAGAAGTATATCTCAATGTATAATTGCTACAGCTATACTGATAGGCTCTGGGTACCATCTTGGTTTGACAAACTTAAGTAACAATACAATGGGTGCACTGATGGGGGCTATATTGATTGCGTGTTGCACTTTTTGTACCTCTAAATTAGTGTTAAGTTACCTTTTTGTTTTTGGTTTGTTGGCAATAGTCATTGCTATTAATATCACTACATATACTGGCAATATAGAAACTGTATTGCTATATACAATGGCCCTGGCTTTTTTGTCGTGTTTAAATTACATTTTAAACCTCGTAGTAATAAAAATAAAGTAAGGTTAAAATGGTTTTTTTGGGTTTGATATAATGCACGATTTTTATGCAGAGCTACCCATAAGTTAAATTGGTGAAGATATTTAATTTGTATTTTTAATTAAATAAAAATTAAATATTTGGCTCTATTTATTAGTCAGGTAGAACTGAATTGGATTGCTCCAATTTTAGCAATTGCATCCACTGTATTTGCATTTTATGGAGGGCAGCTAGGTAGAAGGCTACTTAGTCTTGCATTGGCAATTTTTTGTTTTTCAAAAAAAGGTCGATCTTTGTGTTCTAGCTTGCCGTATTCGTTCTTCACAAACCATCCTTTGTGCTGCACTTTTGCGTATTACGGTGGAATAAGAAAATCAAAGGGGTCAAAGTCGATTGATTTTATCGCTGAGCTGAGTGAGGCGTGCTGCTAAATATGGACACCGATGCTTGAGACTAAATTAGTTAAAAAAGATGTCATGAATGTCCGCAAAGCCCGAACAGCAGAAAGCCATTCAACCTTAATAACGCCAGCAATCGAAACAAGAGCAGTCACTCAGACACGTGAACAAAAAATAAGCACACAACAAAAGGCAGCCCCTTGATGGGGCTGCCTTTTGTTATTTGTTGTTCTAATTGCGTGATTCATGTCGCATTGCGATAACTTTAGCGGCTATCAAGCAAACAGGCACTAGCGCCACAGCATCAATCAGTTTGCTGGTTTGCTGACTATGGTGAATACCCTGAATGCACCACGTTACAAAATGCTCGCAGTTGTTAAACAACACGTGATTGAATCGCACCGGGTTTCGCGGAGGCTGTTTGGTTTGAGTCAGACCAACATGGCCTGCTCGCTTTGATTACGATAATAATTTGCTTCTGCTTCCGCAGGTGGAATGTGGCCAATCGACCCAAGCAAACGATGCTGATTGAACCACGAAACCCATTCTAATGTCGCTATCTCCACAGATTCTAAACTTTTCCAAGGACCCAAACGATGAATCACTTCAGTTTTGTAGAGTCCGTTAATCGTCTCGGCCAGCGCATTGTCGTAGCTATCACCAGTCGTGCCCACTGATGGCTCGATACCCGCTTCGGTTAATCGCTCGGTATAGCGAATCGAAACGTATTGCGAGCCACGGTCGCTGTGATGAATCAATGCTTCGCGCTCTGGCTGGCGCGCCCAAAGGGCTTGCTCCAATGCATCCAGCACAAACTCGGTTTGCATGTTGCGACTAACTCGCCAGCCCACGATATAACGAGCGAAGACATCAATCACAAACGCCACATACACAAAGCCCTGCCAAGTCGACACATAGGTAAAATCCGACACCCAGAGCTGGTTTGGTCGTTCAGCCACGAATTGTCGGTTTACATGGTCAAGCGGGCACGCAACAGCAGGGTCTGGACGTGTGGTGCGCACCGTTTTACCACGCGATATGCCGCGCAAACCGAGGCTGCGCATCAAACGCTCAACGGTACACCGCGCGACAAGATGCCCATCGCGCTTGAGTTGCCGCCAGGCTTTGACGGCACCATACACCTGGTGATTCTCTTGCCAGACGCGCGTAACTTCACCGCTCAGTTGCTCGTCACGAATGGCGCGCTGGCAACGCAATGCGGGATTACGCAACCGAGCGGCATACCGTCGATAAGCAGACGGAGCGACCTGTAATAGCTTGCAGATCGGCTCGACCCCGTGCTGCTCACGGTGGGTATCGATGAATCCTCTTACGATTTCAAGCGGCGGTCGAGCTCCGCCTGTGCGAAATACGCGCTGGCCAGGCGCAGAATTTCATTGGCCTTTTTAAGCTCGCGCACTTCGCGCTCTAAGGCTTTGATGCGTTCGCTCTCTGCGGAGTTTTTGTTGGCTTGAACGCTATCGCCACCTTGTCGACGACACCAGGTGCGCAGCGTTTCGGGTGTGCAGCCTATTTTGCTGGCGATGGAAACGAGGGTTGCCCATTCAGATGGATATTCGGCAAGGTGCTCAATGACCATGCGAACGGCCCGCTCGCGGACTTCAGGGGAAAATGGGGTAGATTTTTTCATGGCACTATTCTCTCAAGAGTTAGTGCCTCCGCGAAACCCGGTGCGATTCACCCACTCCTGCCCCCGTACTACAACAGGTGTTCTGTGGATCATTACAACGCAGAAGATGCGAGCGTTGCGAATCACCGTTTAAGCCGCGAGTAATTTAGTCGGTTTATCGCCTTTGGGCATTTTTTTGTTAGCATGGGCTTCTTTTTATTTGGTGAACACTATGAGCGCACAAAAACAACCCAGCCTGCTTGTCAATCTGCTGCTGAACATTCTGATCCCGACGCTGATTCTCACCAAATTAAGCACCAATGAATGGCTTGGGCCGACTTGGGCTGTGGTGGCCGCGCTGGCGTTTCCCTTGGGTTACGGCTTATACGATTTAAAACAAAGTGGCAAAGTTAACTTTATTTCGATTCTAGGGATGGTTAGCGTGCTACTCACCGGTGGTATTAGTTTGCTAGAGCTTGATGCCAAGTACCTCGCCATCAAAGAAGCCGCCATCCCCACCCTGATTGGCTTAACGCTACTGATTAGCCAGTTCACGCCCTACCCGCTGCTCCATAAGCTGCTGTATAACGATCAGATTCTTAACCTCACCGCTATTGAGCAAGCACTAGCCGCTAAGCAACAGCAAGTTGAGCTAGATAAACGCCTAAACATCACTAGCTACTTGGTAGCCAGCTCGTTCTTTTTATCGGGCGTGCTGAATTATCTGTTGGCTCGTTGGATCGTGGTTAGCCCTGCGGGCACGAGCGAATTTGCCGCAGAACTGGGCAAAATGACCGCTCTTAGCTACCCAGTGATCGCGATCCCTAGCATGATCGTCCTGATGGCCAGCCTGTGGTACTTGCTGCACAGCCTTAAAAAACTGACTGGACTTGACACCGACCAGCTACTGGCTGTGAAGGGTTAATTGTCACTGTGAGTCACTACGCTGGCTGCCAATGGTCGCCAGTGCTGGCAAGGTGGTGGTCAAATATTTTCAGATGCCAAGATCGATTTTTTTGCTGCCATTTCTTGCTCATAAACAATCGGCGCTTAATTGCCGCGTGTCGAGTGCCAGCGCGCGCAGAGAGAGAAGCCCACGATGTACTCGGTCACGTCTTTTTCTGCTTCCCCGTGGATTGGCTTAGTCATGCCGCCAACCCCGTTGCATTTACAAATTCCACAAGCAGCGCTCCACCACCACCAATCCCTGCAAAACAATCAGTGCGAAACCTGCCCCTACTACAACCGAGGCAGGTCATCGCCACGGGGGGGGCTCATATCAAATGGCCCGCAGGCACAATAAAAGCCAACTGAATAATGACCTATTTACCCCAATCAGCATCCGGCTTGGAATAATTAAATAAAAAACCTCATTGCGAGTTTGAGCTTGTTGCAAGCATCAATCTGCAAACAAACTCCCAATAACTTCATCGACACAACAACCACGCACCCGCTGCGCGATACCTCGACGGCCAAATAAGGGCATTGTTTTCTCTACTTGCTGCGGTGTAGACGCTGATTGCTAAGTGATTGACTGGCAAAAAATGTGCTGAGTATCTAGATCCAGCGCTGATTCAAGACCAGAAGGGCTTGAAGTCGTTTTTTTGATATTTACACCGAGCTTAAACTAAAAAATAGTACTACCATCAGTATAGAGAAAGCAAAACTGGGTTCAGATTATGATGATTTTAGAAGACCTAAAATTAAAAACTCGCAAACAACACACACGTCTTCATCAACACTCCCTACTCAGAGGGATTACCCACTCTGGGTATTCTTTGGCGCGTTATATTCAACTACTAAAAGCTTACTATGAAATCTACTCCGCCATTGAAACCGTGCTTTTGCAAAGACAAAGTCAATTTAAACTCGATTTTGATTACCAAACTCGCTATAAGCTGCCGTGGTTACAAGCCGATTTAAAGGATCTTGAATCGCAGCCCACGATGAGCCACCCCACTCTTGCTAAAGCAACATCTGGCATCATCACTACGCCAGAGCAATGGCTAGGTGCGGCGTATGTGCTTGAGGGCTCAACCTTAGGTGCCAGTGTGATTAGCGCTTGTTTACAAAAGTCACTCCGAATTAGCCCGCTGTTTGCTGGACGTTTTTTTAATGCCTATGGTTTGAATACCTCAAAATACTGGCATGAATATCAAATTTTTCTAGCCAGTCATCCAATTGTGGCAACAACAGAAATCACCGATGCAGCATCACAGACCTTTGAGTTATTCAATAAAGGTCTAGATTTTTATGCCCAATAAAATATTGAATACGCCAGAATTTGAGCAAGCTTTGCGCAACTGCGCAACTGAGCCGATTCATTTAATCGGTTCCATACAAGATCATGGCGTGTTGTTGGTTTTAGATCTAAACGATGAGTTTGCCTATGTTAGTAGCAATACTAACCATTATTTTGGATTAGAGCCTCATCAATTACTCGGCAAAAATATCAGCCACATTCCTGCATTGCATCCAGTATTAAATTTCATTAAAGAAAAAAAACCAAAGGCATATCATCAAAATATCTCCATAGGAAACAAATATAGATTCAATATCATTTCATCTATTCACGAGGCTTTGTTGCACAAATCAACTAGAGGGTAAGTCACCCCTAACCCCAGACGGATTTATCCCACTCTTACCGTCATTGGCGTACCCAGTTGCGTGAAGCGATTTAAGATCGCTGCACGCACTTGCAACTCAGCCACCTGACGATCAAAGTCCCGCGCCATCACTCGTTCACCCAATAGTTTGAAGCATTGCATTTTGGTTTCTACCAAGCTACGTCGATGATACCCAGACCATTTTTTCCAGATGGCCCTACCCAAGTATTTGGTCGCCCGTAAGATGTCATTCCGCGCTCTCGCTCCGGCCGTATTTTCTTTCCGAAATTGTGCATTTTTCCGTGTAGGAATAATCGCTGCCGCACCTCTTGCCGCAATGGCATTGTGGCATTCTTTGGTGTCGTAAGCGCCATCACCGTAAATCGCCGCAATCTGTTCAGACTCGGGAATCTGATTCATCAATTCCGGCAAAATGGGCGCATCACCTGTTTTGTTATCGGTGACCTCGATGGCACGAATTTCAAGGGTTTCGGCATCAATGCCGAGGTGAACTTTACGCCACTGCCTACGATATTCAGCGCCGTGTTTTTTGGTTTTCCATTCACCTTCACCGAGCATTTTGATGCCTGTGCTATCGACGAGTAAATGCAGTCCACCCTGACTTTGACGGGCCGGAATCGTGACTTTCAGCGTTTTTTGTCGACGAGAGATCGTGCTCGAATCAGGAACGTTCCAATCTAAGTTGGCGAGCCGAAGTAGGCTTTCAACCATGCCGGTTGCTTGGCGCAATGCGAGGCCAAACAGGCATTTGATGGTGAGGCAGAATTGAATGGCAGCATCGCTAAAAGTGGGGTTTCGTCCGCGCTTGCCAGTGGGCTCAGCAGCCCATTTCAGCGCTGGATCAAGCCAAATCATTAATGCGCCACGCGATTTCAAAGCTGCGTGATAGCTTGGCCAGTTGGTGGTTTTGTATTTGTGGGGTGCTGGTTTGCTCATATCGCTATTCTATATCGCTATTCTACCAGCAGCATTGCGCCGCTGATTTGTGCAACAAAGCCTATTCACGATGAAAATTTTTATATTGAATTAACTCCAAATACAGTGAAACAAGAAAATAAACTTAAAATTGAAGACATAATAAATGAATTATTATCTGTCGATAGATCAACTCATAGCCCTGAATACTTCAAATTATTAGCGCAATATATTCAAGAGATTAGCGGCTTTGACCATACAATGATCTACCGCTTTGATAGCAATTGGGATGGCGAAGTGATCGCAGAGAATTGCCATAATACTTCAGCTTCATATTTTGGATCGCGCTTTCCTGCGAGCGATATTCCAGCGCAAGCCAGACAGTTGTATACCAAAAACACCATTCGTTATGTCGCGAATGTGGATGCCGATCAAGTTCCGATTTTATCCGTTTCCTTAAATAGCAATAAAACGCCTGATTTAAGCTACGTTCAATTACGTTCATTATCACCAATTCATCTGCAATACTTAAAAAACATGGGCGTTGCTGCCTCTCTTTCTATTTCTTTATTACAAGATCAACGTTTATGGGGTCTAATTACTTGTCACCATAGAACGCCAAAATTATTAAGCTCCCAAGCCTTGCAGCAGTGTGAATTAATTGGAAATTTAGTTTCTGAGCATTTAAGCACTGATCAAGTAGTGGAGCAATTTTCGCTGGATGAACAAATCATTGCTTTATTTGGTAAATTATCGCAATTTTTATGGTTGCCGCAACAAGGTATACCCGACCAGATTTTAGAAGAAATTCAGCACTTAATGACTGCAGATGGGGTGGTTTTATCCTTAAATAACAAGCGCCACCAATTTGGTAAAGTCCCTGCACCGGCTGAGCTCGAAGCATTAATTCAATGGCTGCATACTCAAGAAGGCGATAAAGCTTTTGCCTGCGACGATCTGAGTCTTCGCTTTGAACCCGCCAAGGCCTATAAGCATCTGGTTTCTGGCGTTTTAGCCGGGCCTTTTCCATTACGTAATGGCAGTTATGTGCTGTGGTTTCGCTCTGAATATCCACGTCACATTCATTGGGCTGGCGAGCCGAATAAAATCTTTATTCATGCTGCTGATGGCTCGCACAGACTGATCCCTAGGACATCTTTTTCGGAATGGATTCAGATGTGGCCAGGGCATGCCCTAGCATGGCTTCCGGCCCAAATCATGATTGCGCAGCGTTTTGGTTCGGCTTTACTCAATCAAATTGAATATATATTTAAGCTAGAAAAAAACGAGCATGAATTAAATGAAGTAACTGAAAAATTAGAACAAACGCAAGAAATAATGTCGTCAATTATTCGACATATTCCAGCGATAGTGACCTTAAAAAATGCCGACAATTTAAGCTTTAAACTACTCAATCCTGCGGGTTGTGCGTTTTTTGGCATTCAAGAAGAAGACATCATTGGCAAAAATGATTTTTATTTATTTCCGCAAGAACAAGCAGAACGATTTATTCAAAGTGATCGTGAAATTTTAGAAAAATCATGCATCGTTGAAATTAACACCGAAGACATCCGAACTCGTAATGGCGAAATTAAAACGCTATTTACGCGTAAAATTGCCCTCAAAAATAAAAAAGGTGATGCCACACATCTACTCAGTGTATCGATTGATGTCACCGAAAAACGCGCAGCAGAGCATGAGATTGAAAAACTCGCTTTTTATGATCCACTCACTGGGCTGGCCAATCGTCGTCTTATGCTCGATAGGCTAGGCCAAATCCTATTGGGCAGCGCCAGAACGGGTAAACATGCAGCACTGATCTTAATTGATTTGGATAACTTCAAATCACTGAATGATATCCATGGGCATGATGCAGGAGATTGGCTACTCAAAGAAGTGGCCAATCGGCTAATTAGTGTAGTTAGAAAAGGAGATACGGTTGCTCGACTGGGTGGCGATGAATTTGTACTTATTTTGGATGAACTCAACGCCAATGAAGCACATGCGGCACAAGATTTAGAATCGATTGCCAAGCAAATTTTGGATCAATTCATTCATGAGTTTCATATTAAAATTCCAAACGAAATTGAAATTAAACCGGCAATTCAACATCGTTGCAGTCCAAGCATTGGTATTTCTCTATTTCAAGGTTGCACTTTAAGCGCAGAAGAAATACTCAAGCGCGCAGATACTGCCATGTATCAAGCTAAAAATGGCGGAAAAAACACCTACCGCTTTTTTGATCCTGAAATGCAAAGAGTGGTTTTAAATCGAATCACACTAGAAACTGAATTACGCCTTGCTGTGGTATGGGAGCAATTTGTTCTGCACTTTCAGCCTCAGGTCAATCATTTAGGTCAATACATTGGTGCCGAAGTGTTAATTCGCTGGCAACACCCAAAGCAAGGCTTGATTTTACCCGCTGAGTTTATTCATTTAGCAGAAGAAACTGGATTAATCCTACCGATGGGATTTTGGGTGCTGGAACAAGCATGCCAACTGCTGGCGCGTTGGGCAACAAATCCTTTATTTGCAAACCTCACCCTATCGGTGAATGTCAGTGCCAAGCAATTTGGATTTCCTAGTTTTGAACATGAAATTGAGCAATTACTCGCAACATATCAAGCCAATCCAAATCGACTAAAAATTGAAATCACCGAGAGTTTATTTTTAGATAAACCCGATGTGGTTATAAAGAAAATGAATGCCATACGCAAACAAAAAGTCACTTTTTCAATCGACGACTTTGGAACTGGCTTTTCTTCGCTCTCTTATTTAAAACGCTTACCACTAGAGCAGTTAAAAATTGATCAATCTTTTATCCAAGATATATTAAGTGATCCCAAAGATGCTGCGATTGCCTCAACCATTATTGCCTTAGGCAAAAATCTAGGCTTAACCGTCATTGCCGAAGGAGTAGAAACTCTGGCGCAACAAAAACGATTAGAGAGCATGGGATGCCTGACTTATCAGGGGTTTTTATTTGGTCAACCCATGGAAATCACTGATTTTGAACTGCTGATCAACACGCAAGCCATAGCGAAATACAAGCAGATTGAATGCGATTAAAACAATTTAAAATAAAAACTTATTCACTCGCAGCAAACTGGCATTCCTATTCAACGTGATCTTGGTAAAATCAGTTTTTGCCCACGTCAAAAGATCAATGCCATGAGCCGTTTTTGGAGCCCTATTGTTCACACCCTTACACCGTATACGCCGGGTGAGCAGCCTAAAATCACCAATCTGATCAAACTCAATACCAATGAAAACCCATATGGCCCATCGCCCAAAGCCATCGATGCGATGCAGGCTGCGGTGAATGATTTATTACGGCTATACCCAGATCCCAATGGCGATGTACTTAAAGACGCGGTGGCGCATTTTCATCACGCCGATGGCATTACTCGGGCCAATGTCTTTGTGGGCAATAGCTCGGATGAAGTGCTAGCGCATACCTTTCAAGCGTTGCTAAAGCACGATGCGCCGCTATTATTTCCCGATATTAGCTACAGCTTTTATCCGGTGTATTGTGGCTTGTATGGCATTGAATATCGCAGTGTGCCGCTCAACGAAGCGTTTGAAATCGACACCAACGATTACACCGGCGGTGGCGCGATTATTTTCCCCAATCCCAATGCGCCGACGGGTATTTTGCTGCCGCTAGCGCAAATCGAAGCGCTATTAAAAGCGCATCCCAATCAAGTGCTGGTGGTCGATGAAGCGTATATCGACTTTGGCGGCACTAGCGCGATTGCGCTGGTGAATCGATATAACAATTTGCTGGTGGTGCAAACGCTGTCGAAATCTCGCTCGCTAGCGGGCTTACGCGTTGGCTTTGCCGTTGGCCATGCCGATTTAATTGCAGGGTTGGAGCGGGTTAAAAATAGTTTTAATTCCTATCCGCTCGATCGCGTTGCACTAGCGGGCGCCGTGGCTGCAATCGAAGATACAGGGTATTTTAATCAAACCTGTACTGCGATTAATACTACGAGAGATACCCTCACTCAGCAACTCAGCGAATTGGGATTTAAGGTGTTGCCTTCACACGCCAATTTTGTTTTTGCACGCCATCCAGAGCACGATGCTGCACAGCTCGCGCAAGCACTGCGCGAGCGCGCGATTTTAGTTCGCCACTTCAAACTCCCGCGCATTGAGCAATTTTTGCGGATTTCGATTGGCAGCGATGCCGAAAGCGCAGCATTGATTGCAGCCTTGCAAGCCATTCTAAAAGCTTAATTTGAAGGACCACAGAGTCAGTGCAAGTTTGATGTCAATATTGCACTGACTATAGGGTCTGTTGACGTTTAGTTTGCCAACCGCGTTTGCGCGGATTTTGGCCTGAGGCAAGGCACGAAGCGCGTAGCGTAGTCATTCTACGCCAGCGCTTTGTAACGCAGCATCAGGCTGACTTTATTTTAAAACAGCCGCCGCCAAACCCTGCGGGCTGGGCACTTTTCGCGGCGACTCTGTGTTGTAGCAAGCTCACATAGAATGACTGTGCATCGCTTACTACGCCTTGATTCGCCGCGAAAATCGATCCCGCGCGGCGGGAAACCAAACGTCAACAGACCCTAGTACGTTTGGTATTAAAATATTACTTTTCTTGAAGTGCCTACCTTACACCAATCCTGTATATTAGAAAAATCTAATAAATAATCTAGACAAAGCAACGTCATCCCAAACAAGTCAAATGGGCTACTACCATGAATTCATTTTTTGTTAAGCCTATGTTTGGGAGTTCTAAAGCGTTTCGGGTACTCCTAATCGCAGTATGTAATGTCAGTTTTTTTTTATTACTGGCGCTATTAGTCTGGCAAGTGGCGAGTTATCAATCGCGGCAATCGATTCAATTACTGACTGAACGTGGCTCAGCGATGATCGAGCAGTCTTTACACAATGCCTATACGGTGCTGGATCAAATCGCTTTAAGTCCATCAGCGCCTTGCCAAGATTTATATGCTGATTTACAAAAAATCAGTTCAGCGACGCCCTACTTTCGTGGAATTTATATTGCCGATAGCCAAACCCAGCGCATTTTTTGTTCATCCAGCCATGCGCTTGGCAATATAGACTCCCCCATACAAACGCTGATTAGCAACGGCGCCACACAGGCCAGCGGCATTGCTTGGCATGAAAAAAGTTTAATTTCAGATCGAGAAGCCTTAATTATTTATCGCAAATTGGATAATGGCCGCGTGCTCATCGGGGTGCTCGATTCGCAATATTACAAAGACATCTTGCAACTGGTCATGGGTTTACGGGTTAAAACCATTACGCTTAAAGTGGGTGATTTACAGCTCGTTAATCAGGATAATGATTTTATATTAACGCCACTTACCGCCACCAAAAGCAATAGTACCGCCATTTTAATGGATCAGCTGCCGGTTAAAATAACGGCACAACATAATAGTTTTCAATTAAGAAAATACATTGAAACTAATTTACCCTTGGCTATTTTACTGTCTGTTTTGTTTTTAGCGTGGAGCAGCCGCTGGATTTGGTTACGATTTGGAGAAAACAACCATTTTCGTCAGCAAGTAATCGAATCGATTCAGCAGCAGAAATTTATCGCGTTTTACCAACCTGTGATGGGGCAGCAAAACTCAATTGCCGGCGTAGAAATCCTTGCGCGCTGGCAACATCCTCAGCACGGTTTATTAAATCCGGCTTTATTTATTCAACAAGCCGAAGCCCAAGGCCTACTGACGCCAATGATGCTGAGTATCATTGAGCAAGTAGAAATCGATTTAAGTAAAAAAACCATCCCAGCACAATCTCGGGTTGGGATTAATATAACCGCACAGCAATTAAATGATCAATCTATGCTTAATGCCATTTTTGCATTCAATGCAAAATTAAAATATCTTGATTATCAACTGGTGATTGAATTAACCGAAGAGGGATTAGTGAGCGATCCAGATTTAGCCAATAAAATCATTCAAAAAATGGGACACGCCGGCATTATGGTGGCGATTGATGACTTTGGTATTGGGCATAGCTCACTGGCTTCTTTAAGCCGCTTCCCATTTCATTATTTAAAGATTGATAAAAGCTTTATTGCTCATATTGTCAGTCGAGAAAAAGATCAGATTATCGTCGCGAATATGGTCGATATGGCACGACAACTCAATTTAAATGTCGTTGCCGAAGGCGTAGAAAACAAAGATCAAGCTGATTACTTAGCAATACTGGGGGTTGATTATTTGCAGGGGTTTTATTTCTCTAAACCTTTGCCGATCGCCGAGTTGGCTCAGTTTAAATTTAATACCGTCAACTCAGCGCCATCCCCTTACTTTCACTAAGTGAGCAAGCAATAAAATCGCCGTCAACTCGCGTTGGCGGCATTTTTTTGTCACGCAGTATGCTTGCTTGGCCAAGCCAACGATTGGCATGCTAGAGATTAAAATTCGTTTGCTGCAGGCGCCTTCACCGTCAGAGGTAACCCTGCCACCATCAACACCACTTCATTGGCCTGTACTGCCACCCACTGCATAAAGCTGCCGTGTAAATCAACAAAATGCCGGCCCATTTGCGTTTCGGCGTGTAAGCTCCAGCCGATTTCATTACCCACGGCAATCACAATTTGCGGCGTACACGCGACAAATGCGGCCCAACGGGTTTGCGCCTCAAGCAGCGTTGCATCGCCATCGTAAGCGCAATCGGTAAATAAATTGGTGAGCCACAATGTAATGCAATCGAGCACCATCACCTCGCCGCTAAATCCATGCGCCGCCAGATCAACCTCTTGCTCTAAATTCACCCAGCGCGAATCACGCTGCGCTTGATGGCGTGCAATGCGCTGCGCAAAGTCGTCATCCCAAATGCGCGATGTGGCCAAATACGCCGGCCGCGTACAGAGTGCCAAAGCGCGCTGTTCTGCGTAGCGGCTTTTGCCGCTTTTTTGCCCACCGCTAATTAAAATCAATTGCATAAAAACCGACCTGTAGATGTGTTGGCGGCAAAAAAACCGGCGTCACGGCGGAGAATTAAACCAGTATTCGAACGCGCCATTTTCCAGCTAGTATTTAGTTGCAGGCAATTTAAACCCATGCTCAGCGTAATATACCCCAAGCAAAATCAAGACTGCACCGGTCGCACCAACGGCGGTGATGCGCTCGCCCAAAATCACAATCGCAGTGAGCATGGTGACCATAGGGATTAAATAAATGTAATTACTGGCTTTCACTGCGCCGATGATACCCAGCGCTTTATTCCACGCCACAAAGCACAGCGCCGAAGCAATCACGCCTAAAAACAGCATATTGCCGCCCTGTAATGGATTAAGCCACAAAGCCAAATCTAAGCGGTAACCCATGATCCACGCGGCGGGTAATAAGGTGACGATGCCGTAAAAAAACACTTGTCGCGTTAAAAATAAATAACCATAACGCTGCCCTGCTCGCTTGAGCAATAAGCAATATATCGCCCACGCCGCCCCCGCAGATAAAGCCAAAATATCGCCCAAAGGATTGAGCTTTAAAATCACGCTGCCGTTAAACATCACCAAAGCAACCCCCGCTAAAGCAATCAAAGAGCCAATAATTAATCGCAGACTGAGTTTTTCATCGTGGGTGGTGAAATGCGCAAAAAATGCCGTGAGTAATGGCGCGGATGACACCAATAAACCCACGCTGGAGGCTTGCGTATATTGCAGCGCGATATTTTCAGTTAAAAAATACAGCGTCACGCCAAATAAGCCCAGGCCACAGAAATACAATTCTTCGCGCCATTGCGGTTTTTTAAGCACGGGATGCATTAAAAACAATAAAGCGTAGGCTAAGACAAAGCGATCAAGGGCAATTTCTACCGGGCTACGAAAATCTAATAATATTTTGGTGGAAACAAAGGTCACGCCCCAGACCAAAACACAGAACAACACCATTAAATGGCCTTTTAAAACCGGTTTCATTGTTACCCCTTCGTCGGCCCAGCCAATTTGAATCGCAATTTTACACAGCGCCAACTTATTTGTTGGATAGGTAGCGCCGTACCGCTGCATTGTGTTGTTCTAAGGTCTCTGAAAACGCTGAATAGCCATCGCCTTTGGCGACAAAATAAAATGCCTTGGTGCTGCTTGGCTGCGTCGCGGCAATCAGCGCCGCTTCACCGACCATGGCAATCGGCGTCGGTGGCAATCCGGCGCGGGTATAGGTGTTGTAAGGCGTATCGGTACGCAAATGCGCTTTGGTGATATCGCCTTTAAACGCTTCGCCAACGCCATAAATCACCGTAGGATCAGTCTGTAAACGCATGCCCTTACGTAAACGATTGATAAATACGCCCGAGACCAGCGGTCGATCGGCCGCTTTGCCGGTTTCTTTCTCAACGATGGACGCCAAAATCAGCGCGTCGTAGGCCGATTTAAGTGGCAAATCAGGGTGACGATTGGCCCATGCGGCATCGAGTTTTGTTTGCATTAATTGATGCGCGCGCGCTAATAGCTTGAGGTCTGAGCTGCCTTGATCGATGTGGTAGCTATCGGGGAAAAATAAACCCTCTGGCGAGGTGGCGCTAATGCCTAAGGCCGCCAAAATTTCGCTATCGCTCATGCCCGCCGTATCGTGTTTTAAATTGGGGTGAGCGTTGAGTGCGCGGCGTAGTTCGCGCCAATTCCAGCCCTCAATCATGCTGAACATTTGTAAATCAACCTCACCTTTGGCCAATTTTTTAAGTAACTGCCAAGGCGACATCGGTGATTTTAAAACGTAGCTGCCGGCTTTAATACTGGCGTCTTGCCCTGAAATGCGCGCGAGCAAAATAAATAATGGCGCGGAGTCAATTGCCCCTTGCTGGACCAATTGCGCAGCAACCGAATTGACGCCACCGGGCGCAATCAATACCGAATGCGACGGTGGATTGGGCTGCTCTGATTGGGTCCAGCTATAAAACCATGCACCACCAGCCACCAATGCCGCAAAAAAGCCAAAAATCAGTAAGCCAAACAAGCGCCCCCAAAACGATACGGGTTTATTCACTGCTTTCTTGTGATAAAGATTGGGCTTCTTTTTGTAGGGTGTCGGTGCGGCCACTGCGTTTTACCTTTGGATTAGTTAGCTTGATTTTCGGCGGCGCTCGCTTCGCCATTGACGTCGTTAGTGCGCGCTTTTTGTTTTTGCACGGCATAAAATTTTTGCACATTGGCCAAGTCGCGCGAGCGATACATCGGCGGCAGGCTTTTCCAAATCATTTTGCCGTATTGTTTTTCAACTAGACGCGAATCGGCAATCATTAAAATGCCAATGTCGCTCTCATCACGAATTAATCGCCCAGCGCCTTGCTTGAGCGTAATGGTGGCATTGGGTAGCTGATAATCCATAAACGGGCTGCGCCCGGCTTTGGTCAGCTGCTCCATTCTGGCTGAAAGCACCGGATCATCGGGCGGCGAAAACGGTAATTTATCAATCACCACCAAGGACAATTGCTCGCCACGCACGTCAATGCCTTCCCAAAAGGTTTGGCTGGCGACCAAAATCGCATTCGGCTCTTTACGAAATTGATCGAGCAATTCAGTTCTCGAGCCCGTGCCTTGCAAAAATACTGGCCAATCTAATCCTGCCTCTTTGAGTTTTTCCAGCAAGATTTCATGCGCTTCCCGCATGGCACGTAATGAGGTAAACAGCAAAAAAGCATGGCCTTGGGTGGTTTGCAATAAAGGCCAAGCTTTCTCCACCACCGCACGGGTATATTCGGCAGTATTAGGCTGAGGCATGTCTTGCGGCACATACAGCACGGCCTGCTGTTTGTAATCAAACGGGCTATCCCATGTGGCGGTCTCGGCCGACCATAAGCCTAATTCATGCTGAAAATGAGTAAAGTGATGATTCACCGCCAATGTCGCCGAGGCAAAAATCCAAGCGCGCGGATTAAGATTGACTTGTTTTTGGAATAAATCAGCGATATTGAGCGGCGTAATATGCAGCAAAAAACCATGCTGCGTAACGTCTAGCCAATGCACGGTTTCGGCTGAATCTGATTTTTGCCATTTTTCGAGCAAGGCCAACATTTCAGCCGCGCGTTTATAGCACTTTTCTAACCCTTCACCGCGCTCGGCTTGCTTGGCGAGTAATTCGGTTAAATGCTGAATATGCCCAGTCATTTCAACCAGCTGGCTAAAAAAGCTCGGGAATTTTTCTTTAAGTTCATGCTGCGGTAAACGCACCGTGTCTTTAAAAATTAAGCGCACATCTTTGACCGATTTTTCCAGCGCTTCGGCGGCATTGGGCAGCATGACAAAATCTTTGGCCACCACTAAGGCTTCGGCGCGCGCGTCGCGTGCTAACTCAATGATTTGCCCATTGGTCAGCGTATCGCCAAAAAACAGACTCGCCACTTCGGGGAGCTGATGTGCTTCGTCAAAAATCACCGTATTACACGCCGGCAGTAATTCGCCCGCACCTTCGTCTTTTAGCCACACATCGGCAAAAAACAAATGATGGTTCACCACCACAATATCGGCTTCTTGGGCGTCTTTACGTGCTTTAAGCACAAAGCATTCTTTGTGATTGGGGCAATCTTGCCCCAGGCAATTATCGCGCGTGCTGGTCACTTGCGCCCAAATCGGCGCGTCTTCTGCCACCCCGGGGCAAGCGGCTTTATCGCCAGAGCCGGAGGTATTGGCGTAGCGTTTTACTTTTTGTAAATCGGCAATGTCTTCACGGCGCATAAAGCGCCCTTCATGCTCGGCGCGCGCCAAATGGTAATGACACACATAATTAGAGCGCCCTTTCAAGAGCGCAATAATCGCCGGTACTTTGAGCACATCACGCACGCTAGGCACATCGCGATTAAACAACTGATCTTGCAAGGTTTTGGTGCCGGTTGAAACAATCACTTTGCCGCCCGACAACAGTGCCGGCACTAAATAGGCAAAGGTTTTGCCGGTGCCGGTGCCAGCCTCGGCAATCAATTGCCCACGCGCTTCAATGGTGCGCTCAACCGCTTGCGCCATTTCTAGCTGCGGTTGACGCAATTTATAGCCGGGAAAAGCAGCACCAAACGGGCCGTTATCGGCAAAAACTTCTTCAAGAGTCATGGAAAGCTCAAAACATCGGATGATCGATTGTACCGTAGCTAGCGCCTAGGGTCTGTTGACGTTTGGTTTGCCAACCGCGTTTGCGCGGATTTTGGCCTGAGCCAAGGCCAAATGCATGACTTAAATTAGCGCAGCAAAAAAAAAGCCCCGCACGCGGCGGGGCCAATCAATACAGGGAGAGATGAAAAACACAATACACATCGCATTAGCGCAGATCTATTCAACCTAGACCAACACAATATATCGCATTGCTCACTACCCTCATTCAGAGTGCCGCTACTGGCAAAAGTTCAGTGTTGGTTTTAATTTTTTTCTGCTTGAAAAAACACCACTTCGCCAGATTGACCGGTGCTATTGCCGCCCAATAAATAAGCAATCGCAGGGAATAAATCGTTGGCAAGCGGTAGATTCTCAGTAGATTCAGCAGGATGCGTTGCCAAACGGAATGGCGATTGAATCGGGCCGGGCACCAGTAAATTAATCCGAACATTGGGGATGTTTTCCCATTCGGCTGCGGCAATCTCAACCCAATTTTTTTGCCCAGCTTTCGTTACGCTAAAACCACCCCAATACGCATTGGGCTCAAAGGCATGGGTTTCACCCAAAACCAATACGGCGGCATCGGGTGATTGCTGCAATAGCGGAAACAACGCCCGCGTCATCGCAAAAGGCGCAGCCACATTGACGCGGAACATATCCACCCATTCGTCCAACTTTTGATTAGCCAGCGGCGACAAATGATTAAAACCATTGGCGCAATGCAAAATACCATCTAAACGACCAAATTCTTTTTGGATCAGCACGCCCAATTGATTGAGCTCAGCTTCGCCCATTTTGGCCAAATCAAGCGGTACGGCCGCTGGCTGCGGCCCGCCAGCCGCTTCGATGGCATCGTAAGTGCGACTGAGTTTTTTTTCGTTACGGCCCAATAAAATAATCGTCGCGCCAAGTTTGGCCAACTCAATAGCGGCCATTGCGCCCAAACCCTGACCCGCACCAGTGACCAGAATCACTCGATCTTTAAATGCATCTGCTGCAAAGCTTGCTGATTTCCAATCTGCCATTTTTTTATTCCTAATCATCAGCCAAACGGCTTGAAGTGTAATTACCTAAAGTGCTACTTAATTCGCCTGCGGCGCACTGCAAAAATAGACTGAGAGCTCGGCTCATCGCTGCAATTAATCGACCAAAAAGGGGACGAGTCCCAGCGACAAACTCATCAAGGATTCATCATGGATTGTTCGCGCTGGATTGGCGCTCGCTTTGCCAGTGCGACACTAGCGACGCAAATACTGCAGGCATTGCTGTGCCGCTTTAACGCCACTACGCACCGCGCCTTCTAGCGTCGCGGGGTATTCACCGCGACCTTGGCCAGCTAAATCTGAGGTAAAGTCCCCGGCCAAAAATAAACCCGCGACATCAGTGTTATTGTCAGGCCGAAGCAAGTCAGGCGTACAGGCAAACGTAGCGCGTTTTTCACTAATGACTTGTTGGCGCAACACTAAATCGGGCAAGCCTAAGCGTTGATGCAATTCAGCTTGCACTGCGGTGGCTAATTCATCATGGCTCAAACCACTATGCTGGCCTTCGCTAGAAATCACCACCGCAATCAAACCATGCTGGCCATGACTCACGCCGCGATCAAACACCCATTGCGAATACGCATCGGCCAAACCGAGCATCGGCGTAGCCAGCTTAATCTCGGCGGCATATTGCAAATACACCGTCACAATCGGCTGATATTGCCAAGCGGCCAACTGCGCGCTTAAGGCATTGAGCGCCGGGATCGCAGGCAAAATATTTGCCGCTTGATGCGGTGGCGTGGCACAAATCACCGCGTCAAATCGCTCAGCATCATCCAGTAAAAAACCTTGGGTATCTACCGACAGACTTTTTACTCTATGGCCTAGCTTTAAATACCCACTATACTGCTCAATATACTGCGCTGCAGGCTCAGGAAATAACTGACTAAAATCGCAACGCGGCAACAGTAAATCAGAAGCGGCCCGTGCGCCGCCCAAACTATCGCGCAATACATTGAGCAGCACTTGGGCGCTCGCCAATTCCAGCGGTGTATTGAGCGCCGCCAAGGTCAATGGTGACCAAAACTTAGCAATTAAATTGGCCGGTTGCCGCTCGTTACTTAACCACTGCGCCACACTGATGTCTTGCGCTAAGCGCCACCGCCGCCATTTACTCAGCTGAATGGTACGAATTAAGGCCCAACGCTCAGCCCACGATAAGCCTTTGGCCAAAAATAAACCCACCGCCAAATGCAAGGGCGCTGGCAACCTTGGGCAAGCCAGTACAAAATCAGGATCAACTTGCAAACGCATCGGCAAGCGCAAAAAAACTTGCGATAAATCCACGCCGCATTGCGTCATTAAACGCAATAATTCGCTATAGCCGCCAATCAATAAATGCTGGCCATTATCCACGGCGCTCGCCCCAGATTGATGACTACGCGCCACGCGGCGCGCACGGCCACCGAGCACTTTGCCAGCCTCAAACACTGTGACCGACACGCCAGCCGCCGCCAACTCAACCGCCGCTGCCATGCCAGCATAACCCCCCCCAATAATGGCGACGGTTTTCATGGGTAAAGGTGCTGCCAAATATCAGCCCGAACAGCATTCATTTCAGTGAAAATTTGATGATTCCAATACCGCAAAACTTTAAATCCTTGTTCATTCAAATCATGATCTCGAATCGCATCTTTTGCATGCGACGCCATATGCTGCCCACCATCAAGCTCAATAATCAAGTGAGCTCTAGGGTCTGTTGAAGCTTGGTTTCCCGCCGCGCTGGAGTGCTTTTCGCGGCGAATCAAGGCGTAGTAAGCGATGTATAGTCAATCTATGTGAGCTTGCTACAACGCAGAGTCGCCGCGAAAAGCGCCCAGCCCGCAGGGTTTGGCGGATTTTGGCGTGATGCTGCGTTACAAAGCGCTGACTTAGAATGACTAAGTTGCGCGCTTCGTGCCTTGCCTCAGGCCAAAATCCGCACAAACGCGGCTGGCAAACCAAACATCAACAGACCCGAAGCAAACAAAATCCACAATATAAATACCAATCGGTTGCTGGCGGCGAAACTTAAAGCCCATCTGCTCAGCACGCAAATACTGCCACAATAATTTTTCAGCATCAGTCGCCTCATGCCGAAGTGCTCTTGCAAATTGAACTTGCCAGCGAGCCAAATGGTGTTTACTCAACGATTTCACCCCCACCCTAACCCTCCCCCATCAAGGGGGAGGGAATCAATGCAGCGTCAATAGATCGACAACCGTTTTCTCTCGTCTTTGCATTGCTTTGCCATAAACCATTGGAGTTACGACATAACTATGGCCAATGCTACTGCACAAGCGCCTTCCCCCTTGATGGGGGAAGGTTGGGATGGGGGTGAAATCTTTAAGCAAACCACCATGTTTTCCATGCCAGCCAGAGCTTGCGAATGGGGGTGAGTTTGATGCGTTGATTGAGTACTTTTTGCGCGCCATCGGCGCGAATTTCGGCCAAGGTGGCGCGGTAAATCGCCGCCATCACCAAGCCGGTACGCTGACTTTTTTTATCGCATGCAGGTAATAAAGCGATGGCTTGATCGTAATATTGCTCGGCACGATCAATTTGGAAATTCATTAAGGCTTTAAATTCAGCCGTTTCCCGGTAATTCATAATGTCGGCGGCGGGCACATTAAAGCGTTGCAATTCATCCACCGGTAAATAAATTCGGCCGCGTCGAGCGTCTTCACCCACGTCGCGAATGATATTGGTGAGCTGAAAAGCAATGCCTAAATCATGCGCGTATTTTAAGGTTTTACGATCAGTAAAACCAAAAATCATCGCCGCCAATTGCCCCACCACGCTGGCAACGCGGTAGCAATACAGATGCAAATCTTTAAAGCTGTTATAACGCGCCTGATTTAAATCCATTTCCATGCCGTCGATAATTTCGAGCAGCAATTCACGCGGTAAATCATAGGCTTGGGCCGCTGGCCACAAAGACTGAGTCACCGGGTGCTGCGGCGAGCCGGCGTACATTTGGTCGACTTCGTTGCGCCACCAGGCCAAGGTCGTCCGTGCGACGCCTTCATCACTGATTTCGTCGACCACGTCGTCCACTTCACGACAAAATGCGTACAAAGCTGTAATGGCGATGCGTTTTTCTGGGCTTAAAAAACGAAAGCTGTAATAAAAACTCGAGCCGCTTTTGGCGGCTTTATCTTCACAATATTGATCTGGTGTCACAAGAAAATCCAATTCAAAAATAACTAAGTCACTGAGCAACAGTTTTCACGCAAGGCGCAACGCTGCAGACAGTACATACGCACGACAAGGTGAAGCAACGATGCACGGAAACTTTTGCCTGCCTACTTCTTCTGCTGGTGCCAGCGATTGATGCGCTGGCCGCACAGTTTATTTGCTTTCAGGCAAAACCTGCCGCACTTCTCGCGTGACGCCCGAAGGGCCCGGAAAAGGTAAAAATAAGCTGCGTATCAACCAAGGTACCGCCGGATCGAGTACATCATTGAGGCTACGATTTCTAGCTCGTCCTTCATACAACTTGGCAAAATCGCCAGCTGCCAAGGCCTTACGATCCAAAATATCGACAAACACTTCGCGAGTAAATAGCGTTTCATTAATGGTTTGCGAGCCAATAATCCCCGTTTCTGGGTAGTAACGTGGGATAAAAGCAATGCCGCCGCCGGTGTTGATGCGCTGATAACTCACGGAGTAACCGATCGTGCCCCAAATCGGCTGCTGATAAGACGCATTTTTGCCATCATCAATTTGATAATCGAGCTGCACTAACCAATCGGCCAGCTTAGGGTCGGTTTGTTGTACCAAGCCTTGCCGACGTAATTCAGTCGCCAATAGGTTTTCAAAGTCATAGCGCGCTAAGCTTTGGTCATCGGCTTTGGGTCGATCAATGGCAAACACTTTACCGGCCATGGATGCGGGTAAATCATGGCGAACAGAGACTTGGGAAACAAAAGTATTGGCACAACCGGCCAGTAACATCAGGCCAACCACAGCACTCCATCCGCGTAATTTCATGCTTTGATACTCCCCGCAATTTGTGGTGTATTCACCACCACATCACCACACTGCGCCCGGTGGCGTAAGGCATGATCAATCAGCACCAAGGCCAGCATCGCCTCGGCAATTGGCGTAGCACGAATGCCAACACAAGGGTCATGTCGGCCAGTGGTGGCCATCATCACTGGATTGCCGTCTTTATCAATCGAGCGACGCTCTTGTGCAATACTCGAGGTAGGTTTAACCGCCAAGTTAACAGTAATCGCCTGCCCTGTTGATATACCCCCCAAGATACCGCCAGCATGATTGCTAGCAAAACCTTGTGGCGTCAACTCATCACAATGCTCTGAACCGCGCTGGGCAATGCTGGCAAAACCCGCGCCAATTTCAACGCCTTTAACAGCATTGATATTCATCATCGCAAAAGCGATATCGGCATCAAGACGATCATAGACCGGCTCACCCCAACCCACAGGGACGTTTTCGGCGACCACTGAAATTTGTGCGCCGACCGAATCGCGCTCTTTGCGAATCGCATCCATATAGTCTTCAAGTTCAGCAACAATGGCATTATTGGGCGCAAAAAAAGCATTTTCAGCCACCTGATCCCAGCTCACAAACGGGATATCGATTTCACCGAGCTTACTCATATAGCCACGAATTTCAACACCGTAACGCTCTTTGAGCCATTTTTTGGCAATCGCGCCCGCCGCAACGCGTACCGCAGTTTCGCGTGCTGAAGAGCGGCCACCACCACGTGGATCGCGAATGCCATATTTATGCCAATACGTGTAATCGGCGTGGCCCGGGCGGAAAGTCTCAACAATTTTGCCGTAATCTTGGCTGCGTTGATCTTGGTTACGAATCAATAAAGCAATCGGCGTACCGGTGGTTTTGCCCTCATACACCCCGGATAAAATCTCCACCGAATCGGGCTCTTTGCGCTGCGTGACGTGGCGGCTAGTGCCAGGTTTACGGCGATCAAGCTCCAACTGAATATCTGCCTCAGACAGCGCCATTCCCGGTGGGCAACCATCGACAATGCAGCCAATCCCTGCGCCGTGGCTCTCACCAAACGACGTTACGGTAAACAATAAACCAATAGAATTGCCTGACATTGCCCGCCCCTAACTCAAAATGAATTTATGACTGCAATTTTACCACGCGCTTGCCGGATTGCCGCCGACTCTGTATGCGGAAGTTTTATTCAGGCTAAAAAAAACCGCCCAAACACTGTTTGAGCGGCTCAAGTTCAAGCGGTAAAACTTTAAATCCAATTAGAAATCAGTACGTACGCCCACTGAGAACAAATCAGCGCTTTGGCCATTGTTTAATACATAACCTGATTCAGTCGTGAAATTAGCGTTTTTATCGTTATTCACTTTAGTATATGTTGCATATACTCTGCTGCGTTTGGATAAATTATATGATGCGGCAACCGAAACTTGATCGGCACCAGAATCATTTAATGTTTCTACATCACCAGCTTGTACATACGACAACAAGAAATTCATTTTTTCATATTTGTATGAACCGGCAATGGCATAACTATCTTGAGTGCGTGATTGCTTGCCATCATCACGATCAACTTGTTCCCAAGTTAAACCTAGACCGAAGTCCATGTATTTAACATTACCACCAACCATAAAGCCGCTAATGCTTGAACCATTTGCAGTGCCGACTGGGGTAATTTTTGAAGAGGTATAGCTAGAAGTTTGGTCTTTGCCCATTGAATATGAAGCACCGACGTTAAACATATCATTTTTCCAATAGCCACCGATTTGATATGTTGACGCATCGTAAGTTGCTGTTTTTTCGCCAATAGTATACGACGCATTAGCATTAAAACCGCTAAAATTAGGTGTTTCGTAATAAATAACCGAGCCTGAACGAGCACCTAAACGGCGCAATAATTGGCCATCACCCATATAACCCGATGTATCGTTCATTTCGCCATCAATGGTTGGTGAAATGTTTTTGTATAGGTTTTTGTAGGCATTATCCATTTTACCAAAACGGGCAAAACCGTAATCACCTTTATAACCGATATAGGTATCACGCGAGCCCCATACTGAACCCGCCTCTTTATTGTATGGATCGCCAACACGGAAACGACTTTCTAAAACCCAAACCAAATCGCCACCGATATCTAGTTTATCAACACCAGAAACACGGATACGTGAACTTTGATCGGCTAATTGGGTTTTATTATCGCCGTCATTTTTAGAACCGGCTTTAACACCTACTTGATCAGGGCTAAGATATTCCATCGCAGTACGAACACTACCGCTAATGGTGACTTCAGCAGAAGCTAATGGTGCTAACAATGCAGCAGCAATAGAAAGGGCAATGATTTTGCTCATATCGATTTAACTCTTTTAAAAGGGATATTAAAATAAGTAAAAAATTGTTTTAACTCGGCAATATAATCTAGCGATGAGTTTAATTTTTTATATCTAAATATTAGCAGCTTCAAGTTACCAATATATGACAAACCGATAAAAGTACCCCTAAATTAGCCCCTCGTGTTGCACACTTTCCACTTCGAGAAAACCCTAGGTTTAAACCCATTCATTTTTATTCAATATCACGGCATTCATTTCAAATTTTAGTTTCTACATTCAGCTGAACTACTTATTGCTGTAGCGTTGCCGACAAAAAAATACGATTAATTGCAGCTTTTATTGGCATTGCTTTCACGAGCAAATCCACTCTTACACTTTTTTGCAACTCATACCATTAATACGGCACAACAATTTAATTCAATTTAATAAAAAAAGGCAGCCTAAGCTGCCTTTCTTTTATCTATCGATGATTAAATCAATCGATTAGAAGCCGGTCCAAGTACCAACCAGAACACGCAAGGTGTCATCAGTTTTGTAGCCAGAAGAGCCGTCAACTTTAAACAATTGAGTGTCTGTGCCGTACATGTGGTAACGAGCTTGCAAGAATGCACCAGTATTTTTGCTCAAGCTGTAATCCCATTGAGCAGAAATTTGTTTAACACTGTTGTCCATATCTTTGCCGTTGAATTTACCATCCAACACTTCTTGCCAACCCAAGCTGAAGGCGTTTTTACCCATAGAGTAAGTACCGCCAACCAAGTATTGATTTACTTCTAATTTTTGACCTACGTCTTTCCAAGTATTGTTTTTATACAATGCTTTCAAAGAGAAGTCACCAATTGAACCACGAGCACCAACAAAGTACACGTCGCTTGAAGCGCCATCACCAACAGCGCGGAATTTAGTTACATCGCCTGAACCGCCAGCACCGACTGGGAATTGACCGAACACAGCGTCATTCTGACGTTGCCATCCAGCATTTACAGCTACTGGACCAAATGCGCCATTAACACCAATGTCATAGCCGTTAGTCAAAGTGCTGCCAGCAGTTGCCGTACCGGCAGTGTCTGCACCAATTTTGTACTGAGCAGTGAAGTTAAAGCCACCGAAATCTGGAGAGAAGTAAGTGATTGCATCTTTCCATTTGTCGTTTACAGCACCAAAGTCAGCGCTCAAGTTACCTTGTGCTTTAGAACCGTAAGGCCAGTCAAGAGTCAAGTAAGCGTTAGTAAATTGAGTACCGAAACGCAATTCACCCCAAGAGCCAGCGTAACCGATCCAAGCTTCACGACCGCCCCAACCGTCATAACGCCAGTCAGTTGCCACTTTTTGAGCTAGGCGCCATTTCAAAGTGTCGCCATTGTCTAATTTATCTTTGCCGTCAACGTTAACCACGATGGCGATTTCTTCAGCCAAAGTTGTACCTTGAGCAGCAGCTTGGTTAGTACGTACGAACAGGTCCATCTCAGCAGAACCGTTGATAGACACTTCAGCAAAAGCTGGGGCAGAAACGGCAGCAGCAACAGCTACAGCCATAAGAACGCGCTTGAACATTTATTATTCTCCAAAAGATACGAGAGTTAAGTTAAAACCACCGTAACAGCAGGCTACAACCTGAACAATTGTTGCCACTGCTTTACAGACTCGAGAATACTCACTGTTCATAGGCAAAGCAAAAACATGCCGATGCACTAACACAAACTGTATCTCGGATACAACAAAAAACGGCGCATTGCTGCGCCGTTTTTTTGTTTAAAACACTTATAAATCAGTGGTTTGGCTGATTAGAAACCAGTCCAAGTACCTACTAAGATACGTGTTGCATTGTCTTTACCGTTGTTAGCTGCACCATCAAGCTGCCATGAACCGTGCATTACGCTAGTCTTAGCTGCGTTGTCAAACATGTGGTGACGAACTTGTACAAAAGCAGTCGAGTTTTTAGACAAGCTGTAGTTGTACTGAGCATTTACTACGTTGATACCGTCATCAGCGGTAGCACCATCAGTTTTGCTGTCTTCAATACGTTGGAAGCCCAAGTTCATGTTGTGCTTGCCAGTAGTGTAACCAGCGCGAACCAAGTATTGGTCAACAGTTGTTTTGCCGTTACCAGCATGGATGGCGTTGTTCACATAGCCAGACCATTCATTGCGTTTAGCACCAGCTGCTAAATCAAAGCCGCTTTCAAACTTGTAGATTGCGCCCACATTGTAAGCACGAGCTTTGTTTTCACCAGTAGTTAGGTACTCGCCAGAGCTACCCCATTTGCTGCCACCGAATACAAACGCTTCAGAAGACATAGTCTTGCTGTTTTTCGATTCAGAGAAACCTGCGTCCATACGGAAGCCGCCGTTGGCGTAGTTTGCAGTGATTTCGTAAGCGTTAGCATCAGAAGTGCCAGAACCTAAGTCATACTGAGCTTGGAATGCAAAACCGCCAAAGCTTGGTGAGAAGTAGCTGATTGCACGAGCGTATTGAACGTTTTGCGCGCCGAAGTCAGCCCACAAGTTACCCACGCCTTGCGCGCCATATGGCCAGTCTAATTGCAAGTATTGGTTAGAGAATTGGTTACCGAAGCGTGCTTCACCCCAAGTACCTTGGTAGCCGATCCAAGCTTCACGTTGACCGAAAGAGTCATAACGGTAGTCAGTGGCTACTTTTTGCGCGAGACGCCATTTCAATACGTCACCGCTGTCTAATTTGTCTTTACCATCTACGTTAACGATGATGGCGATTTCTTGACCGAAAGCGCCGTCAGTAGAAGAACCATTGCCATTGGCTTGGTTAGTACGGTAGAAGAAGTCCATTTCAGCTGAACCCGAAATAGAAACTTCTGCCATTGCTGGCATTGCGAAGGCAGTTGATACCAAAGCACCAATCAATACACGCTTGAACATATTTAAAACTCCTGTTGAACAGATAATAACCACCCCAAAATGCAAGGTATGCTCGGCATTATCCAGACGCCTTCCATCGTAATCTGTGCAATAAGGCAGTTTTGAACAGTGTAAAACTTCACAACACGGCGACGCAAAATACTGCTGTCATAATATTTGTATCAACTTAATTCTAAAATGTGATTTGTTTACGACAGTACCCCAGTCAAAACAGCAAGTGCTTGACTTAGCAAGCAAATTAGCCTCAAAGCCAACACAAACTCAACAAGCAAGGAGCAGAAATTTAGACATTAAAGAGAATAAATACACAGCAAATAAAAAAAACCGCATTAAAAAACTGCTAAACAGTGGCAAAAACTCAATTGCAAGTAATAAATCGCAGCAAAATACAGCACCAGCGCTGGCATCCGCCAATCAATAGACTCGGCTTCACACCAGCGTATGCCCATAAAAAAAAGCCAGTCAGCATTGCTGACTGGCTTTTCACTACCTTAAAACGACTTATTTAGCAGCCATAACACGAACCATTTCCAACACTTTGCTTGAATAGCCCCATTCGTTGTCATACCAAGCTACCAATTTAACGAAGGTTTTATCCAAAGCAATACCGGCATCAGCGTCAAATGTAGAAGTGCATGCTTCGCCACGGAAGTCAGTTGATACGACTTTATCAGTGGTATAACCCAATACACCTTTCATTGCGCCTTCAGACGCTGCTTTCATTGCCGCGCAGATTTCTTCGTATGAGGCTTCTTTGTTCAACTCAACCGTCAAGTCAACGACTGACACATCAGAAGTTGGCACACGGAATGCCATACCGGTTAATTTGCCTTTGATTTCAGGAATTACCACGCCAACGGCTTTTGCAGCGCCAGTTGATGAAGGAATGATGTTTTCCAAAATACCACGGCCACCGCGCCAATCTTTGTTTGATGGACCATCAACGGTTTTTTGCGTTGCAGTTGCTGCATGTACCGTGGTCATCAAACCACGTTTGATACCGAAGTTGTCGTTAAGGACTTTAGCAATCGGCGCCAAGCAATTGGTGGTGCATGAAGCATTAGAGATAATAGCTTCACCGGCATACGTTGCGTTATTCACGCCGTAAACAAACATCGGTGTAGCGTCTTTGCTCGGCGCAGACATGATGACTTTTTTCGCACCAGCAGCTAAATGCTTTTCGCAGGTTTCTTTCGTCAAAAAGAGGCCAGTTGCTTCAACCACAACATCCGCGCCAATTTCGCCCCATTTCAATTCTGCAGGATCTTTGACTGCGGTCAGGCGAATTGTTTTGCCATTCACCACCAATTGGCCATCAACAACCGCAACATCACCTTTGAATTTGCCGTGCACTGAATCGTGCTTGAGCATATAAGCTAGGTAGTCTGGCTCAAGCAAATCGTTAATACCAACGATTTCAATATCATTGGCAAAGTCATAAACAGCTGCGCGAAACACCATACGGCCGATGCGGCCAAAACCATTGATACCAACTTTAATAGTCATGAATCATCTCCAGAAAAGAAATCAAATAAATCGGGACGACTAAGCATGCACCATTCAGAATAGGAGTGCCATTGCGCCACGACAAAGACCATGCAAAAAATACAAACTCACTGCAATACACGCGCAGCGTGCACCACAATCAAAACAGAGCAAACACTATATAGATAAAGCCAGTTTGATTAACAGCTAGGCAAAACGCCTAGCGATAATCTTAACTGTTACTCAGGACGCAAAGCAGCAGCTTCACGCGCTAGCGCAGTAATGCCAGCCCAATCGCCTTTAGCAACCATATCTTTCGGTGCCAACCAAGAGCCGCCAACACAGCCAACATTGGGCAATGCCAATAATTTAGGCGCTGATTCCAAGCTCACGCCGCCAGTTGGGCAGAATAAGATTTGTGGCAATGGACCGCCCATGGCTTTGAGCATACCCAAGCTACCCGCTTGTTCAGCGGGGAATAGCTTCATGGCATCAAAGCCTTCTTCAAGCGCTGCAATCGCTTCAGATGGCGTCATCACGCCTGGCAATAATTGGATACCGCAAGCACGAGCTGCAGCAGCTAATTTAGGCGTCAAACCTGGCGTTACCGCAAATACGGCACCGGCGTCTTTTGCTGCTTGGAATTGCTCTGGACGAACCACGGTGCCCACGCCAACAATCGCACCAGGTACGTTATCAACAATCGCTTTCACCGCAGCCAATGCAGCTTCGGTACGCAAAGTCACTTCTAAGACACGGATGCCGCCTTCAACCAAGGCTTTTGCCAAAGGTACTGCGTGTTCCACGTTTTCGATTACGAGCACCGGCATAACCGAGCACGAGCGCATGATGTCACGAATCTGCATTTTTAACTCTTCCGTTTTACGTTATGAAAATAAGCCGTCAAAAAATAACACAGCCCAAATAAAGCATAGAGTATATCGATCCAAACCAATCAAATCATGACCTAGATCGATATACCGTCAGATATAACCAGAACTACACATACCCAATGCGCTAAGCGCACCATTCTTCATCCTACAGACACTACGAAGCGCTTAATGCGCTAAGCCCATGCTGACCGCGCCTTCTTCGGCACCGGTCGCATTTTGGCGGAAAGTCGCAAACAACTCGCGACCCATGCCGTGTTCATTTTTACTCAGATCCGCTGTCACCACTTCGCGCGCGGCCCACTCAGCGGCATCGACTTGTGCTTCAAGCACGCCGGTTTCGGCATTGAGCAAAATCATATCGCCAGTGCGCACTTTACCTAAGGCACCGCCGGACACCACTTCTGGCGTAATGTGAATTGCAGCAGGTACTTTACCCGACGCGCCCGACATACGACCATCGGTCACCAGTGCCACTTTGAAACCACGATCTTGCAACACGCCCAATGGTGGCGTGAGCTTGTGCAGCTCAGGCATACCGTTAGCACGTGGACCTTGGAAGCGCACCACCGCAATAAAATCACGCTCAAGCTCGCCACGTTTAAAGGCTGCTATCACGTCTTCTTGATCGTCAAACACAATCGCTGGTGCATTCACTACGCGGAATTCAGGCGCAACCGCCGAAGTTTTAATTACCGCACGACCTAAATTACCTTGCAGCAACTTAGTGCCGCCATCGGCTTGGAATGGATTCGCAACGGTGCTCAATACCTCTGCATCACCGGCAACCGTTGGTGCATCACGCCACACCACAACACCATTATCCAAGAAAGGCTCTTGCGCATAATGGCGCAAACCAAAGCCAGCGGCAGTCCACACATCGTTGTGCAACAAACCAGCGTCGAGCAATTCACGAATCACATAGCCCATACCACCAGCGGCGTGGAAGTGGTTCACATCGGCCGCGCCATTTGGATAGACTTTAGCCAACAACGGAATGATGCTTGATAAATCACTAAAGTCAGACCAATCAATCATGACACCAGCTGCACGGGCAATCGCGATCAAGTGAATCGTATGGTTGGTAGAGCCACCCGTAGCCAGCAAGCCAATAATGCCATTGATGATGGTTTTTTCGTCAACCACTTTACCGACGGGAATAAATTCATTACCCAATGATGTAATTTGCGCTGCGCGCTTGGCGGCAGCCATAGTCAATGCATCACGCAATGGTGTGCCTGGATTAGTAAAGGCTGCGCCTGGCAAATGCAGACCCATGATTTCCATCAGCATTTGATTGGAGTTGGCCGTACCAAAGAAAGTACAAGTACCCGCACCGTGGTAAGAGCCTTCTTCTGATGCCAACAGGGCATCGCGCCCTACTTTGCCTTCAGCAAAAAGCTGACGAGTGACATTTTTTTCTTTGTTTGAAATACCGCTGGTCATAGGACCCGCTGGTACAAAAATTGTTGGTAGATGGCCAAACTGTAATGCGCCAATCAACAGACCCGGAACGATTTTGTCGCAAACACCAAGACATAAAGTCGCATCAAACATATTGTGCGACAAAGCCACTGCCGTTGACATCGCGATCACATCACGACTAAACAAGGACAATTCCATCCCTGCTTGACCTTGTGTCACCCCATCACACATTGCTGGCACACCGCCAGCAAACTGTGCCGTTGCGCCAACTTCGTGAGCGGCGCGCTTAATCAATGCTGGAAAAGCGTCAAATGGCTGATGCGCCGACAACATTTCGTTGTATGAAGACACAATGGCCAGATTAGGCTGACGCATTTCACGCAACATGATTTTGTCGGTCTCTGGCATTGCAGCCCAAGCATGCGCCTGATTGGTACAGGCTAAACCTTTACGAACCGGCTCTTTACTTGCAGCGAGCTCCATACGTGCTAAATAACGACCACGAGACGCTTTACTGCGTTCAATAACACGTTGTGTTACTTCGACCAGACGAGGATGCAATGTCATACGGAACTCCTGATAGGCTGAGGGATCAGCACTCAGCTAAAATGCTTATGAAATTTGGCGTAGTTTTACTACAATCAGCGCGCTAGAGCAACCCAAAAAGTACGTCAGCCACTCGCGCTGCAACGCAACATTGGTGTTTAGTACCATGGACTTGACGCGCAAAACGGTAAAAATACCCATAAGGAAAAACTTAAAATCTAAATTCGTTTGCACCGTCATTTAGGCATGTAGTAAGATTACAAAGCTTACTTGTTAACCTGTATCATTTAGGTGCATATTAACCCCCCTTATTATCAGGAAGGATTTGCTGCAATGAACCCGATCGACGCTTTCGACATGGTATTTTTTGGCGGCACTGGTGACTTAGCCTTGCGCAAGTTACTACCGGCACTTTACCACCAACACCAAGACGGCAACCTTCCAAAAGATGGCCGGATTATTTGCTTAGGCCGCAGCCCTTCAGACACGGCAAGCTACACCGCTAAAGCGCAAAGCAAAGCCAAAGAATTTTTAGGTAGCCACTATAACGAAGCCGATTGGGCTCAGTTCGCGGAACGCATCGAATACTTTAAAGTCGATGCCCATACCCTCAGCGACTTCGAGATTTTAGCTGAAGCACTGAATATTTATCCAAATCGTAGCCGTGTATTCTACCTCTCAACTGCGCCAGATTTCTTTGCTCCGATTGCAAAAAATTTAGCGGCAGTCGGTCTTAACCAAGGCAACTCACGCGTCGTACTCGAGAAGCCACTCGGCCACGACTTAGAATCTTCGAATAAAATCAACGATGAAGTCGGCGAATACTTTCAAGAACAGCAAATTTACCGCATTGACCATTACTTGGGTAAAGAGCCGGTTCTGAATTTGATTGCATTGCGTTTTGCCAACACTTTGCTTGAACCGCTATGGCGTCGCGAATGGATTCGCGACGTACAAATCACCGTCACCGAACAAGTTGGCGTCGAAACCCGTGCGGATTTTTATGACAAAACCGGTGCACTGCGCGATATGGTGCAAAACCATCTGTTGCAACTGTTAACGATTGTGGCAATGGAGCCGCCAGCGTCTATTGATGCTGACGCAGTTCGTGACGAAAAACTCAAAGTATTGCGTGCACTCAAACCGCTCACACCTGAAAACGTTCACAACAAAGTGGTACGCGGTCAGTATCGTGCCGGCGCTGTTGGCGGCAAAGCCGTTCCTGGCTATCAAGACGAGCCTGGTGTACCTGCAGGTTCGAAAGCGGAAACCTTTGTGGCATTAAAAGCCGAGATCGAAACTTGGCGTTGGGCTGGCGTGCCGTTCTTCTTGCGTACCGGTAAACGCTTGCAAGAACGTCTGGCTGAAATCGTCATTAATTTCCGTGCAGCGCCGACGTCGATTTTTGGCAAAAACATGCAAGCGAACCGCATGGTGATTCAATTACAACCGGATGAGTCAGTTCGTCTCTACCTGTTGGCCAAAGAACCAGGTCGTGAACGTTTGCGCGAAGTGTATTTGGACTTGGATTTCAAAGAAACCTTCAGCACCCGCAGTCCAGAAGCATATGAACGTTTGTTGATGGATGTCATCAAAGGCGATCTATCCCTGTTTGTACGTCGTGATGAACAACGTGCCGCATGGCGTTGGGTTGAGCCAATTATCGAGAGCTGGGAAAATAGTTCAGAAGGTCCGAAAACCTATACTGCCGGCACTTGGGGCCCAGCAGCATCCTCAGCCCTATTATCTCGCGACGGTTTGTGCTGGCACGAAGAATCTTGATCTGCAACAAACCTTAAAGAGTTTCCCTAAATTTTGACTAGATATGGCAAAATTGGGGAAACTCCGTATTGCATTGCACAATTATAAAACTGGAGATCCACGCATGACGTTGCAATGGCATGAGTTCACAAGTAAAGACGAACTCGACCTCAAACTCGCTCAATCCATTGCCCAACAACTCCAAGCGGCGATTACTGAGCGGGGCTCAGCGAGCCTGGCCGTATCGGGTGGTCGCACACCCGCTGGTATGTTTAAAGCATTGCGCACCAGTGATATTGATTGGTCAAAAGTGATCATTACCTTGGTGGATGAACGCTGGGTACCTATCGATCACGCAGATAGTAATGAACGCCTAACGCGCGAAAATCTATTGCAAGACAATGCAGCTGCAGCGCAGTTTATTTCTATGGTCAACGATGCCGCAACGCCACATGCCGGTCTTGCAGGTATTGAAGCCGAACTCAAAAAAATCAAAGCCCCTATTGATATACTCATCCTAGGTATGGGTGATGATGGTCATACCGCGTCTTTATTCCCTAACGCCGTAGAGCTCGAAGCCGCCTGTGTTTCCACAGACTGGGTCGCCGCAGTCACACCGCCGGTTGCACCGCATTCGCGCATCACGCTTACTTTGCCGACGATTGCAAAAGCACGCAATCTTTACGTGCATATCACCGGCGAAGGCAAAAAAGAATTGCTGCAACACGCCATGCAAGAACAAAAGTCACTGACCGAGCAATATCCAATTCGCCGTGTGCTCGACCAAAGCGAGCAACCTGCTCAGGTTTATTGGACTGCTTAAGTGAACCGTTTTTCCTTTAACTTTTTTCTATCAACGCCAAAGCAGTCATCCTGCTTGGCGTTATTGCGTTTGATTGAGGGCGCTAAATAATGCTCGAACGAATCAAAGCAGTACTCGACACTTTGTCTAAATCCGAACGCAAAGTAGCTGATTTAGTGCTGGCGCAACCCAATTTAGTCGCCAATGCGCCAATTGCCCAAATTGCCGATCTGGCCGCAGTTTCTCAGCCCACCGTGATCCGCTTTTGCCGTTCACTCAATTGCTCAGGATTGCAAGACTTCAAACTACGCCTCACGCGCAGTTTGGTTTCTGGCGTACCGTATGTGCATTCGATGGTTTCTGCGGATGACTCCGCGCACGATTTGGCAAAAAAATTATTCGACAATAATATTTCTCATCTACTGCGTTGTCGTAATGAACTCGATACCGATGTATTAGAAAAAGCCATCAAGATTTTATCTAATACGCCAAAAATTGAAGTTTGGGGACAAGGTCAGTCGGGTGCCGTAGCGATTGATGCGCAGAATAAATTTTTCCGTCTTGGCGTACCGACGGTGGCTTATACCGATCCGCATATGCACGGCATGAGCGCATCGATGCTTAAACCGGGCGATGCGGTGATTGCGGTGTCTAATTCGGGCCGCACTTTAGATATGCTGCGCTCGGTTGAGATTGCGCGTGATTCAGGCGCCGATGTGATCGGCATTACCCATTCCAAATCACCAATGGCCAAACGCTGCAATATTTGTTTGTTTGCCGACACGATGGAAGATCCTGATTTATACACGCCAATGATTACCCGCATCGTGCATTTGGTCATCATCGATGTATTGGCCGTGGGTGTCGCACTCAAACGTGGCCCTGAGCTGATCGATCAGCTTGAGAAAATGAAACGCAATATGAAAGAAAAACGAGTTCGTGGACATGAGCACTAAAAAAATTCGCCCTCACACGGCAATACCTGCAAGCGATCAACAAGGAACGATTCCGATGTCTAACCTAACCTCTTCTCCTGCTTGGCTGGCACTTGCTGAGCACTTCAAAGAAGTGTCACCAATGCATATGCGCGATTTATTTAATAATGATCCGCATCGATTTGAAAGGTTTTCGCTTGAATCGGGTGGTCTATTTTTTGATTACTCAAAAAACAGAATTACCGAAAAAACCATGAGCTTGCTCATGGACTTGGCGCGTCAATCGGGCTTGGTCGATCGCGTTGAAAAAATGTTTTCTGGTGAAAAAATCAACACCACCGAAAATCGTGCCGTACTGCATACCGCATTACGTAATTTAGACCGCACGCCCATCATGGTCGACGGCGAAGACGTGATGCCTAAAGTCAATGCAGTGAAAGAGCAAATTGGCGTTTTTTCCGACAAAGTTCGCTCTGGTGAATGGCAAGGTTACACCGGCAAACCGATTACCGACATTGTGAACATCGGTATTGGTGGTTCAGATTTAGGCCCGTTGATGGTCTGCCAAGCACTCAAAGAATACGGTCACGCTCGTTTAACAATGCACTTTGTTTCAACCGTTGATGGCGACCAAATTGTCTCAACGCTCAAGCAGCTTGATCCTGAAACCACGTTATTTATTGTTGCGTCAAAAACCTTTACCACCCAAGAAACCATTACCAATGCGCGCACCGCCCGCAAATGGTTCTTGTCGAGCGCGCTCGAAGAAAAACACATTGCTAAACACTTTGTTGCCGTTTCGACCAATAGCAAAGCCGTGGCTGAGTTTGGTATCGACATCAACAATATGTTTGAATTCTGGGATTGGGTTGGCGGTCGTTACAGCCTGTGGTCAGCGATTGGCCTGCCAATTGCGATCTTCTTAGGTAAGCATAACTACCAAGATTTGCTGCATGGCGCGTACACCATGGATCAACACTTCCGTGGCAAACCCCTCGAGCAAAATCTACCGGTCATTATGGGGATGCTGGGCATTTGGTATGCCAACTTCTTTGATGCCACTACGTATTTGATCTCTCCGTACAATCAATGCTTGTCGCGCTTTCCAGCCTACTTGCAACAATTGGATATGGAATCAAACGGCAAGTCGATTGATCTCGATGGCAATCGCGTTGATTACGCCACCGGCCCTGTGGTTTGGGGTGATGCGGGTATTAACGGCCAGCACGCATATTATCAAATGCTGCATCAAGGTACCCAGCTACTGCCTATCGACTTTATTGCGACCATTGAGCATCCGGATATTCCAGAGCCACACAGCACCATTTTAATGGCCAATGTGTTTGCCCAAACCGAAGCCTTTATGCGCGGTAAAAATGAAGCCGAAGTTCGAGCCGAACTCGACAAGGCCGGTATTACCGGCGAAGCCCAAGAAAAACTCGTGCCGCACAAGATTTTCAAAGGCAATCGCCCAACCAATACCATTTTGATGCAACGCCTAACGCCACGCCGTTTAGGTGCGTTGATTGCCCTGTATGAACATAAAGTATTCGTCCAAGGCACCGTATGGAATGTCAATTCCTACGATCAATGGGGCGTTGAGCTCGGCAAGCAATTGGCCAAGGCGATCGAGGCGGATCTAACTACCCCAGGTCTGACACATTCGCATGATGCATCGACCAATGGTTTAATCAATTACTACAAGCGGAACACCCCGCGCTAACCCCAAAGGGCGACTACTCGTCGCCTGTTTACAAACAATATCCGAACCGATCATCGGATGTGTACCACAACACCACTCACAAGGTAGATACAAATGGCAGAGCAACTCAATGACCATGATCCACAAGAAACTAAAGAATGGCGCGATGCTTTAGCAAGCGTGATTGAAACTGAGGGCGCTGAGCGTGCTCATTTCTTAGTGGAACAATTGGTCGATCACGCCCGTCAAGACGGTGTCAATATTCCATACACCGCGACCACTGCTTACATCAATACCATTCCAGCGCACTTACAAGCCAAACATCCAGGCAATGCGCATCTTGAAGAACGTATTTTGTCGTATACCCGCTGGAATGCGGCGGCAATGGTGGTTAAAGCCAATCGTTTTGATGGTGATTTAGGTGGCCACGTTTCATCGTTTGCCTCTGCTGCTACTTTGTATGATGTGGGCTGGAATCACTTCTGGCACGCTGCAGACGAAAACCACGGTGGTGACTTAGTTTACGTACAAGGTCATTCAGCGCCTGGCGTTTACGCACGTGCTTTCCTTGAAGGCCGTATCTCTGAAGAGCAACTGAATAAATTCCGTCAAGAAGTTGATGGTGGCGGTTTGTCGTCTTACCCACACCCATGGTTGATGCCTGATTTCTGGCAATTCCCAACGGTATCAATGGGTCTTGGTCCATTAATGGCGATCTACCAAGCGCGCTTTATGAAATACCTCGATGACCGCGGCTTTACGCAAAAAGGCGATCGTCACGTATGGTGCTTCTGTGGTGATGGTGAAATGGATGAGCCAGAATCACTCGGTGCGATTTCACTCGCGGGTCGTGAACACCTCGACAATCTGATTTTTGTGATTAACTGCAACTTGCAACGTCTTGACGGTCCAGTTCGCGGTAATGGCAAAATCATCCAAGAACTCGAAGGCGACTTCCGTGGTTCTGGCTGGAATGTGATTAAAGTCGTTTGGGGCACAGGCTGGGATGCGTTGTTGGCACAAGACAAAAAAGGCTTGTTGCAAAAACGCATGATGGAAGTCGTTGACGGCGAATATCAAACCTACAAATCAAAAGATGGCGCTTATGTTCGCGCACATTTCTTTGGTGCTTACCCAGAATTGCTCGATCTAGTGTCTAGCATGTCCGATGATGACATCTGGCGTCTGACTCGCGGTGGTAATGATCTGTACAAAGTGTATGCAGGTTATAAAGCGGCGGTACAACACAAAGGTCAACCCACCCTATTGCTGGTTAAAACAGTAAAAGGTTTTGGTCTAGGTACCGCTGGCGAATCACAAAACGTGGCCCACAACACGAAAAAATTAGCCAATGACGATTTATTGAACCTGCGTGATCGCTTCAATATCCCATTGACTGACGAACAAGCTGCATCATGCACGTTCTACATGCCACCAGCTGATTCTCCAGAATTGAAATACATGCACGAGCGTCGTAGTGCTTTAGGCGGCTTCTTGCCTAGCCGTAAGCCAGTGGATGAGCCACTCGAAGTGCCAGGTTTAGATCTATTTAAAGGTCTACTTGAGTCTTCAGGTGAGCGTGAAATGTCGACCACTATGGCTTTCGTACGTATTTTGACTGCCTTGGCCAAAGACAAGAAAATCGGTAATCGCGTTGTACCTATCGTTCCGGATGAATCACGCACCTTTGGTATGGAAGGTTTGTTCCGTCAACTCGGTATTTGGTCACACGTAGGCCAATTGTACGAGCCACAAGATGCTGACCAATTGATGTTCTACAAAGAGTCAAAAACCGGTCAAATTTTGCAAGAAGGGATTAACGAAGCTGGCGCGATGAGCGATTGGATCGCGGCATCGACTTCTTACGCCAACCACGGCGTAACCATGATTCCGTTCTACATCTACTACTCAATGTTTGGTTTCCAACGTATCGGTGACTTGGCTTGGGCAGCAGGCGACTTGCGCGCACGCGGTTTCTTGATTGGTGGTACTGCGGGTCGCACGACATTGAATGGCGAAGGCTTGCAGCATCAAGACGGCCATGGTCACTTGTTTGCAGAATTCATCCCAAGCTGCGTATCGTACGATCCAACGTTTGCGTATGAATTGGCGGTGATTGTACAAGACGGTATGCGCCGTATGTACCAAGACCAAGAGAACATCTATTACTACCTGTCAGTCATGAACGAAAACTACACCCAGCCGGCCATGCCAGCGGGTGCAGAAGCGGGCATCCTGAAAGGGATGTATATGTTCCAAGAAGGCCCGAAAGATGCCAAGCTCAAAGTGCAATTGATGGGTTCAGGCACGATTTTCCGTGAAGTAATCCAAGCTGCGGCATTACTTAAAGCCGATTTCGGTATCGAATCTGATATCTGGGCGTGCCCAAGCTTTAACGAATTGCGCCGCAATGGTATGGCTGCTGAGCGTCACAATATGCTCAACCCAATGGGTGAACAAGCCGTGCCATACGTGACCCAATGCTTAACTGGCCGCCAAGGTCCTGTAATCGCTGCAACCGATTACAAACGCGCCTTTGCCGATCAAGTTCGCGAATATGTGCCAGGTCGTTACGTGGTACTCGGTTGCGATGGTTTTGGTCGTTCTGACTCACGCAAACAATTGCGTAAGTTCTTTGAAGTCGACAGCTTCTACGTTGCGGTTGCCGCAATTAAAGCGTTGGCTGACGAAGGCAAGATCGGTAAAGAGAAGGTACTTGAAGCCATGGAAAAATATGGCATCAACCCAGCGAAACCAGCCCCTTGGACAGTGTAATCGAGTGAGTCGTTCTTGCTGGGTATAACCCATAAAACCAAGAACGATCAGAGGGCGAGGCCTATACCTCGCCCCTAACTCTCACCCACACAGGATTTGATGATGAGCAATTTAATTGAAGTAAAAATTCCAGACATCGGCGGGCATGCTGGTGTTGATGTGATCGAAGTCTTCGTCAAAGTTGGCGACACGATCGAAAAAGAACAATCTTTAATCGCACTTGAAACCGACAAAGCGACGATGGAAGTACCGTCAACGCACGCTGGTGTTATTAAAGAAATGAAAATCAAAGTTGGCGATAAAGCCTCTGAAGGCGACGTGGTGTTGTTGCTCGAAGTCAGCGAAGCGGCGCCGGCGCCTGCTGCAGTCGCACCGGTTGCTGCCGTTGCTGCTGCGCCAACTGCTGCCGCACCGGCGAGCAGCGGTGGCCTTGTTGAAGTGAAAGTACCCGATATCGGCGGCCATGCTGGCGTTGACGTGATTGAAGTGTTTGTTAAAGTCGGTGATGTCATCGAAAAAGAGCAATCGCTGATCGCGCTTGAAACTGATAAAGCCACCATGGAAGTGCCATCAACGCACGCTGGCGTGGTTAAAGAAATCAAAATCCAAGTCGGCAGCAAAGCGTCTGAAGGCGATGTGATTTTATTGCTTGAAGTTGCAGCAAGCGCGAACTCACCAGCAGCCACTGTTGCCGTTGCGGCTCCTGTTGCTGCAGCGCCAGCACCGGTCGCAGCAGCCCCTGCAGCCGTAGTAACTGCTGCGCCAGCAGCAAGCACTGCAGTGAATGAAGTGACTTTTAGCAAAGCGCATGCTTCGCCATCAGTGCGTAAATTTGCCCGTGAACTCGGTGTTGATTTAGGCAAAATCAGTGGTAAAGGCCCGAAAGGCCGCATCTTGCATGAAGACGTGCAAAGTTTTGTTAAATCCGTCATGACCAGTGCAGTGGCTTCGTCGCTAGCGGCACCAGCGGCAGGCTCAGGCATTGGCTTGGAATTGTTGCCTTGGCCAAAAGTAGACTTCGCCAAATTCGGCCCGATCGAAAGCAAGCCATTGTCAAAAATCAAAAAGATTTCTGGCGCCAACTTGCATCGCAATTGGGTCGTGATCCCGCACGTCACGTTTAACGACGAGTGCGATATCACTGAACTCGAAGACTTCCGCAAGACCATCGGTAAAGAATGGGAAAAAAGTGGCCTGAAATTGTCACCACTGGCTTTCATTATCAAAGCCGCGGCCGAAGCACTCAAAGCCTTCCCAGAAATGAATTCATCGCTCGATGGCGATAATTTGGTGCTCAAACAGTATTACAACATCGGTTTTGCTGCTGATACACCCAATGGCTTGGTGGTACCTGTCATTAAAAACGTTGACCAAAAAGGCCTCAAACAAATCACCAAAGAATTGAGTGAATTGTCGGCTTTGGCGCGTGATGGCAAGCTCAAACCGACCGATATGCAAGGCGCGACATTCACCATTTCTAGCCTCGGCGGTATCGGTGGCACCAGCTTTACGCCTATCGTGAATGCACCTGAAGTGGCGATTTTGGGCGTATGCAAATCGCAAATCAAACCGATTTGGAATGGCAAAGAATTCACGCCACGCCTGATGTGCCCATTGTCGTTGTCATTCGATCACCGCGTGATCGACGGCGCACAAGCTGGCCGCTTCACTGTGTTCTTGGGTAAATTATTGTCGGATGTTCGTCGACTGGTGCTGTAAGCAGCCTGTAGGGTGGGTTAGGCGGTCTGTTGCCGTAACCCACCAAACCCTCGCGCAATATGGTGGGTTACGCCGATGGCTAACCCACCCTACAGAACTCACAGGATTTTAAAATGAGCAATACGATTGAATTAAAAGTACCCGATATCGGCGGCCATGCTGGTGTTGATGTGATTGAAGTGTTTGTTAAAGTCGGCGATACCGTCGCCGTTGAAGACAGCTTAATCGCACTCGAAACCGACAAAGCAACGATGGAAGTACCGTCAACGCACGCGGGTGTCATTAAAGAAATGCGTTTGACTGCAGGCAGCAAAGCGTCAGAAGGCGACGTGATCGCTATCTTGGAAGTCGCAGCAAGTGCGGCGGCACCAGCGCCAGCTGCAACTGCACCTGCTCAAACTTCGGCACCAGCAGTATCGGCCCCTACACCAGCTGTGGCAACGATTGCAGGTCAATACACCGGCAATGTGGATATTGAATGCGATATGCTGGTCGTTGGCGCAGGCCCTGGCGGTTATTCAGCGGCATTCCGTGCTGCCGACTTAGGCATGAAAACCGTCATTGTTGAGCGTTATGCAACGCTCGGTGGCGTGTGTTTGAATGTCGGCTGCATTCCATCCAAAGCCTTGCTGCACAATGCAGCGGTGATTGATGAAGTGTCGCATATGGCGAAAAACGGGATTAAATTCGGTGCGCCAGAAGTCGATATCGATGCACTACGCGGCTACAAAGAGCAAGTGATTAACAAGCTCACAGGCGGCCTCGCTGGCATGGCGAAAATGCGTAAAGTTGAACAAGTACGCGGTATTGGTACTTTCCTTGACGCTAATCACATGGAAGTTCAAGTCACCAGCGGTACGGGTAAAGATTTAAGCGGCGAGAAAAAAGTCGTTAAATTTAAGCAAGCCGTGATTGCCGCCGGTTCGCAAGCGGTGAAACTACCGTTTATCCCGAATGATCCACGCATTGTAGATTCAACTGGCGCGCTGGAACTCAAATCAGTACCAAAACGCATGTTGATTATCGGCGGCGGGATTATTGGTTTGGAAATGGGCACCGTGTATTCAACTCTGGGCGCTCGTTTAGACGTGGTTGAATTGTCCGACGGCTTGATGCAAGGCGCAGACCGCGACCTCGTTAAAGTATGGCAAGACTGGAACGCACATCGCTTTGACAATATCATGCTCAGCTCAAAAACCACATCAATTGTGCCAAAAGATGACGGTATTTGGGTGACGTTTGAAGGCCCGAAAGCCCCAAGCGAAGCGCAATGCTATGACTTAGTGTTGTACTCAACCGGTCGCTCACCGAACGGCAAGAAAGTTGGCGCAGAAAATGCTGGTGTGATGGTCGACGAGCGTGGTTTTATCAACGTTGATAAACAAATGCGTACCAATGTAGCCAATATCTTCGCGATTGGTGATTTAGTTGGTCAACCCATGTTGGCGCATAAAGCGGTTCATGAAGCACACGTTGCCGCAGAGAACGCCGCCGGTCACAAAGCCTACTTCGACGCACGCGTGATTCCTGGTGTTGCTTATACCGACCCTGAAGTGGCCTGGGTTGGTCTGACCGAAGATCAAGCCAAAAAAGACGGCATCAAAATCACCAAGGGCGTATTCCCATGGGCGGCCTCTGGTCGTGCGATTGCCAATGGCCGCACGGAAGGCTTTACCAAATTGATTTTTGATGCAGAAAACGGCCAAATCCTCGGCGGCGCAATTGTTGGCCCGCACGCTGGCGATATGATTGGTGAAATCTGTCTCGGCATCGAAATGGGCGCAGATGCAGTAGATATCGGCAAGACCATTCATCCTCACCCAACCATGGGCGAATCGATTGGTATGGCCGCCGAAGTGGCAAAAGGTGTTTGTACTGATTTGCCGCCACAGCGCAAAAAGTAAACTGTTGTTATGAGACAAAAAAGCCACGATTTTCGTGGCTTTTTTTATACACTCGCATTTAAAACGATGAGTGGCGGAATACGCAATCTTCAATAAAAACAAATATTTGCCGCAAGAAAACGAGGAAATACATCAATTGCCGCTATGTACTGGCAAGTTTTGCCGACATTTAAGGCATAGCAGGTAAAAAAATGAATTTAGCCATAAAAATATACGTATTTTCCGCATTGCAACATGGCACGCGTCTTGCAATACTTAATTTACAGTGTTGCAAGGAGCAATTCAGATGGCCAGCTATCAACTCAAGCCTCATATTTCTACGGGTTCGCAACAAAAACCAGCAGAACAACTGAGTGATGAAGTGACTGCGCAACTACAGCATTATTTAGAACTCTGTGCGAACTTACGCATTGATTTCTATGATTGCCTTGCACATGCGCGTATTGAATACGATAAAAATCGTCGACATTAAATTTTAGGCAATAAAAAAGCACTCAATGTATTGAGTGCTTTTTTATCTATTGGCGTCCCCACGGGGAATCGAACCCCGGCCGCCGCCGTGAAAGGGCAGTGTTCTAACCGCTAAACTATAGGGACAACTACATCTCAAATTGATCAAAAACCAATTTGATTAAAACTGGTGGAGGTAAGCGGAATCGAACCGCTGACCTCTTGCATGCCATGCAAGCGCTCTACCAACTGAGCTATACCCCCGCACTTACAAATAAACATACAACTTAATACTGGCGTCCCCACGGGGAATCGAACCCCGGCCGCCGCCGTGAAAGGGCAGTGTTCTAACCGCTAAACTATAGGGACTTAAATCTTATTTAACTGATGAACAAACAATCAATTAAATCTAACTGGTGGAGGTAAGCGGAATCGAACCGCTGACCTCTTGCATGCCATGCAAGCGCTCTACCAACTGAGCTATACCCCCAGAGAGAGCAGAATAATAGACGGCAAATTAAAGTACGTCAAGCCTTCTTTAGTTTATTCTGCACTTATTTTTAAATCGGTGCCCACCAATAAGGATCTGTTTCAAAGTTCACCTCAGCGGCCTTCGAATTAGGATAGTTTTGCAATAAAACTCGGCGGGTATCTGCGCTCAATTCCTTCATTCCCAGTTTATCGTAGGATTGAATCATCAAACCTAAAGCATCTTCAACTTGCTTGGTATTGGCATAGTTATCCAGCAATGCACGGCCACGATTGGCTGCGGCTAAATATGCCCCGCGCTGAAAGTAATAACGGCCAACATGCAATTCATACTTTGCCATCGCACCAATTAAATAGCCCATCCGAATTTCAGCATCGCGCGCATATTTACTCTCTGGAAAGCGCTGCACTAAATCACGAAACGAATTGAATGACTCTTTCGCGGCTTTTGGATCACGCTCTGACATATCTTGCTTCGATATATTCGACATAAAACCCTGTGACTCATTAAATGTCACAAGTCCTTTCAGATACAAAGCGTAATCCAAGCTTGGGTGACTTGGATTTTGTTTAATAAAACGATCAATTGCAGCTAAAGCCAATGCTGGCTCTTGATCTTTGTAATAGTTGTAGCCCATCTCCAATTGCGCTTGCTGTGCATAACGCCCGTAAGGGAAACGTGCTTCTAATTTTTCCAGTAGTTTATTAGACGCCTCGTAGCTGCGGCTCACTTGCTCAGATTTAGCCGCAGAGAATAATTTCTCGGCACTCCAGCCCTGAGTTTCATCTGGTTTTTCATTATTAAGCGAAGAACATCCTGCCATTAAGCTAACTAACAAGGCAGAAATCAGGATTCGCGGTAGAATCTTAGTCATGATGCAATCCGATATTGAACTCGACGATTATAACGACTTCGCAGACATCCGTGTTTTGTCTGTGCCCGCCGACTTGGCAGGTACACGCTTGGACGCTGCTTTAGCGAAGATTTTGCCTGATTTTTCCCGCAGCCGCTTGACTACGTGGATTAAAGACGGGCGGGTTTGGGTAGATGACGCAACTGCGCTACCAAAAACCAAACTCTGGGGAGGAGAAACGCTTAAAGTCGACGTGCAGCCCGACCCCAACGAAGTGGCATTTGAAGCCGAAGACATCGAACTCGATGTCCTATACGAAGACGCCACCATTATTATTATCAATAAACCTGCGGGCTTAGTCGTTCATCCGGGTAGCGGCAATTGGTCGGGGACTTTATTAAATGCCCTGCTGTTTCATTACCCTGAATTACGCCAAATCCCACGTGCAGGCATTGTTCATCGCCTTGACAAAGAAACCAGCGGTTTAATGGTTGTGGCACGCACGCTGCAAGCCCAAGTGCACTTAGTCAATCAATTACAAGAGCGCAGCGTTAAACGCCATTATCTCGCCGTTGCCAGCGGTCTAATCCATGCTGACGGCACGGTTGATGCGCCGATTGGTCGTCACCCGAAAGATCGCGTAAAAATGGCTGTGGTTCGAAGCGGTAAACCCTCGATTACGCATTACCATGTTTTAGAGCGTTTTAACGCTTATACCCTGATTGAATGCCGCTTAGAAACCGGTCGAACCCATCAAATTCGTGTGCATATGGCACATATTAAACATCCACTCGCCGCCGATCCCGTTTATGGCGTAGCGCCTAAAATGGATACCAGCAACGAAGTGCGAATGGCGCTCGACGAGCTGAATCGCCAAGCATTGCACGCAAGAAAACTCTCTTTAGTTCATCCTGAGAGTGGTAAAACCATGACGTGGAAAGCGGCAGTTCCATTTGATTTGGAGCAGCTGATTGGTACCTTGCGCGCAGATGTTGGATTAAGCCAAGACGATTTCGACGACGATGATGAAGGCGAAGACGATCATGACTGTGAACTCATTTATGTCCGTGAATAATACCTATTTGTTAAATCCGATTTGGCCCGCTCCTGCGAATGTGCAGGCCAAACAAACCACGCGGCATGGCGGTGTCAGTGTGGCGCCTTATGCCAGCTTCAATCTGGGCGACCATGTTGGCGATGATATAGAGGCCGTCACTGCCAATCGGCAACAACTGCCCCACCCTGCTGCTTGGCTCAAGCAAACCCACAATACCATTGTGGTTGATGCTGCAGAAATTCATGCGCCCATCGAGGCCGATGCCAGCATTAGCCGCACTAAAGGCGCAGTCTGCGTCGTGATGACTGCTGATTGTTTGCCGGTTTTACTTTGTGATCAGCATGGAACTGTGGTTGCGGCGGCGCACGCGGGTTGGCGTGGCCTTTGTGATGGCGTAATTGAAAATACCGTGCAAGCGATGGCGGTTCCCAGCAATACTTTAATGGCGTGGTTGGGCCCAGCAATTGGGCCGAACGCTTTTGAAGTGGGCGACGAAGTCAGAGCTGCATTTATGCAGCATGATGCCGCAGCAGTTGCGGCATTTACTGTGAGCAGCAACGGCAAGTGGCTGGCTGATATGTATTTATTGGCACGCCAACGGCTCAATGCACTCGGTATTACGGCCATTTATGGTGGTGGCGAATGTACCTTTACCGATAGCGAAAATTATTTTTCCTATCGCCGTGACGGTATCACAGGCCGCATGGCCAGCTTGATTTGGCTGGAATAACTCAGCTAGATAGCGGGCATGAATACAACACAGTAAAAAATCTTTATCTACCTACATAATGGGTATTTGATCGCAAATCATATTCACAATGGCTTGCGATCAAATACCCTTATTCGTATCGCCATATTAAGACAACAAGCAAACAATGATTTAACAACTTATTCTTGCTCTAAATTTTGCTGCTCGAATTTGGTTTCGGCTTTTTTCTTTTGCACACTGCGTTTTAGCCAAAAAATCAGCCATGTTGGCAACACTGCCAAGGTAATAAAGAAAAACAGCCCAAGTATCCAATTGCTTGCCCCCACCACGGCGGCAAACATCACAATCACAAACAAGTAACCAATTAATAAGATATACATCAGCAACCTCAAAAAAAGGCGCCTATGGCGCCTCTTTTAATATTTTAACGCATGCAATTTAAGCGCGCTTATCGTGCTCAATCAAGGCGTAGGCCGAGTGATTATGAATCGATTCAAAGTTTTCTGATTCAACCACATAAGCAACAACCCGTGGCTCATTATTCAAACTGGCAGCCACATCGCGCACCATGTCTTCAACAAACTTCGGATTATCATACGCACGTTCAGTCACGTATTTTTCATCTGGGCGTTTTAATAAACCATACAACTCGCAAGACGCTTGCTTCTCTACCATCTCAACGATTTCTTCGATCCATACATGCTGGCCCAAAGTGGCACTAATGGTCACGTGTGAACGCTGATTATGTGCACCGTATTCCGAGATTTTTTTCGAGCAAGGGCAAAGACTCGTCACTGGCACGAGGACTTTGAGTGTTTGTGTAAATACGCCGTCTTTTAACTCGCCAATCAGCGAAACATCATAGTCGAGCAAGCTTTTCACGCCTGAAACCGGTGCCGTTTTATTGATAAAAAACGGGAAGCGCATTTCTAAATAGCCCGCTTCAGCTTCTAAACGTTCACACATTTGACGCAAAATCGCTTCAAATGATTCCACTGAAATTTCTTTGTTGTGACTATTTAAAATCTCAACAAAGCGCGACATATGCGTGCCTTTGAAGTGCTGTGGCAAAAAGACATACATATCAAAAGTAGCAACAGTATGTTGCACCCCATCAGCGCGATCCGCGACTTGTACTGGATGGCGGATCGACTTGATACCGACTTTGTTAATCGCAATATTGCGGGTATCCACTGTGTTTTGCACGTCGGCAATCACCACGCTCATCGGAATCTCACTTCAAAAGAATTAATTGGATAAGTTGATTATACCCTGAGCCCAATACCCGAGCAAACCAGTCGGGAATTGCATTTATCAATCGCTGCGATTACTTCTGGCTAAACGCCGTCAATATTTGCCCGATATAGCGGGTATAACTCGCTAGCGCTTGATCAATATGCGGCACCAGCATCGGTAAAGAAAAATACATCGCGGCAAAACCTACCGCTAAAGTCAGTGGAAAACCCACTGCAAATACATTTAATTGCGGCGCAGCTCGCGTCATTACACCAATCGCTAAATTGGTAATCAATAACGCCGCCAACACCGGCAAGGACAGCAACACCGCTGTGCGAAACACAATCGCACCTAAATTGGCAATTTGTTTAAAGCCCCCCGCTGAAAGCGATATGCCCCCCACAGGCAGCTGCACCATGCTGTCAATTAATACCTGCAACACCATTAAATGACCGCTAATGGACAAAAACGCCAGCAGCATAAATAAACTCATCAACTGAGAAATCACCAAGCTATTGGTAGCGCTTTGTGGTGAATAAAACGTGGCAAAACCTAAACCCATTTGCAAACCCGACAAATGCCCTGCCAGCTCCACCGCACTAAAAATAAGCCGCATCACAAAGCCCATTGATAAGCCAATCAATAGCTCACGCAATGCAATCAACATTCCTTCGGGAGAGACTACAGCAACGCTTGGCATTGTCGGCAATAAGGGCGCCACTAGCATCGTGAGTAACAATGCCAAGCCAACACGCACTTTAATCGGGATCGCGCGACTAGAAAAAAATGGATCCGCCAGCAACAGACCCAAAATACGTAAGAATGGCCACCAGAATAACGCCAGCCAAATTTCAATTTGGACTTGAGTAACCGTAATCATCCAATCAACTGAGGAATGCTTTGATACAGGCGGATGGTGTAATCACTGATGGTTTCAATCATCCATGGCAAAGCGAGCACCAGCACCAAAAAACAGGCCAGGATTTTAGGGATAAACGACAGTGTGGCCTCATTAATCTGCGTTGCCGCCTGAAAAATACTCACAATCAAACCAGCAATAAGCGCCGTGAGCAACACTGGCGCGCCCAGCAAAATCATTACTTCCATCGCTCTTTGCAATAAAGTCACTACCGTTTCTGGTGTCATGATTAACTCGGAATATAAAAACTTTGCACCAAGGAGCCCATCAAGAGCGTCCAGCCATCAACCAGTACAAACAACATAATTTTAAATGGCAAAGAAATAATCACCGGAGACACCATCATCATCCCCATCGCCATCAAAATACTGGCAATGACTAAATCAATAATTAAAAACGGAATAATGACCAAAAAACCAATTTGAAAAGCGGTTTTGAGCTCGCTAGTCACAAACGCCGGTACCAACACACGCAAACTCACGTCTTCTGGGCCATTCGGTGCTTTGGCACCGGACACCTCGATAAAAAACGCCAAGTCTTTTTGCCGTGTTTGCTTGAGCATAAAATCTTTCAGCGGCACAGCGCCTTGTTCTAAGGCTTGATTAAAGGTGATTTTCTGTTCCGAAAAAGGCTGATAAGCCGTGGCGTAAATTTTGTCAAAAGTCGGCGCCATAATAAACAACGTCAAAAACAAGGACAAACCCACAATCACTTGATTGGGCGGACTTTGCATCGTTCCCAAGGCTTGCCGCAACAAAGACAGCACAATGATAATTCGCGTAAACGACGTCATCATCAACAACATCGCCGGAATAAAGCCCAGCGCAGTCATAAACAGCAAGGTTTGAATCGGCAAAGAATACGCCGTTCCAGCCGCTGTTTGTGACGAACTCATAAAGGGTATACCCGCAGGCTCCGCAGCCAACAATACCGGGCAAAGCAATACCCCAGCGAGTAGAACGATTCTCTTCATAATGAGGTCTTCCGTTTAGCCATTGCCGCTTGCAGCCATTGTGCAAAAGCTGGGGTTGCTGGCGTGGTCTCCACATCGGCGGGTTTGTCCAGCGTATGCAGCAAATTGACTTGCTGATGAGTGACGCCAACAACCAGCCAAGTCCCATCCACCTCAACAATCACCACCCGTTCTTTGGTGCCCACCATCACCCCAGAAACAACGCGCAAATGCGGATTACCAGCCCCCGGCACTAAGGCATATCGGCGCATCAGCCAAGCGCCGCCAACAATACAAGCGAGCACCAGCAACAAAGCAAAAATCACTTGAATCAGCTGCCCAACACCCGGTCCCGGTGCAGTTTGCGCTGCCGTTGCAGCCATAACGGAGAACGGCAGCCCCACAAGGCTGCCGCAAAGCAATCGAATTAGATTCATATGATTGGATTATTTATGCAAGCGACGGATGCGCTCAGCAGGAGTAATAATATCAGTGAGTCGAATACCAAATTTATCATTCACCACTACAACCTCACCCTGAGCAATCAAACATCCATTCACCAGCACATCCATAGGCTCACCGGCCATCCCATCGAGCTCAACCACTGAGCCTTGTGCTAGCTGTAATAAACTACGAATGGCAATTTTGGTACGCCCCAGCTCCACCGTCAAATTGACCGGAATATCCAAAATCATATCAATATTATTCGGCGCATTGGTGGGCGCAGCCGCAGTATCAAAACGCTGAAAGATATCTGCAGCCTGTACAGTACTGCTGCTATCGCTGGCAGCGTCGGTCACTTCTTGTTCGGCGAGGGCGGCCGCCCAATCATCCATAATATCATCAGGATTTTCTGCTGCGCCCGTGGTTTCTTCAGCCATTACCTTCTCCGCTATTCTCTTCGTCTTGCACGCCGTTCAAAGCCTCGGCCGAGCCCAGCACTTTGTCGACTTTTAATGCATATTGACCGTTAAGAATACCATACTTACACTCAAGCACTGGCACGCTATCCACTGATGCAATAATGGCTTCTGGAATTTCCAAAGAAATCACATCGCCCGTCTTTAAATTTAAAATGTCGCCCAAAGTAATTTTCGCGTTACCCAAGGTTGCCACCAGATTGACATCCGCATGATGTAATTGTTTGCGTAACAACGATGACCAGCGATTATCCGATTCGATACGATCCGTTTGCATCGAGCTATACAGCATATCTCGAATCGGTTCGATCATTGAATACGGTAAGCAAATATGAAAATCACCGCCGCCAGCACCCAATTCAATTTTAAAGGTATACGCCACCACCACTTCGGTCGGTGTCGCAATATTGGCAAATTGCGTATTCATTTCTGAGCGCATATAGCTAAATTCACACTCAAAAACCGGCTTCCACGCTTTTTGATATTCTTCAAACACAACTTCGAGCAAGCGCTGAATAATTCTTTGTTCAGTCGGAGTAAAGTCTCGCCCCTCAACCCTAACGTGGTAACGACCATCCGAGCCAAATAAGTTATCCACTACCAAAAAAACAAAATTCGGATCAAAAATAAATAAGCCAGTCCCGCGTAATGGCTTCATTTGAATCATATTCAAATTGGTTGGGACGACTAAATTGCGAATAAATTCACTGTATTTTTGCACCCGAATTGGGCCGACACTAATTTCGGCGTTGCGGCGCATAAAGTTATATAAGGCTATCCGTAAGTTCCGCGCAAAACGCTCATTAATAATTTCCAGCGTCGGCATCCGCCCACGCACAATCCGTTCTTGTCGACCAATATCATAATTGCGGACAGCCGTTAGATCGACGTCATCAGCACCATCGTCCTCTTCACCAGTCACACCGCGCAGTAGCGCATCGACCTCTTCTTGAGAAAGAATATCGTCTGCCATTATCTCTTTTTATGACTCTGTTCTAATTTTTAACAATCTACTGATAAAAATACTTAGTAAAATTAACGCTTAACACGCCTTCGTCTTTTGCTTCAACTTCTAAAATCGCATTAATTTTTTCTCTAATTTGTCTCGCTAATTCTTCTTGGCCTTGCGGCGTTTTGACTTCTTCTAAAGTTTTTGCTCGCAACAGGCGATTCACCGCATCTAATATTTTCGGCTGTACTGAGGTAATTCGCTCTTTATCCGCTTCTTCAGCGAGTTCAACCATAATTTCAACTTGCAATACCGACTCAGCCTCTCCGCTTAAATTAACTGTAAATGGCTGATCTTGTAATTTAGCAAATACCGGTTTAGCGTGCTCATCGGCTTTCTTTTCTTTTTTCTTTTCCTTTTTCTTTTCTTCCCCATGCGCCGCAGCTTCTGCAGTTGCTTCTTCGGCATTACCTTCAGCCGGGCTTTTCAATAAGAAAAAGGCCAGTGCACCACCTAAAATTAAAATTAACACCAATACAGCAGCAACGATAATAAGCAGGATATTTTTTTTTGATTTTGGAGCGGCTTCTGCTTTTGCTTCCGACATATTACATCCTTAAAAATGAAAGCTCATGAACAGACAATCTTTCACGAGAAACTTGAAATAACTATGCCCCAGCATAGCTAGGGCGTAAAACTTTGCCAATATAGCGAAAGATACTATAAAACAAGCGCTAAGCAAGCATTATTGCGGCAGAGCATATGAAATCAGACAAATAAATTCAAGCCCCCTTTTTGAATTGGCTGGCGCACCATCGATGATTCCAGAGGGTTTTCATCAAGCAAACCCGCAGCCATTCCATAAGTTAATCCCAGTTCTCGACCATGAGAAGCTTGCTGCTGACCTTGATTCATCCCTCCCCATTGCGATTGGTTTTGTTGTGCTTGCTGTTGATGCTGCTGCAAAGTATCTGAAGCCACTTGCACATTACTTAAAGTAAAGCCTTGTTCGGCCAATAAAGCGGTCAAGCGCGGCATGGCTGCAGCAAGGGCATCGCGAACCGCAGCATTTTGCGAACTAAACACCACACTCGCTTGATCTTGCGCCAGATTCAGCTGCACTTCCATTGGCCCTAAATGCGCTGGATTCAATTGCATTTGAATTTGTTGCTCTTGCCGACCCAGCATCAGCCCAACACGTTGCGCCAGGGCATCACCCCAGCGCATTTGACCAACCGGCTCAGCCAAGTGATGCACTGGTACAGCGACTTCCTTATTCGGTACAGCACTGCTTACAGGGTTGTTTGTAGCAAGGCTTCGCTGCTCATGCAGCGCAGTCAATTGCGTTTTAAAGTCGGTATTGGGCATTAACTCTAATGGCGTTTCGATGACTGCAGTGGCGTTTAATTTTGCCGTATCGACGGCAAGGTTTGCCGTTTCAGTTGCATCCACTTTAGGCTGTGACATTGCGGCAAGTGCTGAGGATGCGGCTTGATTGGCTTGCTTGTCAGTGCCCAGTTTAGCGCTATCGGTATTTTCGCTAGTGCTTGCTGGATTTTTAACCATCAGGGCAGTCAATGGATTGAATACTGCTGGATTTTGTGCTTCAGGATCAGTGGCAAGATCACTCAGTGGTGCCGCTTCCTCAGTCAGCGCCACGCTGGTGCTAGTCGGCGCAACCAGCGTGTTTTGTAGCATGGCTAACCAAGGATCAAGCACTGCCGCTTGCGCTTGCGGCGATTCGCTTGCTGGGGTTTCTTCTTTCTTGTCCGATTTTGCTGCGACTTTATCTGTCGGCGTCGGCGCAGGCGCTTCTGCCCGATCACGGCCTAATTCACGCTTAAATTCATCTTTAAAGTCACTGCTTTGACTCGCTTCACGCGCAGTACGCGACTCAACTGCACGGCTCACAGGAGCTTGAACTTGCACTGGCACAGCTGAAGTTGTTGCCATAATTACACCTAATAAGAAGACTTTGCCTAGTAATAAGCAAAGACAATGCCAGCCGCTGAAAACTGCAGGTAAACTTGCGCCATGGCAGAAGATTCAGACCTAGAAAAAACCGAACCGGCCTCCCCCAAGCGCATAGAAGATGCGCGCAAAAAGGGGCAGGTCCCACGTTCTCACGAGCTCACCACCTTTGCCACCCTGATGGCAGGGCTGGTGGCGGTGTTTGTACTCGCGCCGGATATATTTCACTCAATCCGCGAAATCATGATCGACAACCTCAGCTTTGATCGCACAGATTTAATCAGCGCCAAACAAATGCCCGAAGCCTTAATGGCGGCAATGCGCATTGCACTGATTGCCTTATTGCCTATTTTTGCCGCCTGCGCCTTAGTGGCCATCATGATCCCTATCGCCATTGGTGGCTGGATTTTTAGTACCGAAGCGCTGGGGCCCAACTTTGAAAAACTCAGTCCAATCGCTGGTATTGGCCGGATCTTCTCGGTACGTACCATTATTGAAACGCTGAAAACGATTTTAAAATCGGGATTAATCGGTGGCATTGCCGGCTGGATTTTATGGGATGAGAAAGAACAATTTATTAGTCTGATTGCCATGCCGCCCGATGTTGGCTTTTATATGTTGTGGCAAATGCTCAAATACACCCTCTTGATGACAGTTAGCGGAATGGCGATCATTGTCTTAATCGATGTGCCATATCAACTTTGGGATTATTACAAAGGCCTCAGAATGACCAAAGAGGACGTTCGCCAAGAAAACAAAGAGTCTGAAGGTGATCCGCATGTCAAAGGGCGGATTCGCCAATTACAAAGAGAAGCTGCTCGTAAGCGCATGATGGCGGAAATCCCCAAAGCCAATGTGGTGGTCACCAACCCAACGCATTATGCGGTTGCGATTCAATACGATGAAGCGATGCGCGCGCCCAAAGTGGTGGCCAAAGGGTCTTTTTTATTGGCTGAGCGCATTATTGAATTGGCCAAAGAACACAAAGTCACCGTTGTACGCACGCCACCTTTTGCCCGAGCGCTGTATCACCATGCCCAATTGGGCGAAGAAATTCCTGCTGCGTTGTATACTGCCGCTGCTGAGGTTTTAGCCTACATCTACCAGCTTAATCAATATCAAAAAGAAGGCGGCTTAGCGCCAACACTCAATACCGATTTACCCGTTCCTGCCGAACTCGACCCTGAGTCATAAAAACAGGGTATATAACTGCAAGCAATAGATAACATAATGCTTATTAAAATACATACACTAGGTATCTTAGATGTGGCGTAGCAAACTCACCGCACTGGCCATGCCTGCGCTGGTCTTAATGGTTTTGGGGATGATGATCCTCCCCTTACCACCGGCTGTGCTCGACTTCTTTTTTACTTTCAATATTGCACTCTCGATCATTGTGTTGATGGTCAGCTTATATACCCATAAACCACTCGAATTCTCTAGCTTTCCGACAGTATTGTTGATGACAACGCTACTGCGTTTGTCGCTCAATGTCGCGTCGACCAAGCTGGTGCTCACCGAAGGTCATGCTGGCGGTGATGCTGCTGGTAAAGTCATTGAGTCTTTTGGCCACGTGCTGATTGGCGACAATATTGCCGTCGGGATTGTCGCTTTTATTATTCTGACCATTATTAACTTTGTCGTGATCACCAAAGGTGCTGGGCGTATTGCCGAGGTATCGGCCCGCTTTACCTTAGACGCCATGCCCGGTAAACAAATGGCGATTGATGCCGATTTGAATGCCGGCTTGATTGGCGAAGAAGAAGCGCGAACTCGACGCGCGCAAATTTCTGACGAAGCCAATTTCTTCGGTTCGATGGATGGTGCCAGTAAGTTCGTCCGTGGTGACGCCGTCGCCGGTATTTTAGTGATGGTGATTAACCTCGTTGGTGGCTTGCTAGTCGGCATGTTGCAGCATGATATGTTGTTTGCCGATGCGGCCAAAACCTACACCTTGCTCACCATCGGTGACGGTTTGGTGGCGCAAGTTCCTGCGCTGATTATTTCAGTGGCCGCCGGTATCGTCGTCTCACGCGTCGGTACCGATCAAGATTTATCCGATCAAATTTTGGGTCAATTGTTTGCTCGCCCACAGGTGCTCTACGTCACCGCTGGCGTTTTGGGCCTACTCGGTATTATTCCGGGGATGCCGCACATTGCGTTCTTAATGATGGCAGCACTCGCCGGCGGTTTAGCTTGGTTTGCCGAACAAAATATCCTCAAAGCGGCAACGGCCACCGCCACAGGTGGCGCACTGCCAGCGGGCGCAGCTCCGCCGCCACCGGTGGATGCGCCATTACAAGAAGTCAGCTGGAATGATGTGCAAACGGTCGATCCGGTTGGGTTAGAAGTTGGTTATCGACTGATTCCCTTAGTAGATCGCAATCAAGATGGTGAACTATTGCGCCGCATACGCGGGATTAGAAAAAAAATAGCCCAAGAGTTGGGCTTTCTAGTACCGGCAGTACATATTCGCGACAATCTCGAACTGCGCCCCAATCAATACCGGATTCAACTAAAAGGCGTTGACGTTGGCGCTGGCGAAGCCTTTGTCGGGCAATGGCTGGCGATTAATCCAGGCAATGCCGCCGGCACTTTACCGGGCCCAGCCACCACCGACCCGACTTTTGGTCTGCCTGCGACTTGGGTTGACGCCAGCTTACGCGATCAAGCGCAAGCGATGGGTTACACCGTGGTCGATGCGTCAACCGTTATCGGTACACATATCTCGAATATCTTGCAATCGAATGCCGCTGAATTACTCGGCCGTGAAGAAACCCAAGCACTGGTGGATCACTTTGCCAAAGAATCGCCCAAATTGATTGAAGAGCTGGTACCCAAGGTGGTGCCGATTGGTACGCTGCAAAAAATATTGCAAGCGCTACTCGAAGATGGTCTGCATATTCGTGATTTACGCACCATTATCGAAACGCTGAGCGAACAGATTTTACGCACCGCCGATATCGACGAATTAACCTCGGCAGTGCGGGTTGCATTAGGGCGATCGATTGTTCATCAATTATTTGCAGGGGAACAAGAGCTCCAAGTTGTCGCATTAGAACCACAACTAGAAAGCATTTTACTCTCGGCCGCCAGTGGCAAATCGCAAGGCGGCTTAGAACCCGGCCTTGCCGAGCGCTTGCTCCAACAAGCCGCCGCGATGACCGAGCAACTGGAAATGCAAGGCATTAATCCCATTTTAATTACCCCAGCGCAATTAAGACCGATGTTATCGCGCTTTTTACGCCGTTCAATTCCCGGATTACGCGTCATTGCGCATACCGAGATTCCAGACAGTAAAACTTTACGCATTATTAATGTCTTAGGTGCTTAAAACTGCAGCGTATTGCAGCAGCAAAACGCCAACAAACCCTTGTCGTCAGTACGCTATTCAATTGTGCAGAAGCACAGGAACAGTGATAATCATTGTTCGACCCCTTTTCTGGCGCGCACCAGAGACAAAAATAAACTGCTTATTGTCTCTAGCTGCGAGCTTAATTTTTTGAGGCTGACTTTGTTGATGCAATTGAAAGCGCAAACGCGGTGATCATCGTTTCTTATGCTGGTTAAAAAATTCTTTGGTGCTACCACTCGTGACGCGCTGCGCCAAGTTCGAGATGAACTCGGCCCAGATGCGTTGATTCTGTCCAACCGGCAAGTGGCGGGTGGCGGGATCGAAATCATGGCGGTGGCCGATGCGGATGTCGCCGCACTTACAAGCATTCAAACCGTCGCAGCTGCGCCCAAACCGGCAACGCGCGCGGCGCAAAATGGCGCGCGCTTAATGAGCTCAGCGCAACAAACCCCGGTCACACCGCATATTTCCAAAGCCTTGGCGCGCTCATACGCCATTCCAGACGATGAACAAGAGCCAACGCTCGACGATGTACCTTATGAAATACCGTCAGTGTTGCGTAGTAATCGTGCGCCCAAAACCAGCACCACTCGCAATGAAACGCCCAATGAAGTGCCATTTACCGATTACATCAATCGGCCCGAAGTAGTCGCTCAACCGCCGCGAGCCCAAGACAAGCCAGCGCCGTCTGCGCCACGCGAACCACAATTAAGCCAAGAAGCAGAACGCCGCCCGGTCCCACCACGCCGTCCTGTAGTGGCTGAAAAACCGTTGCCGACGTTTAGTTTTGAGGATGCGTCGGCTAAAAACGCCGCTCCTGTTGCCGATCAAGCTGCAATGCAAGATATTGCGCGTGAAATTCGCATGCTTCGCGGCTTATTAGAGAGCCAAATGGCAGGCATGGCGTGGGGCGAATTATCCAAACACGCCCCTGAAAAATTAGAAATTTTACGCCAATTACTCGGTGCTGGATTTTGCGCTGCACTGTCGCGTCAGCTCATAGATAAAATGCCAGCAGCGATGAGCTTAGATACCGGTATGAAATGGGTCAAAGCTGCGCTCACCCATAATTTACCCAGCGTTAGCGCCAAAGACGATATCGTTGAACGTGGCGGCGTGTATGCCTTAATTGGCCCAACAGGCGTTGGCAAAACGACGACGGTTGCCAAGCTGGCCGCGCGTTGTGCGCTCACCTACGGCCCACAATCGGTCGCCTTACTCACCACCGATAGCTACCGAATTGGCGCTCACGATCAACTGCGAATTTATGGCCGAATTTTGGGTGTGCCGGTGCATGAAGTTAAAGATGAAACCGATTTACAACTCACGCTCGGCGAGCTCACCGATCGACATTTAGTGCTGATCGACACCGTAGGCATGGGGCAGCGCGATCAACGCATCGGTGAACAATTAGCGATGTTTGGACATGATAATGTCGGCACCGTGTTGTTATTGTCGGCCAATGCCCAAGCCAGCACGCTCGATGATGTGGCTCGGCGCTATAAAAACAGCCATTTAGTCGGCTGCATTTTAACCAAGCTCGATGAAACCATGGCGCTGGGTGGCTGCCTTGATGTAGCGATTCGGCATAAATTGCCGCTGCACTTTGTGACCAATGGTCAGCGCGTGCCGGAAGATCTGCATCGGGCGAATTTGGCCTATCTGGTGGATCGTGCCTTTCGCAATCCACAAGAAAATAGCGTGTTTCAATTGCATAAAGACGAATATCCACTCTTTATGAGTACCCAAGATATTCCGACTGATTTTAGCCTTGCCACTTCGCCACGATGAATCTGCTTTTTAGTCATTCCCCAGTAGGACCACATCGTGCCTAAACGCTGGCCAGACCAAGCCGCAGGTTTACGGCAACTTGTTGCCACGCCCAGCTGCCGCACCATTAGTTTATCGGGTGGCCGTGGCGATGCGGGCACCACTAGCTTGGTGATTAATTTAGCCGCCGCCTTGGCTGATCGACAAAGACAGGTCGTAGTGTTGGATGAATTTACCGGTTTACACAATATTGCCCATCGCTTGCATTTAACCCCGCGCTTTGCGCTGGAGCAGGTGATACGACGTGAAGCACGGCTACTCGATACCTTGATTGAGAGCCAATACGGTTTTGGCATTTTACCGATTGCCGCCCCGCCGCATTTACTCGCTCAGCTCAACGACAACGAACAACGCGGCTTGGCGAGTGAATTTGCGCAACTGACCGAATCGCTAGATTACCTCTTACTCGACACCCGCCCTGCTGTGGCGCAAGGTGTACCTAGCTTATCGCTTGCCGCTGACGATGTGGTCATTGTGCTCTCCAATCGAGCCGAATCCCTCACCGATGCATATGCCACCATTAAGCAATTGGCGACCGAATATGCGCGGCGTGATTTTCGCGTGTTGGTCAATCGCGTTGCCAGCTTAGGCGAAGCCATGACTTTGTTTGATCGCGTTCGCGCAGTGGCCCAGCAATATTTGGGGGAAGAAATTCAACTCAAATTGATTGGTTATGTGCCAGAAGATGAATGGCTTAACCGCGCCACACGCCTTGGCCGTCCGGTGCTGGAAGCCTTTCCTGATGCCGAGGCCAGCGCGGCGATTCGCCAGCTGGCTGACGCCTTATTACGCTGGGCGCCACCACGCCAAGCACAAGGCAATATGGCGAGCTTTATTTATCGCTTAATCGAATCATCACGTTTACTGGCCAATCGAATCGATCATGCGCCCTACTGAAGCTCAATTACGCCCTAGCACAACAGCCACTCAGTTTGAACTAAGTGGTGATTTAACCTTAGCGACCAGCGCCCCACTGTGGCAGCGCATTCAGCAGCAACAATGGGCAGAGATTGAGATTGATGCCAGTGCAGTGCAAACCATTGATGGCGCGGGGGCGGCGCTATTATTTGAATTACAGCAGCGCGGCGCGCATATTTTAGCGCTACCCGAGCAAGGGCAACGTTTACTCAATGCCCTATCTCCAGAGTTGCCGCTCTTAAAACCTGCTCCCAAACCATCAATTACGCCAATCGCCCAGTTGGGATCACAAGTTCGGCGCAGCAGCGCCGACTTTTATCAGCAGATCAGCTTTTTAGGTGGTATATGCGCTGCGCTATGGCATAGCTTGCACTCGCTGAAACGTTTTCGTTGGCGCGAATTTTGTGTGCAATGCGAACTTGTTGGCGCCAATGCAGTGCCGATTATTGCCTTAATCTCCGTCTTATTTGGCGTCATTCTCGCATTTCAATCGGCGATTCCGATGCGGCAATTTGGCGCTGAGCTGTATGTCGCCAATTTGCTCGGGCTGTCATTAGTTCGTGAGCTCGGACCGTTAATTACCGCCATTTTACTGGCTGGCCGCACCGGTGCTGCCTTTGCCGCTGAGCTAGGCACGATGAAGGTGAACGAAGAAATCAATGCGCTGGTTACTTTTGGTTTTGATCCCATTCGATTTTTAGTCTTGCCGCGTTTATTGGCCGGCGTGTTGATGGCGCCATTGCTGACCTTATTTGCTGAAGTCATCGGTCTATTTGGCGGTGCATTAGTCATGAAAGGCTTTGGCATACCGTTTGCCACGTATTATTCGCAAATCGCTGGGCAAGTTGACTTAGTCGATTTGCTATCGGGCCTGAGTAAAGCGGCTATTTTTGGCTTTATTGTCGCCGCTGTCGGTTGTTTTCGAGGCCTTTCGACAGGGAATGGCGCGAGTGCCGTCGGCGCAGCAACCACCCAAGCGGTGGTGCAAATTTTGGTGCTATTGGTGGTCGCCGATGGTTTATTTGCCGTGGTGGCTTACCATATGGGCTGGTAAACATGAGCGCCTTAATTGAAGTGCAAGGCTTAAGCTGCGGCTATGGTAACAAAACCATTTTAAAAGACGTCTCTTTCAGTATTGAACGCGGTGAAGTGGTGGCGATTTTAGGCGGCTCAGGTTGTGGTAAATCGACCTTGCTCAAACACCTGATTGGCCTGTATTCGCCACAAGCTGGCAGTATACGGATAGCAGGTAATGAGCTAGTCGGCACTACGGGTGCGGATCGCGAGGCAATACTGCGCCATTTTGGCGCAATGTTTCAAGCCGGCGCTTTATTTGGCTCGATGAGCGTACTCGACAATGTAATGCTGCCTTTGCAAAGCTTTAGCCAACTCGATGCACACGCGATTGAAATTATTGCTCGCCTTAAATTGCGCCTCGTTGGGCTAGAGTCTTTTGCTGACTATGCCCCCGCCGCGCTATCGGGCGGAATGCAAAAACGCGCAGCAATTGCGCGGGCCATGGCACTGGATCCGGAAATATTATTTTTAGACGAGCCCTCTGCCGGTTTAGATCCACTCACCTCGGCCGAACTCGATGCGCTCATTCGCCGCATCGCCGAAACCCAGCACGTTACCTGTGTCTTAGTGAGTCATGAATTGGCCAGCATTCATGCCATCGCCGATCGCGCCATTATGTTAGATCAATCTACACAAGGCATTATCGCCATTGATACCCCAGAGGCGCTGGCCCAATCGAGCGATGAACGAGTCAATCGCTTTTTTAATCGTGGCCAAGTGATCGTGCCATACGACTGCGCCGCGAGCGAGTCCCCCCTGCAAGGCTAAACCATGGAACAACGATCCAATTTTCGCTTAGGCCTATTTATTCTCGTCGCCATTACCCTCGCCGCCGGACTAATGATTGCTCTGGGCAGTGGTAAATGGTTTCGCCAGCAATTCATGCTCGAGACCTACTTTAATGAGTCGGTACAAGGCTTAGATATTGGCTCTAAAGTGCGCTATCGCGGCGTAGTGGTGGGTGAAGTCAGCGCGATTACCTTTACTTATACCCGTTACCAACAAGCACTACCGAGCGCACAGCGTTATCAATACGTCTTAATCGAGTCGCGTTTAAATACCGAAATGATGAGCGGCAAAGGTTTGCCGGCACCAACACAAGCAGCACTCAACGCTGAAATTGCCAAGGGCTTACGCGTTAAAATCGCGCCACAAGGCGTCACTGGCACCAGTTATTTAGAAATTGACTATATGGGTGCCAACGCCGGCCGCCCCTTGCCGATTGCTTGGACGCCCGAACAGCTGTATATCCCGTCCAGCCCCAGCACCGTGAATCAAATTGTCACTGCCACGCAAAATTTAATCGCCAAAATGCAGCACGTCGATATTGAACAAACCATGGCCAGACTCGATCAATTACTGCTCACAGCAGAGCAAAAACTCGCGCCACTGCCTCTATTGAGCATGAGCGAAAAAATGAATACCGTTTTAGATCATGTCGCCCAATTGCCAATGGCCAGCATGGCCAAAGAAACCCAAGCCTTACTGGTTGAAGCACGACAAAGCAATCAAGCTTTACAAGAAATTCTAATGCAACCCGGTTGGCGTAGCGCACCTGCCGATTTAGCCATTGCCGCCGAAAGTGCCAAAAAAATCGCCACCGACCCGCAAATCGCCAGCACCCTACAGCGGATTGACCGGGTTAGCCAACGACTCGATCGCCTCAGTAGCCATCGCGAAGCTGATCTCGACGCCTTGATTGAACAACTGAGCAGCGCTAGTTTGAGCATGAAGCAATTACTCAACAAAGCCGAGCAACAACCCAGCCAGTTGTTATTCTCTAACCCGCCGCCAGTGTATACGCCGCCAAAACCATGAAAACTATCCTGACTCTTTGCTGTATCAGTGCCTTATTATTCGGCTGTAGCAGCACAACGCCGCCACGTAAGGATTTTTTACTCTCAAATGTACCAGTCAGCCAGCACCACGCACGTTTAGCGACGCCGCACTTTAAAGGCAGTTTGCAAGTTCAAGATTTACATGCACTCTCGCCCTACCGCAGCACATCGTTAATTTATCGCGAAAGCGCGCAGCGCTTTGTACTTGATCCCTACAATGGCTTTCTCGCGCCGCCAGCCCAGCAAATTAGCAGCTTGACGCGAGAAGCCTTGGCAGCCAGCGGATTGTTTACCGTCATCTTACCGCTAGGCTCGAGCCTAATGCCAAGTTGGCGCTTAGAAGGTGAATTACAACAACTGTATGTCGATGTAACTATCCCTGCGCAGCCCCGAGTCACCCTGAGCATTCGTTATGCTTTAAGCCAAGTAGAGCACAATACACCGCTTATTTTTGAGTTCACGCAAACCGAAGCCATTGTCGATGCCAGCCCCGAGCAAGCTGTAATTGGCTTTAATCGCGCTTTAAACACTATTTTATTGCAACTAGAATCGTCTCTGCTTACCGTAAACACACCGTAGTGAGCTACACTGAGCAAGACGCCACTTAATTCAATGCCATGTCCGCCCATCGTGCCCTCTCTCTTTATCGTCGCACCCAAAATAGCAGCGAAGATCTTCGTGTAGAAAAGCACGCGCCTTTGGTGCGTAAAATCGCCTATCACATGATGAGTCGGCTGCCGGCCAGTGTGGATGTCGATGATTTAATTCAAGTCGGTTTAATTGGTTTAATGGAAGCTGCGCGCAATTTTGACCCCGATGCGGGTGTGCAATTTGAAACCTTTGCCAGTCAACGCATTCGCGGCGCCATGCTCGATGAATTGCGCAACGCCGATTGGTTACCACGCCAAGCGCGGCGCAATATGCGTGAAATTGAACGCGCCACAGTGCAGCTAGAACAAACCCTTGGCCGCGCTGCACTAGAGTCAGAAATTGCGCAAAAAATGAACCTGCCCCTCACTGAATACCAAGAAATGCTTGGCGATGCGCGCGGCCATCAGTTATTGCATTATGAAGATTTCGAACAAGATGGCGATAATGATCAACTCGATCAATATGCGGCAGATACGCACAACAATCCGGCGCAAGTGCTCACCGATGCGCATTTTCGCGATCAACTCATTGCCGGCATTGGCTTGCTACCCGAGCGAGAAAAGCTGTTGATGGCGCTGTATTACGATGAAGAACTCAATTTAAAAGAAATCGGCGCGGTACTCGGCGTTTCAGAATCACGCGTTTGCCAGCTGCATAGCCAGGCAATTGCCCGCCTGCGCGGCAAACTAAAGGATTGGCTGGTCTAATGGATAAAATCAGCGTATTTGGGGTTATTTTAGGCCTGGTTGCGATCATTCTTGGTCAATGGCTAGAAGGCGGCCATATCAGTTCCTTACTGCAATTTACTGCCTTTTTGATTGTGATGGGCGGCACCATTGGTGCGGTCATGCTACAAACGCAAATGCGCCACTTTATTGCTGGTATCAAAATGCTGCGCTGGATTTTCTTCCCGCCGACGATGGATTTCAAAAAACTATTGGCGACCTTAGTCAATTGGGCGACACAAGCTCGTCGCGGCGGATTGCTGGCATTAGAAGCTTTTTTTAATAGCGAAAAAGACCCCTTTGTACGCCGTGGCTTACAAATGGTCGTCGATGGCGCTGAACCCGAAACCATACGCCGTGCGATGGAGCTCGACATTGATGCTTACGAAGATCAAGCTCGCGCAGCAGCTAAAATTTGGGAAGCCGCAGGCGGTTATTCTCCAACATTTGGTATTTTAGGCGCCGTTTTAGGTCTGATTCATGTAATGGAAAATCTATCTGATCCGTCCAAATTAGGCGCAGGTATTGCCGTGGCCTTTGTCGCAACGATTTATGGCGTTGGCGCAGCCAATATGTTTTTCTTACCCGTGGCCAATAAATTAAAGCATTATATTTTGCTCGAAGTGCGGCGCCGCGAAATGCTCACCGAAGGGCTGGTCACCATCGCCAATGGCGAAAATCCGCGATTACTTGAGAATAAACTCTCTGGTTTCTTGCATCATTGATTGATACTGCTAGTAGGTATATATCGCTAACCATTTATAGAAAATACCTAGCAAGATATACCCACTACACAGCTAAACTAAATCCTGCCACTCAAAACACGCCTTTAATCCATACCTTACTATCACCTATAGTTAAACCCAACTATTGATTTAAGGTATGCCATGCTTTGGCTGATTCGCGTCCTAATACGCAGCATTGCCCTGTTGGATTTGCTGCTATTTACATTACTGATGCTGTTGCTTGCGGCATTACCCCACGCACTGATTCACACCATTTATCCGCGCTTATTTCAATCATGGTGTCGCTGCTTTGTTCGCGCCTTAGGCGTGCAATTGCGCCTACACCAGCACGCACCATTACCCGAGCAGTATATTTTGATTGCCAATCACCCTTCGGCACTCGAAGACGTTGGCATTCCTGCATTATTTAAGGTGCGCAGCTTAGCCAAAATTGAAGTTCGCGATTGGTTTTTCGTTGGCAAAATTGCCATAGCGGCAGGCACTTTATTTGTACGCCGAGAAGACAAAGCCTCACGGCAAGCGGCTTTGGCTGAGCTGATTGCCGCCGTCAACGCTGGTGACAATATCGCGATATTTCCCGAAGGCGGTTGTCACGGCAGGCTATTGGCCGAGCGCTTTCAGTTTGGTGCTTTTTCAGTCGCTTTTGCCACCAATACGCCAATTGTTCCGGTGTTTTTACATCATGAAGCGCAAATCAGTTTTGAATGGCGTGCCAATGAAAGCTTGCTGCAAAAAATATTCGCCATTTTTACTAGCCCCAATCCAGTCGTTCACTACCATGTTTTTCCGGCGCTTTATCCTGCTGACTTTGAGAATAAAGAAATCTTTTGTGAAACATGCTATCAACATTACCTAGCTTGGCAGAAACGTTATTTAATTTAAATGTTTCAATTGTGATGATTGCCAACACAATGCGATTCATTTACAGCACTCAAAGCGCAAGCTTGCCCTTATAATCGCCTCAGCTTCTCGTTCCTTGATATATATATGCCCTTATTTCGCAAGAAAAACGTCGCCAATGTCTCGACCCGTGCCGCTTTACCGCCAGGCATGGCCAATTTGCTGCGCGAGTCTTGGTGGTTAATTTTAGTCGTTTTGCTCGCCTACTTAGTCCTCGTGCTCTCTAGCTATCATCAGGCCGATCCAGGCTGGTCGCATAGCGCCACTGAGGCTCAAATTTATAATCGCGGTGGCAGTTTTGGTGCTTGGTTATCAGATGTACTGCTGTATACCTTTGGTTTTTCGGCTTGGTGGTGGACGGTATTTTGCTTAGCCGCCATTTTATGGGGTTATCGCCGAATTGATCGTGTCGCCGAATCATCGCGTCCTGTGGTTTTTTTAGCGTGTAGCGGTTTTTTCCTGATGCTGATCGCCAGTAGTGCTTTTGAAGCTTTGCGATTGCATTCCCTGAGCGCACCACTACCTTATGTTCCCGGCGGCATGTTAGGTTTAACCGTGGCCAGTTGGATGTCGCTTAGCCTTGGCTTTAGCGGTGCCACCTTATTTTTAATTACCCTGTTTGGTTTTGGTATTTCATTATTTACTGGCCTGTCTTGGTTCAATGTGATGGAAAACATCGGTACTGTCGTTGAGAACAGTTTTTTCAACGTGCTCAATGCCATTCAAGCGGCGAAAGATCGGCGCATCGGCCGCGAAACCAAAAAAGTTCGCAATGAACAAGTGGTCGCCGCCAAACAAAAACAAGCGGGCAAAGAACCGCTGATTATCGAGCCTGCTCAATTGGACATCCCCGTTGCGCGTCAAGTCGAAAAGCGCATTGTTCGAGAAAAGAAAGAGCTCGAAAAACAACAAGTCGAAGTGGCCAAGCAAGCTGCGCAGCCCTTATTATTTGCTGAAGACGATCTGCCGCCAGCACCCGTAAAACGCGCCAATATCAGCAATAAAACCGATGAATCACTGCCGGCGTTGGGCTTACTCGCTCCGGCATTGCAGTCGCAAGAAACCATTAGCAAAGAAACGCTGGAATTTACCTCTCGGCTAATTGAGCGCAAATTGGCCGATTTTAATGTCGAGGTTAAAATTGTCGCCGCTTATCCCGGCCCAGTGATTACCCGGTATGAGATTGAACCTGCCGTTGGCGTAAAAGGCTCACAAATCGTTAACTTAATGAAAGATTTGGCGCGGGCTCTGGGCTTAGTATCGATTCGTGTGGTGGAAACCATCCCCGGAAAAACCTATATGGGGTTGGAACTCCCTAATCCGACGCGGCAAATGATTCGTCTTTCTGAGATTTTATCTAGCGAGCCCTATCACGACATGGGCAGCAAACTAACGATCGCGCTCGGTAAAGACATTACCGGCAAACCGATTGTCACCGATCTAGGTAAAGCGCCACATATGTTGGTTGCCGGAACGACAGGCTCAGGCAAATCGGTTGGCGTGAATGCGATGATTTTGTCCTTAGTCTATAAAGCCACGCCAGACGAAGTGCGCTTTATTATGATCGACCCCAAAATGCTGGAGCTATCGATCTACGAAGGCATTCCGCATTTACTGGCACCGGTGGTAACTGATATGAAGCTCGCGGCCAACGCGCTCAATTGGTGTGTCGCTGAAATGGAGAAACGCTACCGCCTACTCAGTGCCATGGGCGTGCGAAATCTAGCTGGCTACAACCAAAAGATCAAAGATGCCGAAAAAGCCGGCAAACACCTCACCAATCCGTTTAGTCTCACGCCCGATGATCCTGAGCGGCTGGAACATTTGCCGTTTATTGTCGTCGTCGTTGATGAATTTGCCGATTTAATGATGGTCGCCGGTAAAAAAATCGAAGAGCTCATCGCCCGCCTCGCGCAAAAAGCCCGCGCCGCAGGGATACATTTGATTTTGGCAACACAGCGCCCTTCAGTCGACGTGATTACCGGTTTAATCAAGGCCAATATTCCAACTCGATTGGCGTTTCAAGTTTCAAGTAAAATCGATAGTCGAACCATTTTGGATCAAATGGGCGCCGAAGCCTTGCTCGGCCAAGGTGATATGTTATTTTTACCACCCGGTTCAGGCTATCCACTCCGAATTCACGGCGCATTTGTCGCCGATGATGAAGTCCACCATGTGGTTGATTACCTAAAATCTTTAGGTGAACCCAATTATATTGATGGCATTTTAAACGGCGGCTTTGATGCTGAAGCCGCCGCAGGCAGTAGCGGGAATGCAGATGCTGGCGAAGGCGACGCACTGTATGATGAGGCGGTAGCTTTTGTACTTAAAAGCCGCCGTGCATCGATTTCATCGGTACAGCGACAACTGCGTATTGGCTATAACCGCGCAGCTCGCTTGATTGAGCAAATGGAAAGTGCCGGATTAGTCAGTTCTATGGAAACAAATGGCAACCGGACTGTACTTGCGCCACCAATCAGTGAATAATGTCGCCTGAGCATTTTCGCGATGCATTATGTTGTAAATCAGTCACTTCAGCGACTAAAGTCTGGAGTTTTTTCATTAATGGACTTGAATCGAATCTTCACTTTGTGATATAAACGTGGACTTTTCCAGTTCCGAACGTCAGGACAGAATCATGGCACGAGTATGTGTAGTCACGGGCAAAGGCCCAATGACAGGGAATAACGTTTCCCACGCCAATAACAGAACTAAACGCCGCTTCCTACCTAACCTGCAATCCCGCCGGTTTTGGGTTGAGAGCGAAAACTGCTTTATCCGCTTGCGCGTTTCGACCGCAGCTCTGCGCACCATCGATAAGAACGGCATCGATGTGGTTTTGGCAGATCTGCGCGCGCGCGGCGAACTGTAAGCTAAGGACTATAAATCATGCGTGATAAAATCAAGCTAGAATCTTCTGCTGGTACTGGTCATTTCTACACCACGACCAAGAACAAACGTACCATGCCAGAAAAAATGGAAATCAAGAAGTTCGATCCTGTTGTTCGTAAACATGTGATCTACAAAGAAACTAAACTGAAGTAATTCAGGGCAGTGACGCCATACTCGAGAACCCCGCTACCTCAGCGGGGTTTTTGTTTTTTCGCGCCTCAATAAAATAGCGAAAAACTCACGACTAACTCGCCTACGCAGCGCAAAAATAGAAGGTATATACCCGAAAGCTAAGACCTAATTAGGCCCTAGCTCAATACCTATTATTGAATAAAAGACGCCGATTCTTCCTGCCATGTGGTGCGCAAAGCTTTAATCAGCATGTCGATCATCGGATCTTTTTCTCGATCGCTCGAGTAGATAAACTGCAATAAAGCCCTGGTCGCCACCTCACCATTACGCCACAACACAATCGAGCCATCCGCAGCATAGCGATGTGCAGTGCGCTCAGCCAAAATCGCAATGCCAACACCCGACTTAATCAATTCGAGCAGCGTTGCCTCTTCATCAAATTCACCGACTAATTTAGGGGCAATATTTTGACTGCGCCACAGCTCTTGCGAAATATCGGCCAAGCTAGTGAATTGCGATAGACCCAACCACAAAGCCGAACCCAAGGTTTTCCAATCCGCATCTTGCAAATACGCCATGGTCGGCGGCAATGCCACGCAAAAACCAATCTCGCTCAATGGCACAGTGTTGACATTTTGGTACGGATTTCGACCTAAATAAAACCCAGCATCGAGCATTTTTTTGCGAACTTCATTTAAGACGCCAACCGAAATCCCATGCGTGGTCTGTACAGTCAATAAAGGATAACTTTCTCGCAATTGCGCTAACCAAGGGCCGAGTTTTAAACGCCCTGGCACCCCTATCGTACCAATTCTGACTTTACCTTTGGGTTCATTTTGCAACGCTTTAGCTCGATAGAGCAGGCTGCGGGCTTGCGCCAAGATCTGCTGTGCATCGGGCAGGATTAATTTCCCGGCCTCAGTCAGTTGCACTCCGCCGGGGTAGCGCTCAAACAAGGCAACGCCAAACTCTTCCTCCAGCGCCTTAATCTGCGCCGTCACTGCCGGCTGGGATAAATGCAGCAATTCAGCGGCTTGCGTGAGGTGCCCCTGCTGCGCCACGGTAACAAATGTGCGAAGTTGATAGATTTCCATTCACCGATTATCACCTACTCCTTGCCTTTTTGTGAACTAATTACACCGGCTATGTAGTTTTAAAATCAGCAATTACACAAACTCCAGTAAGGTATGCGCAATGCAACATAAGTCGAACTGATTTAGAGCATCAAAAAATGCAATTAGCTTAAATTAGCCACTCTCACATAAATTAGCGGCACAACACCCATCTGGGTTTGACGATTGATTTATCCGAGGAGGCAACGCATGCAAGATCATACGATTGAACGCATTCAGCAGAACCCCAAATTTCAAGAGTTGGTACGGAAAAAATCCGGACTCTCTTGGTTACTCTCTTTTGTAATGCTGGTGATTTATTACGGCTTTATTTTGGTGATTGCATTCTCACCCGCAACCCTAGGGCAATCACTATCTGGTGGCGTCACCACGATTGGCATCCCAATTGGCATCATGATTATTTTGTCAGTGTTTGTGATTACCGGCATTTATGTACGTCGAGCCAATACAGAATTCGACCAATTGACCCGTGAAGTCGTTGAGGACGCGAAAAAATGATCAAATCTACTTTGCAACGCTTGTCTCTCGCCAGCTTGATGCTCGCCAGCAGCCTCCCGACTTGGGCTGCTGGCAGTATTGACGGCGCAGTCGAAAAACGTCACGACCTCAATATCCCTGCGATTGTGATGTTCTTGATTTTCGTTGCCTTTACGCTGGGTATTACCTACTGGGCAGCTCGTCGCACCAAATCAGCGAAAGACTTTTACGCTGCGGGCGGCGGGATTAGCGGTTTTCAAAATGGCTTGGCGATTGCAGGTGACTATATGTCAGCTGCATCGTTCCTCGGTATTTCCGCAATGGTGTTTGGTGTTGGTTACGATGGCTTGATTTACTCGATCGGCTTTTTGGTCGGCTGGCCTTTGATTACCTTCCTGATTGCCGAGCGTTTACGTAACTTGGGTAAATACACTTTTGCTGACGTGGCTTCGTATCGCTTATCGCAAATACCAGTGCGTATTTTTGCCGCAACCGGCACTTTAGTTGTGGTGGCACTGTATTTGATCGCGCAAATGGTTGGCGCAGGTAAATTGATTCAAGTGCTATTTGGCATGGATTACACCTACGCCGTCATCTTGGTCGGTATTTTGATGATTATGTATGTCACCTTTGGCGGCATGTTAGCCACCACTTGGGTGCAAATCATTAAAGCCATCTTGTTGCTGTCAGGCGCATCATTTATGGCCTTTATGGTGATGAAACACGTTGGCTTTAGCTTTGAAACGCTATTCCAACAAGCTGTTGCCGTAAAACACGCTGGCGCTGAAGCCTTGGCTCTCAAAGCCAATGTGGCTGCAGAAGCAGCGGCGGCGGCCGTTTCTAGCAATGCCCCGAACGCCTCTGCGGCTGTTGCTAGTGCTGCTGCGGCTTCAAAAGCTGCGGTTGCTGCTGCTAAAGCCAATATCATGGCGCCAGGTGGCTTGGTATCGAATCCTATCGATGCGATTTCACTTGGTATGGCTTTGATGTTTGGTACTGCCGGTTTGCCACACATCTTGATGCGTTTCTTTACAGTATCGAACGCCAAAGAAGCCCGTAAATCAGTGTTTTATGCGACAGGCTTTATCGGTTACTTCTACATTTTGACCTTCATCATTGGCTTTGGTGCGATTGTGCTGTTGTCAGGCGAAGCGGGGATGAAATTTAAAGAAGTCTCTGGCGCATTGATTGGCGGCTCGAATATGGCGGCGATTCACTTGTCTGACGCAGTCGGTGGAGATTACTTCCTTGGCTTTATTTCAGCGGTGGCGTTTGCAACCATTCTGGCAGTGGTCGCCGGTTTGACCTTGTCGGGTGCATCAGCGGTATCGCATGATATTTACGCCTCGGTCATCAAGAAAGGCAAAGCCAATGAAGCTGATGAGATTCGCGTTTCAAAAATCACCACCATCGCGCTTGGCGTATTGGCGATGTTCTTAGGGATTGCCTTTGAAAAGCAAAACATCGCTTTCATGGTTGGTCTAGCGTTCTCGATTGCGGCATCGGCCAACTTCCCTGTGCTGTTCTTGTCGATGTTCTGGAAAGGTTTGACAACCCGTGGCGCAGTGGTGGGTGGTTTTGTTGGCTTAATCACCGCGCTAGCACTGATTATCCTTGGCCCATCGGTTTGGGTTGAAGTACTCGGTCACGACAAAGGCAGCGAATGGTTCCCGTACAAAAACCCAACAATCTTCTCAATGACACTAGCCTTCATTGTGATTTGGTTGGTTTCGGTACTCGATACCAGCAAGCAAGCGGCGGAAGAAAAAGCTAAATTCTTGCCACAATTTATCCGCTCTATGACAGGTATTGGCGCAGAAGGCGCAACTGACAAGCATTAAGAGTAGATACATCGCAACACGCCCTACACGCTTAGCGATGTAGGGCGTTTTTGATGCAAGGTACATTATGTCGACGCTATTTGAGTTTTCTGCTCCACCTTATCGCAGCCTCAAGCCCAGTGAACGCGAACGCTTTGAAAACGCGCTCGATATTCAATACTTTGCCAGCGGTCACACCGTCATTGCGGCTGGCGTACCCCATCATGCGCTTCTCATTCTAAGTAAAGGCTTGATTGCTGAAGAAGAAAACGGCGAAGTACTCACCGTTTATAGCGAACACGACACCATCAATAGCAAGGCGGTACTCAATGAAACCGCCCAACAGCAATGGGTCGCGATTGACGACAGCATTGTATTTAGCATTCCACGCGAATTAATTTTAGAGCTCATCCGTAGCAACCCACAGTTTGGCGCCTATTTTTATCAGGATATTGCAGTACGGATGACGTCCTTAGCGCATCAAACTCCAGAAGAAAATGAATTACAAACCTTACTACTGGCCCCAATCAAAGCCGCTTATCTTCATCCAGTCCAATGGCTGAGCGCCGATGCCAGCATTCTTGACGCAGCCCAGCGCATGCAAAGCAAGCACTGCACGGCAGTGCTGATTAAAAATGGCGAACACATTGGCATCTTTACCCAACGTGATTTACGCGACTTTGTGATGAGCGAATTACCCGCGCGCAGTACCGCAATTGCCAACTATGCCCACTATCGTTTGCATAGCGTGGCCGACGACGAACCGATCCATGCTGCCATGCTGTTAATGACCAAGCACACCATTAGTCGGGTGATTGTGCGCAGCGCCGATGGAACACTCGGGATTTTAGAGCAAGTCGATTTGCTGGCTTTTCTCACGCAGCATTCACACTTAATTCAAAGTCAAATCGAGCGCGCGGTGTCGATTGATGAATTGGCACAAGCTTGGTCACACGTCGATAAGCTGATACGGCAGCAACAACGCCAAGGCGTTAAAGTCACGCTGATTGCCGATACCATGCGTGAGCTACACCGCAAATTACTCGCCAAAACTTGGCAACTACTCGCACCAGCTGAGATCAGCGCCAATGTCTGTTTGCTGTGCTTGGGCTCAGAAGGGCGCGGCGAACAAATTTTGGCTAACGATCAAGACAATGCCTTGATTATCGCCGATGGCTTTGAACACCCCGATTTAGCTGCCATCTGCGCGGCATTTAATCAAGCGCTGATTCGCTTTGGCTACCCGCCCTGCCCTGGGCAAATCATGGTCAACAATCCGTATTGGCGGCGCAGTGAAAGCGAATTTAGAATTTTGCTGGATGAATGGCAGGTGCAAACGCATCGTGAAAACATGCTGCATCTGGCGATTTGGCTTGATGCCTATCCGGTGTATGGCAATAAAGCGCTGTTTGCTCGGCTGCGCGATTATTTTTATCAAGGGCTAGTCGAAAACGACAGCTTACTGGCGCACTTTGCTTTGCCAATCGAACAATTTGATACGCCGCTGGGGTTTTTCTCCCAATTGCGCAGCAAAGGCGGTTTACTCGATTTAAAAAAGGGCGGCATCTTTACTTTAGTGCACGGTATACGCAGCTTGGCCTTGAAGGCGAAGCTCTCAGAGCGCAATACCTACCGCAGAATTGAAATACTCAAACAAAAAGAAATCCTCTCGCCAACACTAGCTAGCGACATCCGAGAGTCACTGGCCTACCTGCAAAGCCTGCAATTGAAATACGGCTTAATCAAAGCCCAGCAAGGTAAATTACTCGACTACGGCATTGAGCTAGCCCAGCTCACTACGCTTGAGCGCGACTTACTTAAAGACACCCTCACCGTGGTGAAACGCTTTAAACAGACCATTGCCCATCAATTTAAATTGAACACGCTATGATCCAAATATTCCAACGCTGGCAAGCCAAGCGCCGTTTACGCGATCCACAGTTTGAGTTTTTATTTGCCAAACCGCCACACAATGAATGGGTCAGTATTGATTGCGAAACCACCAGTCTCAATCCAAAACAGGCAGAAATCTTATCCATTGCCGCCGTGATTATTCGTGGCAATAGCATTTTAAGATCCAGCAGCCGGCAATGGCTCGTCAAACCCAGCGGCGCGATTGATCCCAAAACGATTCCGATTCATGGCCTACGCCAGCAAGACGTCGCTCAAGGTTTAATACTCCACGAAGCGCTGAGCCAATTGCTGTATTTCATCGGCAGCCGACCCATTGTGGGTTATTACCTTGAATTTGATTTAGCGGTGATAAATCGGCAGCTCAAGCCATGGTTGGGCATATCGCTACCGAATCAAGGCATTGAAGTATCGGGCTTGTATTACGACAAAAAAGTCAGCGCTTATCGGCCTGATGTGGATTTGAGCTTAGAGACCATGCTCACCGAATTAGAGATCCCTCCACTACCGCGCCACAATCCGCTCAACGACGCAGTGATTGCCGCGTTAATTTTCTTAAAACTCAAAGCCAACGCCAATTGACTCACATTACGCGCTGTTGATATCAATCTGTGCGCAGCAGCAAGGGCGAAAAAACCAAGTAATTCAACTTATTGCCTAGCACATCAGTCTGACTGATTTGCCACATCAAAAAAGACAATTAGCTTTCAGCACTGTAATCCCATAAATTTGATCTCAGATTATTTCCAACTCAGTTTCTTTGCTAAGGGGTTCACTCATGAGTGGTATCGATTCAGTATTAAAAGAAAACCGTTTATTCCAACCCTCTGATGAATTTCGCACCAATGCGACAGTCTCAGGCATGGAAGGCTACAACGCGCTGTGTGAAAAAGCCACAGCCGACTACGAAGGCTTTTGGGCTGATTTAGGCCGCAATCTACTGAGCTGGAAAAAACCCTTTACCCAAATTTTGAATCAAGACAATCCACCGTTTTTTAAATGGTTTGAAGATGGCTTGATTAATGTGTCGTACAACTGTCTCGATCGCCATTTAGAAAGCAAAGCCAATAAAGTCGCGATTATTTTTGAAGCCGACGATGGCTCAGTGACTCGCGTAACTTACCGCGAGCTGTATCACCGCGTTTGCCAATTTGCCAATGGTCTGAAAAGCCTTGGCGTGGTCAAAGGTGATCGCATCGTCATCTATATGCCACACACGGTTGAAGCCGTGATTGCCATGCAAGCTTGCGCGCGTATCGGCGCGATTCACTCAGTGGTATTCGGCGGATTCTCAGCTGGCGCATTGCGTGATCGCATCCAAGATGCTGCGGCTAAACTCGTTATTACCGCCAATGAATCCATCCGTGGCGGCAAACCAACACCACTCAAATCAATGGTCGACGAAGCCTTGGGCTTAGGTGGCTGCGATTCAGTCGAAAAAGTGATCGTTTTCCAACGCACTAGCAATAAACCAGAATATTGGAATGCAGAACGTAATGTCTGGTGGCACAAACTGGTTCAAGACCAAGCCGACGTGTGCGAACCAGAATGGGTTGAATCTGAGCACCCACTATTTATTCTATATACCTCAGGCTCAACGGGTAAGCCCAAAGGCGTGCAACACTCATCAGCAGGCTACTTGCTCGGCACGCAAGTGACGATGAAATGGGTATTCGATTACAAAGAAACTGACGTTTACTGGTGCACTGCCGACGTGGGCTGGATCACAGGTCACAGCTACATCGCCTACGGTCCATTGGGCATTGGCGCAACACAAGTGGTATTTGAAGGCGTGCCAACCTATCCAGATGCATCACGCTTCTGGCAAATGATTGAAAAACACGAAGTCACCACGTTCTACACCGCGCCAACAGCGATTCGTTCATTGATCAAACTCGGTGGCGATTTGCCAAAACAATATGATCTTTCATCACTGCGCCTCTTGGGCACGGTGGGTGAGCCGATCAATCCAGATGCATGGATGTGGTATTTTGAGACCATCGGTGGTGGCCGCTGCCCTATCGTTGATACTTGGTGGCAAACCGAAACCGGCTGCAATATGATTGCACCGTTGCCAGGCGCAGTTGCGATCAAACCGGGCTCTTGCACCTTGCCAATTCCAGGCATTATGGCCGATATCGTCGATGAATCTGGCGCACCAGTCACTGCTGGCAAAGGCGGCTTCTTGGTGATTAGCAAGCCATGGCCATCGATGGTACGTAATATCTGGGGCGACTCTGAACGCTTTGCCAAAACGTATTTCCCAGAAGACTACAACGGTAAATTGTATCTCGCTGGCGACTCAGCGCATTACGACGAAAACGGCTACATCTGGATTATGGGCCGCATTGACGACGTGCTGAATGTTTCTGGTCACCGCCTTGGCACCATGGAAATCGAATCGGCACTCGCCGCCAATCCATTGGTCGCAGAAGCTGCCGTGGTGGGTAAACCACACGATATTAAAGGCGAGGCTGTGGTGGCGTATGTGGTGCTCAAAGGTCAACGCCCAGAAGGCGACGACGCCAAACGCATCGCCAAAGAGCTGCGTGAATGGGTAGCGCATGAAATCGGCAAGATCGCGCAACCGGATGAAATTCGTTTCGGCGACAATCTGCCGAAAACCCGCTCAGGTAAAATCATGCGTCGTCTGTTGCGCGATATCGCCAAAGGCCAAGAAATTACTGCGGATACTTCAACCCTAGAAAACCCAGCGATTCTTGAGCAATTGCGTCAAAGTGCAATTTAATATCAAACTAATCTAATTCGATTACGAGAGTTGAACACCCCGTCCTTGTGGCGGGGTATTTTTTTGCTCGCCAAATTAGATCAAAACAAGATCACCAGCCATTACTTACAATTATCAATAAAAAATCAATTAAAGTTTAAATATATTAAGTCGATAAAAACTTACGTACAACTACTATCAAAAGTAATGGTGGCAATGTGCAAATCGCAAGCAACCTGATGTCATTGAATACGCAAAGAAACTTGGAGAGCTCCAGCAATGGAATGACCCAAGTTTTGGCACGTCTTTCATCAGGGCTTCGCGTCAATAGCGCCAAAGATGATGCAGCAGGTTTAGCAATTGGAACACGAATGGAGTCGCTGATTCGTGGTGATCGCCAAGCCCACCGCAATGTGAATGATGGCGTTTCTTTACTTCAAGTTGCCGATGGCGCAATGACGACAGCCACCGATACACTACAACGCTTGCGTGAGCTTGCAGTGCAAGCGGCAAATGGGACTTTATCCACGACAGATAAAGACGCGCTTCAAGCTGAATCCAATCAACTGCTAAGTGAACTCACTCGGATTTCTGAGCAAAGTGAATTCAACGGAAAAAAGATATTTGCGCAAAGCACTAGCAGCATTGGTGGCGACATCAATATCCGGTCAGTGATTGATGGACTTCGCCTAGGCTGGTTAGAAGAAGCTGAGACCAAAATTAAAGATCAATTTGGCATTATTGGCGATGGTGCAAAATTAATTGTCAATCTCAAAACCAGCGACGGTAAGAACGGCACCCTGGCGTCTGTATCTGGCGTTGGCGGTGCGGGAGGCAAAGTCGATAAGCAGTATCTGAATATCGATATGGCGGATTTTGTACCACCCAATCTTCCTGATGGCGGCTCAGAGCCGTTTTACAATGACCGCATCATTGCACATGAAATGGTTCATGCCGTAATGGGACGATCAATGAATTTTGTCCCGCTACCAAAATGGTTCAAAGAAGGCGCTGCGGAGTTGATTCACGGCGCAGACGAGCGCATCGTTAATGACTATAACGGCGGTGCTGGCTTGGCAAGTATTCTGACCGCATTTAATGCCGACGATGTGAGCGCAAGTGCGGGTTACTCGGCGGGTTATGCTGCACTGCGCTTTATGCATGAACGCATCAAAATGGCCGGAGGCGAAGGCGTCAAAGACATTATGGTCTACTTGAGTACAAATAATGGCAGTACGCTAGACCAAGCATTAACCAATGCTAGCTCAGGAGCCTTTGCCAATCTTGCGGGATTTAATACCGCATTTAACAGCAATGCCGGCACATTTATTAGCAAAATGAACCTTACCAATAACGATACGGGCGCGATCGGTGGATTTGATGCAGATAATAAAGCAGTCCAAAATGCCAAGGATATTCTTACAGACCGTGGGACCCAATTTTCCGATCAACCGCTGAAAGGATTCACCATTGAATGGCCAAGCGATATTAGTGGTGGCGCGGGTTTACAAGAATGGTCGTTGCAAATTGGTGCAGAACGAAATCAAACACTCACTGTGCAAATCGGTGGCGTTAGCGCTACAAATCTAGGTCTGGGTGATTTGGATCTGAATAAGCAAGCCACACTCGTCATTGCGCATTTAGATCAAGCCATTGAATATGTTAATGGCGAACGCGGACGTGTTGGAGCCAGCATGTCTAGGCTTACTGCAATAGGAGAGATGCTACAAACTTCAGGAGAAAACCTTAGCGCAGCACGGTCGCGAATCTTCGATACGGATTATGCCCAAGAAACGGCCACCCTAACTCGACAACAAATTCTCACTCAAGCCGGTACAGCCATGCTGGCTCAGGCCAATAATCTACCTAGTTTGGCACTCCAATTACTGCGTTAATGCGGTCATCTAACAATATCTAATCACCAATAAAGCTAAGCTTTACCCGCTTTTTTTACCCTGCCCTTGTGGCAGTTTTTATCTTTTTGCTCACATTTGCTCTGCAATTGACAGTGAATCTACAAAAAAAATCGAAGCGGATTCGCTTCGATTGCTGATTTTGTTCCCCATACCACAGCATGCTCTGTGGCCAAGCCATTAATGCACTGCGCCGCTGGCCTCATCCACAAACACTGTTCGCACTTCACCGGAACTAGTCAGCACTTTGACTCGCCAAACGGCTTTATCGCCCTCGATAAACTTCTCTGCCGACATCACTCGAGCGCCATTGGTTTTTTTCTGCGCCGCCGCAGCGGCATCATCACGACTGACCGCCGCCAATACCGAAGTCGCCATCAACAGACTGGCCATACACAACACAAATTTAAAGCGCTTTTTCATGATGAGCTCCTTTCACTTACTGCTATTGTACCGCCATCGAGCAAATAATAAATGTGAGTCAGCCGACAAATGACAAGGCAATAAGTCGCAATGGATGAACGCCAGCCCAAACCAAGCATGCCAAAGCACAAGTCAGCGCAGAAAATGAAGCATTGCCAGCAAAATTTGGATTCTAACTTGAGCCCTAAGCCACATCAGCCCACAATGTAACGTCTTGCTCGATATCAGGTTCGCCATGTTTGTTGAATACCCCAATTCGCCGTATAAGTTATTTCAGCCATTCCCGCCTGCAGGGGATCAACCCAAAGCCATCGAACAACTAATCGAAGGCTTGGACGATGGGCTCAAATATCAAACTTTACTCGGCGTAACGGGCTCAGGTAAAACCTTTACCATGGCGAACGTGATTGCGCGCACTGGGCGGCCGGCGATTATTATGGCGCCCAATAAAACCCTCGCCGCACAGTTGTATTCAGAGATGCGCGAGTTTTTTCCTGAAAACGCCGTCGAATATTTCGTCTCGTATTACGACTACTATCAGCCCGAAGCCTATGTACCTAGCCGCGATCTGTTTATCGAAAAAGACAGCGCGATTAACGAACATATCGAGCAAATGCGGCTTTCCGCCACTAAGGCGATGCTCGAGCGCCCCGATTGTATTATCGTCGCCACCGTATCGGCGATTTACGGGATTGGTGATCCATCCGATTATCACGCAATGATTTTGCATCTATCTGAGGGTGAAAAAATCGGCCAGCGCGACATCATCAAACGCCTCACCACCATGCAGTACGATCGCAATGAGATCGAGTTTGCCCGTGGGCATTTCCGCGTTCGCGGCGATGTCATCGATATATTTCCTGCGGAGAGCGCTGATTTGGCAGTGCGCGTGTCGATGTTCGACGATGAAATCGAACGCATCAGCCTGTTTGACCCGCTCACTGGCCACGTCAAGCAACGCATGGGGCGTTACACGATTTTCCCATCGAGCCATTACGTTACCCCGCGCGAAAAAGTGCTGGTGGCAATTGAAACCATTAAAGAAGAGCTGCGTGATCGCTTAGCGTTTTATTACCAAGAACACAAACTGGTTGAAGCGCAACGACTCGAGCAACGCACACGTTTTGATTTAGAAATGCTTGGCGAAATGGGTTTTTGCAAAGGCATCGAGAATTATTCACGGCATTTTTCTGGCAAACCGGCGGGATCAGCGCCACCCACTTTGCTCGACTATTTACCCAAAAATAGCTTGATGATCTTAGACGAAAGCCATGTAATGATCGGCCAAATCGGCGCGATGTATAAGGGCGATCGTTCCCGTAAAGAAAACCTCGTCGATTACGGCTTTCGCATGCCATCGGCGCTCGACAATCGCCCGCTCAAATTCGAAGAATTTGAGCGCTTAATGCCGCAAACAATTTTCGTTTCTGCCACGCCAGCGGCGTATGAAGCTGAGCATCAAGGGCAAGTAGTCGAGCAACTGGTGCGGCCAACCGGACTGGTTGACCCGCTGATTGAAGTGCGCCCAGTGGGCACGCAAGTTGATGATTTACTGTCTGAAATCAACATCCGTACCGCAATTGGCGAGCGCGTCTTGGTCACCACACTGACTAAAAAAATGTCGGAGCAACTCACTGAATATTTATCCGAACATGGCGTTAAAGTGCGTTATTTACACTCGGATATTGATACCGTCGAGCGCGTTGAAATCCTGCGTGATCTGCGTCTTGGCGTGTTTGACGTGCTGATCGGGATTAACTTATTGCGTGAAGGTTTGGATATTCCCGAAGTCTCTTTAGTGGCGATTTTGGATGCCGACAAAGAAGGCTTTTTGCGTAGTGAGCGCAGCTTGATTCAAACCATCGGCCGCGCGGCGCGAAATCTAAACGGCAAGGCGATTTTATACGGCGATCGAATCACCAATTCGATGGAAAAAGCCATCGGTGAAACGCAGCGCCGCCGTGAAAAACAAATTGCCTACAACGTCGAACACGGCATCACGCCGCGCGGCGTAGTCAAACGCATTAAGGACATTATCGACGGGGTTTACAACGCCGAAGAAGCGGTCGCCGCCAGATTGGAAGAGAAAAAAACGCGAATTGTGGCTGAAATGGATCAAAAGCAATTGGCAAAAGAGCTCAAACGCTTAGAAAAAGATATGCTCAAAGCCGCGCAGAATCTGGAATTTGAAAAAGCGGCGCAATTACGTGATGAACTCAAACAACTTCGCGAACGCGCTTTTGGTCACGATTAGGGTATATCTCTCTACTATATGAAAACAATCAGCCAGCTAGCAATACCCCTACTCATCATGACACTAGCTGGCATCGCTTCGGTGCAAGCGGCGGATGAGCAGCTCAACTCAGGCGCTTTTGGCGAGAGTACCCCCGATTTTTTGCAAGCGATGAATACCGAGCAAGCGTGGAAAACTTGGATCGTAACGCCGGTGCTCACTCGCCATTTTAATCGGCAAGCGGTGATAGACGATAATCTCAATGAGCGCAATCCCGGCTTAGGGATTGAGCGCAGCAATGGGCGCTGGCATTGGATGCTCGGCGCTTACCGCAACTCAATTCGGCAAACATCGGTCTACGCTCAGCTCGGTTGGACGCCACTGCAGTGGCAATTTAGCGACGCGGGTAATCTATCATTGGGCGCTGCCGCTGGCTTATTAACCGGTTATCACAATACCGAAAAAGGCTATCCCATCGTCCCAGCTGGCGGCTTTTTGGCTTCACTGGAAACGCCTTACCATTTTGGGGTGAACCTATTTGTTGTTCCCACGGTTAAAACGTTTCAAGTCGAAGGCTTTGTTGCGCTGCAGCTTAAAGCTTATTTTTAATCCTAAATCAGCGCCGGTTTCAGCGACACCACCCATTCACGCAAAGCTTGATCTAGCAATTCGGGCTTCAGTGGTTTTGCCAAAAAATCATCCATCCCAGCCTCAATACAGCGCAGACGATCTTCTGCCATCGCATTGGCCGTTAAAGCAATAATCGGCAACCGGGGCTGAGACACGGTTAATTCTTGCTGACGAATGCGCCGTGTGGCTTCAAGCCCATCCATCTCGGGCATTTGCATATCCATCAACACCACATCCACCGCTTGGCGCGCCAAAATCTCCAGCACCCATTGACCGTTTTCAGCGCTGATCACGGTATGGCCTTGTTTTTCTAATAAGCGCGTGGCCACCAAACGATTGGTTGGATTATCTTCGGCCAATAGCACCTGCAGTGGACGAATGGCTTCGAGCAGCGGTGGTTTCTCAATCACGACTTCACTAGCTGGCGCATAAGGCCATAGCAAATCAAACTGAAACGTTGTGCCACCTTTAGCATTGCCGCGGGCCACCAATTCGCCGCCCATGCCACGCACTAAACGCCGAGCAATGGTTAAGCCCAAACCCGTACCGCCATAAGCCCGCGTTGACGAGCCATCGGCTTGAACAAAGGCGTCAAAAATAAACGGCAGTTGCTCGGCGGGAATGCCAATGCCACTATCCATCACGGCAATTTCAATCCGGCAATGGCTCGCCTCGCTGTGGGTACGCACTTGCAAAGTGACTTCACCTTGCTCGGTAAACTTCAGCGCATTACCCAATAAATTGACCAAAACCTGCCGCAAGCGCAGCGCATCGCCCAATAGCGTTAAATCGGCGTCGCCTTGATAATCCAATCGCCACCGTAAACCTTGGTTTTGAGCGCGCAGGCAAAACATCTGCTCAATCTCAGCGAGTACCTGCGGTACATGCACGGTTTGCGCCACAATATCTAAACGATTGGCTTCAATTTTGGATAAATCCAGCACGTCATTGACCAGCGCCAGCAGCAAATCGGCCGACTGATTAATGACATCAACTTTTTCTTGCTGCAACGGCGTTAACGGGGTTTGCGCCAATAAATGCGCCATACCAACAATACCATTCATCGGTGTGCGAATTTCATGGCTAACATTGGCGATAAATTCAGTCTTGGCACGATTAGCTTGCTCAGCTTGATTACGCGCTACCGCCAAATCTTCAGCTAACCGCGTTTGCGCTAATTCCAGCTCTAAACTTTCAACAATGGTATCGCGGTAATTGGCCGCGCTTTTAAGCAAAGTAATAAACAAAAACACAAACATAATCCCTAACGTCATATTCATCGACGTTGGATCAAATAGCGCATTGAGCCAAATCGGCAGCGTCATAAAAAACGCATAAATCCGCATGGCATTGAGCATGGGCGATAGGACGGGCATCGAGCCAACAGTAAGGCCAGAAAAAATCAATGCCGTTAACACCGACAGCACAATCGGGCTAGATAGCATTAAATACGTGCCACCGATCGCCCATAGCACGCTGGTCATCGTCACGCCCTGCAAATGAAGCTTTTGCCAATATGTATCATCGCACTGCGCCGCATGCTGCCGATAGCGGCGAAACACCGATAATCGATACAGTGCAAACACACAAACGCAGAGCCACCACAGCAGTAAAAAACCACGCGAATGCGTATCAAAATGCAAAGCGAGTAAAGCAGTCGCCGCAACCATGCCAGCAAACTGCCCACTGATCGCTCCGCGATAACTTAAGGCAGTAATGCGTTGTAATACCACGGCATCTTTTAAATTCATGCTGATCACCACGCCAAGGTTTAACAATAAAAAAGCGGCCTAAGGCCGCTTTGAGGTATTTTCTCAAATTACACTAACAATTGTAAGTTTAATGCAATTTAAGTCGCAATTTGTTGCATTATCATGGCAATGCAATTACATGGTTTCCAATACTTTAATCCCCAGTAAATCCAAACCCGTTGCCAACACCTTGGCGGTTAAATCACACACTTTTAACCGCGATGCATTAGTCACGCCATCTTGATTGACTGGGCAGTTTTCATAAAAGCGCGAGAACATCGTCGCCACGCTATACAAATACGCGCACAGTAAATGCGGCTGGCTGTCTTTAGCAACCGCATGCACTACATCGCTAAAGCGCGCTAATTCCAGCGCCAAGGCGTGCTCAGCGGGCTCGGTCAACACAATCGCTGCGTCTTGATCGTAGGCTTCAACTTTACGGAAAATACTCTTCACACGGGTATACGCATATTGCAGATACGGCGCGGTATTGCCCTCGAAACTCAACATCGAGTTCCAGTTAAAGATGTAATCCGTAGTGCGGCTTTTCGACAGGTCGGCGTATTTCAAAGCACCGATACCAACGGCATTGGCGATCTCGCGACGCGTAGCTTCATCCAAGCTTGGATTTTTTTCCGACACCAGATCAAATGCACGTTGCTGCGCTTCATCGAGCAAATCGACTAATTTCACCACGTCGCCCGAGCGGGTTTTAAACGGTTTGCCGTCTTCGCCCATCATCGTGCCGAAAGCGATATGTTCCAGCGATACGCTTTCTGGCGCAAAGTGCGCTTTTTTGGCGATGGTAAACAATTGCTGGAAATGCAGCGCTTGGCGCGCATCGACCACATACAAGCAACGATCAATTTTTAGCTCACGAACCCGGAAACGGATAGCGCCCAAATCGGTGGTTGAATATAAAAACCCACCGTCTTTCTTTTGAATAATACTTGCTTGCGGCTCGCCGTCTTTGTTTTTGAACTCATCCAAAAACACCACTTGCGCGCCTTCGCTCTCCACCAGCAAGCCTTGCTGACGCAATTCATCGACGATAATCGGCAAATCAGCGTTATAAAAACTCTCGCCGCGCACATCGCCATCATCGAGCAACACATTGAGTTTTTGGTAAACCGCGTTGCAATGCGACAAGGAAACTTCAACGAAACGTTTCCACAAAGCATTCACCTCAGCGTCGCCGCCTTGCAGTTTCACCACATAATCGCGCGCGGTGTTAGCAAAGGCTTCGTCTTCATCAAAACGCGCTTTTGCGCGGCGATAAAAGCCCTCTAAATCTTTTAGCGCGATATCGGCATTGCCTTCTTGCTGCTGCTCGATCAAAAACGCCACCAACATACCAAACTGAGTGCCCCAGTCGCCAACGTGATTTTGCCGCGTCACATTCATGCCCACATAGGCTTGCACACGCGCCAAAGCGTCACCAATAATCGTCGAGCGCAAATGGCCCACGTGCATTTCTTTGGCCAAATTCACCGAAGAATATTCAACCATCACGTGCTGTGCTGCGCTTTGCTCAACGCCAAGATGTTCGTCTTGCAGCGCCGTTGCTACGCGATCGGCCAAAAACGCATTATCCAGTTTGATATTAATAAATCCTGGGCCGGCGATTTCCAGCGAGCTGGCGATGCCCGCCAAATCCACCGCATCGATGATTTTTTGCGCTAACTCACGTGGATTAAGCTTGAGCACTTTGGCTGCGCCCATCACCCCGTTCATTTGATAATCGCCAAACTCAGGTCGGCTGGCGGCTTGCACCAAGGGCTGTGCATCAGGCGCACCGACCGCAACCAAGGCCGCCGCAAAGCGAGAATTTAATAAAGGTAATAAAGACACAGGCAGCTCCGAAAAAAACCAACGCCGCACCAATGCTGCGACGTAAAAAATGAATTACCCGCAATTCTACGGGTGGGGGGCAAGACGGGCAAACCGAAAACCGTATTTTAATACCAAGTCGATCAATTAATTTGCCAGCCACTAGCGAAGATGATCTGCCAGTAGCATCAAAAATACGCTGAATTTAAAAAACTGCCACACTAAAACTAAGCAGCACCAGCCCCGCAGCAACGATACAAATCATCCACATTGCGCGAATAAAAAACAATAAAAAACGCCGACTTCTAGTCGGCGTTTTGATGTATTGCTCTGTAGCTCATATTTGATATGGCCTACATTAAAATACCCATTAGCGCAGGGCTTGCAAGGCGGCAATGCGATCTTCCATCGGCGGGTGCGAGCTAAACATCGCAGACCATCCGGCTTTATCGGCAATCCCCGATGAGGCCATCGTGCTTGGTAAAGCATTGGGCTCCATGCCACCTAAGCGGCGCAAGGCATCGACCATTGGCGCTGATTCACCCAATAATTGGGCAGCACCCGCGTCAGCACGAAACTCGCGTTGGCGCGAGAAATACATCACGATTACGCTGGCCAAAATACCAAATACGATATCGCACACCACCACGGTAATGTAATACCCCATGCCCGGACCAGATGATTCTTCGTTGTCGCGCTTTAAGAACGAGTCAACCAGATAGCCGACCACGCGCGCCAAGAAAAATACGAAGGTATTGACCACGCCTTGGATCAAGGTCAGCGTCACCATATCGCCGTTTTTCACGTGCGCTACTTCGTGCGCCAATACCGCTTCGATTTCACGATGCGTCATGCTGTAGAGCAAGCCCGTTGACACGGCAACGAGCGAATTATTTTTACTCGGGCCGGTGGCAAAGGCATTCGGTTCGCCTTCATAAATCGCCACTTCAGGCATGGCGATCTGGGCGCGTTGCGCCAACTTGGCGACGGTATCAAACAGCCATTGCTCGTCGGCATTACGCGGCTGGGCGATGACTTGGGCGCCGGTACTCCATTTGGCCATGGTTTTGGACATGGCTAGCGAAATAAACGCCCCACCAAAGCCCATTACCGCAGCAAACATCAGCAACATCGGCAAATTCAAGCCGTTGGCGCTCATAAAGCGATTTAAACCAAAAATATTTACAAAAATACCTAAGACCACCATGATGGCAATATTGGTGCCAATCAGTAATAGCGTTCTTTTCATCCATTATCTCCTGTGTTGTTTGGCGCTTAGACCAATCCGAATCGGAATTGGTTCCTTGCGCTTGGCGGTACGGGCAAAATAGTAAACCGTTACAGCTGCAATGAATACGGCCATCAACATTAAACTAAAACTCATTGATCTTCCTTTATTGTGCAAGCCCACCTGCATTCAGGTGAATTTAATCTTTATCGTGGCGAAATAAATCAAGCCATTTTGCTACGCGAGAAGTCAGCTCACTTCTCGCGACTCGCGTCTGGATTGCTTTAGGATGGCGTTGCCAGCATATGGTTGGCCTCTTCGGCATATTGCATTTCAGTCGCGAGTAATTTTCGACTCGCCACGCTGCGGGTTATTTTTTGTCGTTTGGCGTTTAAGCGCTGCAGGGTTTGTGCTGCACGATGAATGGCTTTATCGACCACCGCGCGTAAATCACTGCCGCGCTCGTGAACAATCACCGATTCATGGCCTGGCAAGATGAGTTTCACTTGTACCGACTTATCATCGCCCCCTTTAGGGCCATTTTCATCGCTTAAGCGCACAGTAATTGCGCCAATCCGGCTTAAGGTTCGATCTAGTGCGAGGCGTAAACGATGCAAAATATAGCTGTGCATGGTGTCATCAATCGAAAGCTTGTGAGTCAAAATAAGTGGTCGCATTGCTCGATCTCCTGCTGGTTAGTCCAAACTTAATATCTACCCCATCGGACCGCCTGATCACGCGACAGCCATGTAAATCACTTCACGATGATACTGTGCGCTAGCTGCTGTGAATGAGGTAGTGCATTCACCTTAACGTATATTTTCTATCGACAAAATCAGAGCATAACTGATTAACCCTCAACTTTTCTCGATACAATTACCCGTAAAATAAATCGAACTAAGTCGCAAATCCCCACTCAAAGACCACCTGAATCAGTGACTTTCAGCTATTGATTGAATCCTACTGCCGCCATAACAACGTTTTACAGCGTGCGCAGCCAATACGATGACGACGACCAGTCGATTGCCACCGATCTAAATCAATTTGCTCGGTGCCACCACACTGAAAGCAGCCAATACGCTCGCCATTGACCCACTCTGAATAACAGCGCCGATAACTATTTTTATCTAATAGGTAATGCACCTTGTTTCGTAACCACGGCAAGTGAGCACCCAATGAATACAAGAACCCCAAAAAATAGATCAAAACCAGGCTAATCAAAAATAACAAAATACGCATCAATCTGATTCCCGCCATAAGCGATTTTTACATTGCCGGCACATCATCTGCCGCCGCCAATCGGTGTATTGCAATAAGCCCAAATCCAAATGCTCAGTCGAGCCGCAATGGCAACAAAGTGTTTGTTCGCCGCGCACGCATTGCGGATGCTGTTGCCGATATTGCGCCAATGTTGGCAAGCGCTCCCAATCGGTTTGCGCTGCTGGGTTGTAGATCACGTAATACCAAAACAAGGTCGCCAGCAAGACAACGGTCACGATGCCCAATCCAGTCAACATGGCTTTCTCTCGTATCGATTTATGATGCTGTAATTTTAAACTGACTTTACAGAATCCAACATCAGGCTTACATTGCGGCATCATCAGTTTTTTCCGACACTCGCGTATGCATGATTTAATCAATTACCGGCATTTGTATTATTTTTGGGTGGTGAGCCAAGAAGGCAGTATCAGTGCCGCTGCGCGTAAACTTGAGATGACGCCGCAAACCATTAGCAGCCAATTGGCGCGCCTTGAAGCGCAAATGGGTAAATCGCTATTTACCCAAGTCGGTCGGCAATTGGAATTAACTGAGGCAGGACGTAGTGCGCTGCCGTTTGCTGATCAGATTTTTATGCTCGGCGAGCAAATGCAGCAAACCTTGGCCAGCGACAGCACGCCCCGGCAGCGCTTTAATATTGGGGTGGCCGATGCGCTACCCAAAACCGTTGCCCAGCAACTCTTGGCCAAGACGCACAATGACCATACGCGGCTGTGCTGTACTGAAGGCTCGCCCGATGAGCTGATGGCCAAGCTGGCGCTGCACCAGCTGGATGTCGTGCTAGCAGATCGCCCTGCAGCGCACGGCGCACTTCGCCTCGAAAGCCAACGACTGGCGCAATGCCCAGTGATGATTTTAGCCAGCCCAGCGCTTGCAGCACGTTATGGAGAAGATTTCCCAGCCTGCCTCAATGGTGCGCCGATGCTGCTACCGACTCGCGATAGCACGCTGAGAATTCAATTGGATATCTGGTTTTCGGCACAGCAAATCGTGCCCGATATTGTCGGAGAATTTGCCGATAGCGCTTTGATGCAAGCGTTTGGTATTGCAGGTATTGGCCTCTACCCTTCGCCTATTATTATGCCTGAGGCAATACCTAGCGAGCAGTTGCAAAGCCTAGGGCATCTTGATGGACAGTATGCCGATTACTACGCGATCTACGCGCCCAAAAAAATCAATCACCCGGCCTTAGATCAACTGCTGCATCAGTGCGCCCAAGAACTGTAACGCGCCAATGATCTAACGGCGTTGCAGCTCCAGCTAACGATCGCGACGCAACACAATCGCGACGCAACAGCCAGCCACGTCGCGCCCAGCAGATATCACTGATTGCCAGCCTCGGCGTATTCACGCCGAGTACTTATCGATGCGGTTTATTTTTTCTTGATTTTACTGCGAGCGGGTTTGGCTTTAGCGCTGGCCTTTTTGGCTTTAGATGGTGTGGCTTTACGCTGACTGGTTTTACTACTTTTAAGCGCAGATTTTTTGCTCGATTTGACTTGAACTGATTTGGCAGAGGAACGTGTTGATTTTTTCACCGCTTTACTGCGACTGGATGGCTTTTTGCTATAGCGAGCTGGGCTCGCTGTTTGCTGGCTAACCTTGGCTGGCGTCGCGACTTCTTTTTTGACCGGCGCTTTACGCACAATCGGCACTGCAGCAGCAGGATCATCAAATGGCAAAGGGGCATCTTCAGCCCATACCACTGTCGCCATTACCATTGAAACCATGGCCGCTAATAATTTTCGCAACACGTCATTCCTTTGTATTCAATCTCAACTACTGCGCCCATGCGCTGCAAAGCATTATATAACGAGCAATCATAAAACTTCGCAGTACTTTCCTACAAAACCATCCCCTTTGCGCGATAAAAAATCACAGCATGCCGTCAGCAAAAGTAATTATTTTAGCTCTCCACGCAGGACTGACGAAATTGCACTAAAAACACCCCAAATAAAATCAATCCACCACCCAGGTAATGATAAACATGCAAGGTTTCGCCCAAGACCAGTACCGCAATCAAGGCAGTCAATAAGGGCAGTAGATTCATAAAAATCGCCGTTTTTTCGCTGCCCATTCGCCCAATACCCTGCATCCAGCAATACGCCGCCACAATCGACGAGGCAATCCCTGCAAATAACACCATGCTGATCGCCGCCGGCGCAATCGCCAAGCTCTGCGCGCTCAGCGCCACTGGAATCAAAAACAGCACGCCAAATCCAATCTGCAAATATAAATTCAACCACGGCGAAAACGGCAAAGCCCAGCGCTTTAATAAAATGCCATATAGCGCATACGCCAGCGCACCGATCAACATCAAGCCATCACCATGGTTAATCCCTCCGGCCAATAAACGACTGGGCTGGCCTTGGCCGAGTAGATATAAAACACCAAGCAAGGAGAAACCCACGCCAATCATCGCCCTGCCATTGGGCCTAAAGCGAAAAAACGCCCAGTTGAGCAACAAACCCAATAAGGGGATCAAAGCACAAATCACGCCCATATTGGTCGCGGTGGTACTGTGTGCCGCAAAATACGCCAAGCATTGATACAACACCATGCCGAGCAAAGCTAATACCGCAAACTTGGGCCAATAGGGCCCGATCGCCAGCCGTTGCCGCCAAAGTTTGGGCGCCATGATCGGCGTTAAAATCAGCCCAGCGATTAACCAGCGATAAAACGAAATCGCCGCCGGATCAATCACGCCTGCTGCAGCTTTAGAGACCACGGTATTACCCGCCCAAATCGCCACCGCCACCAATGGAAAAAACCAGTTCATCCTCACCTCATGCAAACCACAATACGCCACAGCAGCGCCGATTCACCCGTGTGGTATTGAGCACGCAGTGTAATCCCGTCCGATTCAATGGCTATAATGCAAACCCGACAAACGTATCGTGTATTTCGGACCATTTATGCCGCCAGATCCACCGCCTTCGCCGCCGTATAACCCTAGCGATCTAGCACTTGAAGCTCCCAAACTATTGCAGCTGCGCCACGAAGCCGTCGATGCCCACACTGGCTACGCACTGCATCGCCATCCTTGGGGACAAATTAATCGCATCAATTTGGGACTGATCGAAATCACGCTGGGCTTGCCACCCAACGAGCAGCATTTAATCGCTCCGGCGGATTTTTTAGTCTGGGTGCCGGCCCAAATGCCGCATACCGCCTATATACGCCAAGCGCTTAGTTATACCTCAGCGTATCTTGGCGATGAATGGGCGCAGCATCTACCAAAAACCGCCTGCTTAATTAGACAAACCCCGCTAATTCGGGCGCTATTTGATGACTATGCCGCACGCCAAGTGAGCAGTACCACCGCGGCCAACGAGCAAGCACAAGCCACCTTGTTGCTCGAACGACTGATCAGTGCCGATCAACACACCAGCTATTTACCGGAAACCACGCACAGACAACTGCGCCCGATTCTCGATGCTTTACTCGCCCAGCCCGGCGACACCACCACGCTAGCGCAGTGGGCGCAACACGTGCATAGCACCGAGCGCACGCTGGCTCGGCAATTTCAACGCGAGCTTGGGCTGAGCTTTATTCAGTGGCGTAATCGCCTACGGCTGTTACGCGCCCAAGCAGCGCTCAAAGAACACCACGCGATTCAAGATATTGCGTGGCAATTAGGCTACAGCCATCCTTCGGCTTTTATTGCGATGTTTCGCCAACACACTGGCCTATCGCCAGAACGCTACCGGCGCCAATGGCGCAATCATCAAAACGATTAAATATAAAAAACCCACGAATGCGGAGTATTTACCGCTTAGGACTGACAGTCATAGGCTGCATCACAATACCCCACAATTAAACTGAATCACTTCATTCTTTCAGCACACGCTCCCTTCACATCGACGGCGTTTATCGCTTTATTTTCCGCGCAAAATTACTTAATACTGACCAAAAAATTACTAAATCAGTGTTTTCCCTATTAATCACGGTTAAAAATGGATGTTAAATTACATTGGCATTTTCTAATATGTCAGCTTCCGCCCCCGACACAGCACGTTTTACCCAGCACAACACCGCATTAGACGGTGAAACCCCCTCTTGGAGAACACCATGCGAGTAGGCTTAGTCACAGACTCTTGCTGCGATTTACCGCGCGAATTTTTAGACCAGCATCAAATCGTCATCTTGCCGATCACGATTCAAGGCAGCGATAGCCAATTTATTGATCACCGCGACCCCGTCGCTACTCGTAATTTTTATCGCCGCCAAGCCGCCGTAGGCACGTCGGACTTTGAATCCAAACCCTTCTCGGTCGAGCAAATCCGTGAATTATTCAAAAGCCGACTGATCTTAGAATTTGACTCGGTGTTCTGTCTGACGGTGATGCAATCGCGCAGCCAAATTTTTAACCACTGCACCCAAGCCGCACGCAGCATCCTCACCGAATACCGGCCGATTCGTGAAGCCGCCAATTTAAGCAAACCATTTGCCGTTCGCGTTTTTGATAGCGCCAATTTATTTTGTGGCCAAGGGCTGATCGTCGCCGAAATCGCCCAACTCATTAGCGAGCAAGCCAGCCGCTCGACCATCACCCAGCACATTGAGCGGCTAAGCCGCAGCGTACAAAGCTTTTTAATGCCAGCCGATCTAGGCCAACTGCGCCATCAAGCACGCCGAAAAGGCGATAAAAGCGTTGGATTTTTATCGTATGCCTTTGGTAGTGCGCTCGACATCAAGCCCGTTATCCGCGGCTATCGTGGCGAAACCAGTCCTGTAGCCCGCATTCATGGTTTTCAAACTGGCGTCGAAAAACTATTCGCCATGGCCGAAAACCAAATTGAGCAAGGTTTAGTCGCCAACACCATTTGCGTGAGTTACGGCGGTGACCCTAGCGTCATCAGCGATATGCCAGCGTATCAACAATTACAACGAGCGTGCGCGCACGCCAAGGTGCAATTACTGCTGTGTGAAATGAGCACTACTGCTGGCGTGAACATCGGCGCGGGTGGTCTGGCCATCGCCTTTGCCGCCGAAACCGAAGCCGTGCTCAATTAGTTCGGTGGCGATACTTAGCCGAAAATGCACGTCGTAGCATGCCCACCCTAACCTTCCCCCATCAAGGGGGAAGGAAAGCGCCTGCGGGATCAAAACATAATCTGAATAGCCCCCATAAAAAGCAGGTATTAGCCAGAAACCCAATCAAATATTTGTATAGCCTGCTATACCCTACCTATATAATCAGATCCAACTTGGGAAACCCATTCGCAGCATCGTCGCTGGCCAGACCGAAATATGCCGACATCATTTACACGTAACCCTCGTGTTTTCCCGCATAGCGCAACAGTTGATCGTAAGAAATTGCAAGCTCAAGCGCATATCAGCACAATAGCCAAAACATCAGAAAACAATAATATTGCGATAGGGGATAACAATATGGCTCGAGCTACGCCTTTCTCATTGCGCGCGCGCTTAGTCTTTGCCGCGGCGATCACCGTCATCACTTTGATCTTGCTGGTCTGTATGATGCTGCTGCAATTACGCGGCGAAATGCTGGATGATCGTAAAGACAAAGTCCGTAATCTAGCCGAATCAGCACAATCGATTGTGGCGCACTACGAGTCTCTCAGTCGCCAAGGCAAAATGGATCAAGCCAGCGCCCAAGCGGCGGCATTGCTAGCGGTGAAGGCGATTCGCTACGATGGCAAAGAATATTTCTGGATCAACGACACCACCCCCACCATGCTGATGCATCCGCTCAAGCCAGAGCTCGATGGCAAAAACCTCAGCAATAGCAAAGATCCCAATGGCAAAGCTCTGTTTGTTGAAATGGCCAATGTGGTTCGCAGCCAAGGCGCTGGCTTTGTTGAATACCAATGGCCTAAAGCCGGTAGCGATGCGCCAGTGGATAAAATCTCCTACGTCACCGGCTTTCAGCCTTGGGGTTGGGTCATTGGTACTGGGATCTATTTAGATGACATCAACCAACATTTCATCTCGGTGCTCCAAATCTTATTGCCCATCAGCCTGATTAGTTTGGCGCTAATTTGCTATGTTTTATGGGCGCTGGGCGCTTATCTATTTCGCTTGCTCGGTGGCGAGCCACAAGTGGCGGTGGATTTGGCGCGCAATGTGGCACAAGGGCAATTACAACAAGCAATTCATTGCGACCCTCGGGATCAAACCAGCTTAATCGCCGCAATGCGCGATATGCAGCAAGCCCTACGCAGCGTGATTGGTGAAGTGCACGCCAGCGCCGCGCAGATTAACAGCGCGGCCAATCATTTAGGGCAAAACTCGAGCGAGGTGGCGCTGCGCGCGCAACAACAAAGCGAATCAGCGGCGTCAATGGCGGCGGCAGTAGAAGAAATGTCAGTCTCGATCGACCATGTGACCGCCAATACTGATGAAGCCAGCGAGCTGGCGCGCCAAGCTGGCCAGCAATCAACACGCGGCGCACAAGTGATCCATAGCGCCACCAGTGAAGTGCATAAAATCGCTAATTTGGTTAAAGATTCTTCGAGCAAAATCGAAGAGCTCGGCCGACAATCGCAAGAAATCTCATCCATTGTCAGCACCATTAAAGACATTGCCGATCAGACTAATTTATTGGCGCTCAATGCGGCGATTGAAGCGGCGCGCGCCGGTGAGCAAGGCCGTGGTTTTGCCGTGGTGGCCGATGAAGTGCGTAAACTCGCCGAGCGCACCAGTCAATCCACCGTCGAAATTGCCAAGATGGTGGGCCAAATTCAAAGCGGTACTCGCCAAGCCATCACCCAAATGGAAAGTGGCGTAGAGCAAGCCAATACCGGTGTTGCTTTTGCCAATGAAGCTGGCGTCGCTATTGACGACATTCGCCAAGGCGCCGAGCAAGTTCGCGAAGTGGTCGATAATATTAGTAGCGCAATTCGCGAGCAAAGCGTGGCCACCACCGAGATTGCCCGCAGTGTCGAGCAAATCGCGCAAATGGCCGAAGCCAGCGCGCTCGACGTGCAATCGAATGCCCATGCGGCCAAAGATTTGCAAAATCTATCGAGCCGGCTCAGCCAAGCGGTACAACAATTCAAACTCTAAGCTCAAAACAACTACGAGCCTCGCCGCATCAAGCAGATCGGCGAGGCCAGAAAGTGTATTCCAACCGCAAAACCCTGAATTAGGCCCACAGCGCGAAGTGCCACGGGTGGCTCGACCAATCATTCCCTGCGTAATACAAGCCACTACTATTGTATCTAATTCAATTTCTTCATTTCAATTATTCCATATGGGTAATCTTTCGAATTAACTTCATTAATGCCAAAATATTTAAAATAAATAAAAATATCAATTCTCAGTTTTATAACGAGACAGACTATCAAACAAATAAGGGTTAGCTTCCCTTATTGACGAACAACAAAGCTTGTCCAGTTAAGCATCTGCATTTGATTACAATTCACTCAATCCCCACGCATTACATCGCGATTATCGTAAAAACCACCCATTGAATAGGTAAATATCACCATTGAGCGATGGCTTTTAATTTTTGCCAAAGCAACCTTACAATGGAGATTCACAAATAAAAACAATAAAAATTCAATGAATTCAAATCAATAAGTCTTTGCTTACTACGAGATTTTAATTGCTTTCGTTGTTCCTGGCTTATTGATTGCGTCATTAGAATTTTATTAATCAGTTTTAAATGGAATCGATATGCAACCTCAAGTAAAAATAATTTCAGTTCTCGTTGGCGCTTTATTTTCTGGTCTCTCCGTGGCGAGCCCAAGTGCCGAAACTTTAGCCAAACAATTGCAAGTTCATGTCGAAGTTAAAGGTGCAGAAGCTGAAAACACATGTCAGCAACTGGGTGCCGATTGGGCCACCTGCTACCGCTCTACCATTACATTGAGCAATATCGGCAAAACATTAAACGACAAAGATTTTTCAATCATCATCCCGTCACCAAGAAGAATTTTAAGCGTCGATGGCGATCAATTTAAAATCGAACATATCACCGGTGATTTAAACCGTTTAACACCAACGGATAAATTTGCAGGTATTGCTGCTGGTAAAAGCATCCAAATCAATTTAATCAGTGAATATTGGCACGTTAGTGATTTTGATACCTTCCCACGCTGGATGGTGAGCGCTAATGGCCAAACCAAAACCATCAAAAACACTGATACCGAAGACATCACCCAATTTGCCACTCCACTGACCACAGCCCAAGGCAAACGCGCTAGCTCAGATCAAAATCTGATTTTGGATAGCCTAAAACGCTATGACGTTTACACCGCTCAAATCGATGCTGCGGCCAAAGACCGAATCATTCCAGCGCCGATTGAACAAAAAATCACCAAAGCCAATAGCGTTTCAATCAAACATGGCTTGTTCTTAAATCAAGTTGCAGCCGACAGCAAAGACGTTTTTGCCCAAGCACTCAAAAAATATAAGCTCCTAGCCAAAAATAAAGACCAAGCTTTGCTCGTCAATATTGCGATTGATCCAAAACAAATCCAATTGGCTGCAGCGAAAAAAGACGGCGGCTACACCTTAATCATTCAAGATGGCGTAGCCCAGATTCATGGTTTTGATGCTGCTGGCGCAATGAATGGTTTTAATTCATTGCTATCGCTGATCGATATTCAATCGAAAGACAATCTCTCTGAGATGGTGGTCAATGATGCACCACGCTACGAATATCGCGGCATGATGCTTGATACTGCGCGTAACTTTAAATCCAAACAGCATGTATTGAATTTAATTGACCAAATGAGCCAATTAAAATTAAACAAACTGCATTTGCATTTAAGTGACGATGAAGGCTGGCGTTTACAAATCAATGGCTTAGATGAATTAACCAGCGTTGGCGCACAGCGTGGTTTGAATACAAGCAATGAACAAACTCAATTATTGCCACAATTGGGCCATGGTACTGAGCCACAAAAATCAGATGGCTTTTATACCCGTGCTGACTTTATTGAAATCTTAAAATACGCCAAAGCGCGCAATATTGAAGTGATTCCAGAAATCGACATGCCAGGCCACTCACGCGCCGCCGTCGTTTCAATGGAAGCACGTTACAATAATCTAATGAAAGCCGGTAATAAAAAAGCCGCCGAGCAATATCGTTTATTAGATCCAAGCGACACTTCGCAAGTGACCACGGTTCAGTTTTATGACAAGAAAGGCTTTATGAATGTTTGCCTGCCTTCATCAAAAGACTTTGCTAAAAAAGTGATTGCTGAAGTTAATGCCATGTATACCGAAGCCGGTGTGCAATTAAGCACTTGGCATTACGGTGGCGATGAAGCGAAAAACATTATGCTTGGCGGTGGTTATGCTGGCGCAGCAGAGGCGAAACCGGGCCAAGGCATTATTGATAAAAAAGCACAAAACTTCCCTTATGAGAAATCACCCGCTTGCCAAGCTTTGGTTAAAAACGGCACTGTAGGCTCATTTGATGAATTAACCACGTGGTTTGGTAAAGAGATTAATAAAGAGCTCGTTCCCCACAAAATTAATTCATTCCAAAGCTGGCAAGATGGCTTGTCGCATTTAAAGAGCGCTAGCGAAATGACGGTTAAACCAACCGTTAACGTTTGGGATACTTTGTTCTGGGGTGGTACAGAGGTTGTTTCTAAATTTAGTCAAAAAGGATTTGATATTGTTTTATCCAATCCAGACTATTTATACCTCGATATGCCTAATGAAATCGACCCTGCTGAGCGCGGCTATTACTGGGCAGCGCGGGCTAACCCATTGAAAAAGATTTTCTCTTTTGCTCCGGGTAATTTAGCGCAAAACGCAGAAACCAGCGTAGATCGCGATGGCAAGGCAATGAGTATTACTTCACCAGCCACCGCACCAAGCATTAAAGGGATCTCGGGTCATTTATGGTCAGAAACGCAAAGAACCGATGCGCAAGCTGAATACATGATGTATCCACGTATCTTTGCCATTGCCGAACGGGCGTGGAATAAACCAAGCTGGGAAAACTTTAAAGCCAACACGGTTTATTCGAGCGAAAGTAAACATGTGAATCAACAAGCATTAGAAACTGATTACAATCATTTCGTGAATGCCGTTGGTGCGCGTGGTTTAGAAAAACTCGATGCGTATCAAATTCAATATCGTTTGCCAAAAGTCGGCGCTAAAATCATTAATGGCATGTTAAATGCCAATACTGAAATTCCAAATGTGCAAATTCAGTATTCAACCGATGGTAAGCAATGGCTGGTTTACGATGCCAATAAAAAACCAGCGGTTACGGGCAGCGTTTGGGTGAGAACCAGCAACGGCGATCAGAAAAACCCACGTTTTGGTCAAGCGTCTAAAGTGCAATAAACCGTAGTCAAAAAAAACGCCCGCAAGGGCGTTTTTTTTCGTGCCGTAAAAATAGTCTTCGCGATCCGGTGGCATGCACTGTGTTTATTCCACCCGACTTTGACTCCCGTAGTTTTATTGCAAGCCGCCCAATAATTTTTTTGCAATTAGCGCCAATACGGCGGGACGATTGCTGCAAGCGGCGATGCGGGTTTTGGCTTGCGGGGCGAGCTCAAGGTCATACGGGTTACGTCCGGCGATCAGCAGTAATTTGTCGGCGGCAATCTGGCGGATTAATTCACTTTGCCGCGCAAAGCGAGTGGCGTTATAGCTTTGAAAAATCACTTGCGCTGCGCTCGCTTGTGCCGCGATCACTTGCGCCCATTCGCTATCGTTCACCTGCGGGGAAATAATCATTTCGCTGACATCAACGCCCGCTGCTTGTAGCAAGGGCAATAAAGTCCCGCGCGCGCTGCGCGAAGCGCCCAGAGCAACTTCGTCGATCTCGGTGCGCTGCATTAATTCAACCGTGACCAGTAAAGTCGCAGCGTGTTGATCCAGCGGCAAACCGTGCATTTCAATCGCTTGTTCTTGCACTTGCTGCGCCAATGCCATCGCGGCGGGCGCTTGCAAATGGGCAGGCGGCTGCACTAGATCACGCCATTGCGTCATTGCTGCGGATTTTTTAAGCAGGGTAATTCGATCTAGGCTTTGCTGTACCTGATCTTTATCGATATACCCAGACTCAACGGCTTCAAGCAAAGCCTCGACGGCCGCCGCTTGCCGTGAATAAGTATGCGACACCAAAGCAATATCAGCGCCGGCCGCAATCGCTTGCACTGCGCCTTGTACGGTACCGGCAGCGCCGGGGCAGTCGCTGACCAGTGGGCGCGCGGCAATCGCATCCATTTCTAGGCAATCGGTAATAATCAGTCCGCCAAAACCCAACTGTTGGCGTAGCAAACCTGTGAGCACTTTGCGCGATAAGGTCGCGGGCAAAGTGGTATCGGGTTCGATGGCAGCAAACACGACATGCGCCGTCATCACTGCATCCACGCCTGCAGCAATCGCCGCCTTAAATGGCAGCAGTTCAACGGCGTTTAAGCGCGCTAAATCGTGTGCAACCAGCGGTAAAGCGTAGTGTGAATCGGTGGCCGTGTCGCCGTGGCCGGGAAAATGCTTGGCGGTTGCCGCAATGCCCGCGGCATGAATACCGCGCAGCGCCGCTAGGCCATATTGCGTGACCGTTGTGGCATCTTCACCAAAAGAGCGAATACCAATCACCGGATTAGCGCGGTTATTATTTATGTCTAAGCAAGGGGCAAAATTAATATTGATGCCCATTTGCCGCAATTCATCGGCAGCGATTTGGTGCAAAGCTTGGCAGGCTTCTATCGCATTGGCTTGCTGGGCTGGGCTGCTTACTGCTCGGGCGTAAGCCATCGCCGAAGGCATCGGGGTCACGCCCTCTTCGATGCGCATTACCATTCCGCCTTCTTGATCAATCCCAATCAACAGTGGCAAATCGCTGACCTCAGCATTGATCATTTGCAATTGCTGGCAAAGCGCCGCAACTTGCGCTGGCGTATCGATATTGCGGCGAAACAAAATCACCCCGCCGATGCGCTGCTGGCGAATTAGACTTTCAATCTCTGGATTCACCACAAAACCATCAAAACCGACCATCAGTAATTGGCCGATTTGTTCCCGTAATTGAATATGCGAAACAGCAATAGACATCAAAAAATCCTTTGGCAATCGGCCCATGGCGATTGTTCAATCAGCAAAAAAAAAAGGCCAAGATGGGCTTGGCCTTTTAACACTCAGTTAGTAAATCATTGTGGGTTTAAGCCACTAAACGGCGCAGCACTTCTTCGCGACCGATCAAGGCCAATACCGCGTCCACCGATGGCGTATTGGTGATGCCACACACTTTGGCGCGAATTGGCATGCCCACTTGCGGCATTTTTACGCCTTGTTGCTTAACAAACTCTTTAATCAACGCGCCCAAACTTGCCGCATCCCATGTTTCAAGCGCAGCAGCCGCTTCGGCAAATAGTTTCAAGCGTTCTTCGTCTTCTGGGGTCAAATGTTTATCAGCGATTTCTTGCGTTGGCGTTAATGCGCTATAGAAATACGCCGCTTGATCGGCCATTTCGAGCAAGGTTTGGCAACGATCTTTCAGCAAGGCGCACACATCAGCGAGCGCTGGGCCGCCTTCGATGTCCACACCTTTATCGGCCAAAAAGCCAGCAACACGCGCTGCGAGTTGCGCTGGATCGGCCGCTTTGATGTATTGCGCATTGGTCCACAGCAATTTGTCGCGATCCATCCGGCTTGGGCTGCCGCTGACGTCTTTTAATTCGAACCATTCAACGAATTGTTCCAACGAGAAAATCTCATCGTCGCCATGGCCCCAACCTAAACGTGCCAAATAATTGAGCAGCGCTTCTGGCAAAATACCTTGCTTATCGTAATCAACCACCGACACCGCATCGCGGCGCTTAGATAATTTAACGCCCTGATCATTATGAATCATCGGTAAATGGGCAAACAAAGGCACCGTGGCGTCAAGCGCTTGGTAAATCACAATTTGACGTGGGGTGTTGTTCACATGGTCGTCGCCGCGAATAACGTGGGTAATTTGCATATCCCAATCGTCAACCACTACGCAAAAATTATACGTTGGTGTGCCATCTGGGCGCGCCAAGATTAAATCATCCAGTTCATCATGGCTGATTTCGATCCGACCTTTCACTTGGTCGTACCACACCACCGAGCCGCCCATTGGGGTTTTAAACCGCACCACGGGGGTGATATCGCTCGGAATCGCTGGCAAGGTTTTGCCAGTCTCTGGTCGCCAAGCGCGGTTGTAACGTGGTTTTTCACCGCGGCTTTCGGCTTCAGCACGTTGCGCGTCGAGCTCTTCTTTACTGCAATAACAGTAATAAGCATGACCTGAATCGAGTAAATGCTGGATCACGGTTTTGTAGCGATCCATTCTTTGCATTTGGTAAAACGGGCCTTCGTCGTAATCCAAACCCACCCAATGCATGCCATCCATAATTGCGGCAACCGATTCTGGCGTTGAGCGTTCTAGATCGGTGTCTTCAATCCGCAAAACAAATTGGCCACCGTGTTTTTTGGCGAAAGCCCAAGAAAACAGCGCAGTGCGAACACCGCCAATGTGTAAGAGGCCAGTTGGAGAAGGGGCAAAACGAGTGCGAACTTTCATGGGCGCAGATCCGGCGAAAAGCAAAAATACTATTGTACCGGAAATGCGCAGCAATACAGCCCCAAAGCTCTCTTTCAAAAGCTATACGGCAGGCTGAATTATTTGGAAATTAATGCAGAAATCCGCGCCGAATTATAAAGCAGCAACTTGGCGTGGTTTAGCCTGACTGAGCTTGCTATTGATGTCTAAGGTCAGATTGCCCGGATTGTCGACCATCACCGTAGTCGAGAATTCTGGCGCAGTGATTTTGCTCGGTTGCTCAAAACGCACCAAAATATCGTAATAGGTTTTCAGTCTTTCAACATAAATCACTGGCGCACCACCGCGCGCATAACCGTATTTTAAAGTACTAAAATGTTCGGCTTTACGCAGCAAAGGTAAAACGCCTTTTAGATCGGTCCAGCTATCTGGATTTTTATCTAAACGCTGCGCCAAGGTGCGGGCATCTTCAACATGGCCCAAGCCAATATTATAAGCGGCCAAGGCTTGCCAAGTGCGATCAGGCTCTGGCACACGCTCAGGAATGCCTTTACGCATCAGCTGCACATAACGCGCGCCACCTAAGATGCTCTGTTGTGGATCAAGACGATTCACGCCAAGCAAAGACGCGGTGTCGTTGGTCAGCATCATAATGCCGCGAACGCCAGTCGGTGAAACAGAGGCATTGTCCCAATGCGATTCTTGGTAGGCCAAAGCCGCCAATAAGCGCCAATCAATGCCGGTTTCAGCTTCGGCTTTTAAAAAAGTCGCTTTAAATTGCGGCAAAGTCGATTTAATGCGGCTCAGATACGTCAGCGCATCCACCGGATCGACTCGATTAATATGGCCATAATAACGGTCTTGCAAACGGCCTAATGAGCCATCGGCCATCATTTGGCGGAAAAACGCCGACACCATCGTCGGTAATTGCTCGTCACCCTCCATCATGGCCCACGATAATTGCTGAGCACTGTCGCCTAAAGACTTGGAGATCGCCACATTGGGATAATAATTTTGTGCAATATCGGCCGCATGCGAATCCACCACGGCGTAATCGAGTTTGCCGGACGCGACCAATTCAATCAAATCTTCGTTATCGACTTGATCAACGGTATTCCAGAGTAAATTGGGAAACTTAATTTTATGTTGCTGCAGTGAAGCGGTGTATTGCGGCAAGGTACTGAGCGTGCCTTGGCCTTGTTCGATCTGACGCAAAACATGGCTTTCATTGCGCGCTGCGGGATAAACCAGAACTGGCTTCACCGTTTGATAGCCCGGGCCAAATACCAAGCCCTCACCATCAATATCACGGTGCACACCGACGGCCAAATGCGCTTCTTTACGCTTTAAACGCTGCACCACTTCGCCATACGTCGCGGCCATAATAAAGCGAACTTTTAGGCCATGCGCCTCGGCAAAACGGGTCACTAAATCGTATTCAATCCCCGCATAACGCCCTTCGGCATCCACGTATAAAGTGGTTGGACCATTTTGTACCAGCACGGTCAATTCTTTTGACTCCGCCCATGGTAATACACGTTGTGCTGTTGACGAAAGGTTGCCACAGCCCAAAAGTAAACACGCTGAGAGCGCAGTTAAGAATCTCTTCATGCCTAGCCTGTTGATCGTTAAGTTGGACGCATTGTGCCAAGATATTTGAAAAACAACAAATTATTCAAGCACATCTGTGAAATGTACCTGCAAGCCAGCGCCAAGAAAAACGCCGCCAAGCAGCGTCAATTCAAGCGTTGCACAAAAAAACACCTCAGAAACTTTTTAAGAAAATAAAAATTTTTTTTAACTGGTGCACACCAAGACATCGCAACCACCTTACAAATAATGGCATAAAATCCATAAAAAATAACCATTATAAATTTACACATCACTGACAAAAAAATCCACCAGCCAACCTTGAAGCAAATTAAGGACCCACTCAATTTCGCTCGCGCAACTGCGATAGCGGCAAAGCAATCGACTTGGCAAATTCGGTTTGTCGGCGTAAAATTCGCCCTCTTGCTGGAGAGGTGGCAGAGTGGTTGAATGTACCTGACTCGAAATCAGGCGTAGTAGCGATACTATCGGGGGTTCGAATCCCCCTCTCTCCTCCAAGCCCAATACAAAAAGCCCTGATGAAATCATCAGGGCTTTTTTCATGCTCAACGATTGCTTAATGGGTCATCGACATAAACCCTGTCAATAGTAAGCCCACCACACCAAAGTCAGTATCGCCAAAAGTGGTACCAGCAAAGCCCAATGCGCCTAAGCTGCCCAATAACAAAGCTGGCAAGAAGCTAATCAACAGACCATTCACAAACGAGCCGACGATTGCGCCACGCAGTCCACCGGTGGCATTGCCATACACGCCAGCCGTTGCGCCGGTAAAAAAGTGCGGGATTAAGCCCGGCACAATCACCGCCAAACAATAAACATCGCGAGCATCATGCCGGCATTTGAAAAACTCCAACGCTCGCCCGCAGCAATGCGCGCCATGATTGAAGAATTGGTGCTCGATCCAGTGAAATCACTACCCGAAGTGTTAGAGCGACAACTGCAGCGGCAACAGCAAGTGAGTATTGCGGCACTGGGTTGGGAAGATTTGGCGCGTTTGGATCGATTGCTATTGCTAGGCATTGCCGAGGGTCGGCAGCAATTTTATGAGACCAAATACCGGCTTTGGCTGGCTGAGCAAACAGGGAGTCAGAGCATTAGCGCTTCGCAAATACAAAGCAGCTTTAAAAAAATGCAAAGAAATCGAGTGATTGCGCAATTGGCGAATCAATGGGCTTTGTTGCACAAATCAACTAGAGGGTAAGTCACCCCTAACCCCAGACGGATTTATCCCACTCTTACCGTCATTGGCGTACCCAGTTGCGTGAAGCGATTTAAGATCGCTGCACGCACTTGCAACTCAGCCACCTGACGATCAAAGTCCCGCGCCATCACTCGTTCACCCAATAGTTTGAAGCATTGCATTTTGGTTTCTACCAAGCTACGTCGATGATACCCAGACCATTTTTTCCAGATGGCCCTACCCAAGTATTTGGTCGCCCGTAAGATGTCATTCCGCGCTCTCGCTCCAGCCGTATTTTCTTTCCGAAATTGTGCATTTTTCCGTGTAGGAATAATCGCTGCCGCACCTCTTGCCGCAATGGCATTGTGGCATTCTTTGGTGTCGTAAGCGCCATCACCGTAAATCGCCGCAATCTGTTCAGACTCGGGAATCTGATTCATCAATTCCGGCAAAATGGGCGCATCACCTGTTTTGTTATCGGTGACCTCGATGGCACGAATTTCAAGGGTTTCGGCATCAATGCCGAGGTGAACTTTACGCCACTGCCTACGATATTCAGCGCCGTGTTTTTTGGTTTTCCATTCACCTTCACCGAGCATTTTGATGCCTGTGCTATCGACGAGTAAATGCAGTCCACCCTGACTTTGACGGGCCGGAATCGTGACTTTCAGCGTTTTTTGTCGACGAGAGATCGTGCTCGAATCAAGAACGTTCCAATCTAAGTTGGCGAGCCGAAGTAGGCTTTCAACCATGCCGGTTGCTTGGCGCAATGCGAGGCCAAACAGGCATTTGATGGTGAGGCAGAATTGAATGGCAGCATCGCTAAAAGTGGGGTTTCGTCCGCGCTTGCCAGTGGGCTCAGCAGCCCATTTCAGCGCTGGATCAAGCCAAATCATTAATGCGCCACGCGATTTCAAAGCTGCGTGATAGCTTGGCCAGTTGGTGGTTTTGTATTTGTGGGGTGCTGGTTTGCTCATATCGCTATTCTATATCGCTATTCTACCAGCAGCATTGCGCCGCTGATTTGTGCAACAAAGCCGAATCAATGGCAAATCATTGATCCGCAATTGAGCAAACTATTGCGCCGCAATCACCCATAGATTCAGTAAATCAGTGAATCAGTGCTGACTCGGCATTGACGCGAGTGCGCTGTAAAATCTGCCGCGTGTGTTGAGCAATCATCCATTCTTCATGCGTTGGAATCAGCCAGGCGCTCACCGCGCTGTCTGCTTGGCTAATGCATGCAGCGCCAGCTTGATTGGCCGTTTCATCCAAATCGAGCCCCAGCCAAGCCGCCGCTTGGCAGACTCGCTGCCGAATCAGCGGTGCATGCTCGCCAATGCCAGCGGTAAAGACCAAGGCATCGATGCCGCCCATAGTGGCGGCCAGCGCGCCCAATTCGCGAGCAATCCGATATACAAATAAATCCACCGCAAACTTGGCCTGTGGTTCATCCGAATCGAGCAAGGTGCGCATATCACTCGATAGACCAGAAACGCCCAATAAACCCGATTGCTGATACAGCAGTTTTTCGATGGCGCGCACGTCCATTTTTAATTCATCAATCAGATATAGCACCACGCCGGGATCTAAATTACCGCAGCGCGTTCCCATGGGCAGGCCATCAACGGCGGTAAATCCCATGGAACTAGCCACACTTTGTCCGTCTTGAATCGCACACATACTGGCGCCATTGCCTAAATGCAGCACCACCACGCGGCGGGCCTGCGCAGCGTATTGTGGCAACACGGTCGTAATATATTCATAAGACAAACCATGAAAACCATAGCGCCGCACACCTAGCTCAGTGATCTGCTGCGGTAGCGCAAAGATTTGTTCTACCGCCGCTTGGGTGCAATGGAATGCCGTATCAAAACAAGCCACCTGCAGTAAATCAGCACGCTGGGCAAGTAAGATCGAAATTGGCTTAAGATTATGCGGCTGATGCAATGGCGCCAGCGCTGTGAGGCGACTTAAATCTTGCACAATCGCCGCATTGAGCGCCACCGGCGCGGTATAAGTCATTCCGCCATGCACCACCCGATGCCCCACCGCCACCAATTGATGCTCACCCAATTGCTCACGCAAAAATTCCGCCAAATACGCCAGAGCGCCTTCATGGCCGAGTGACTCACCATCAAGCCATTGTTTTTCACCAATCAACGCCCCTAGTGCGTCTTTCACTTTAAATCGCGGCGCAGTATAAAGGCCTTCAAGTTGTCCAGTAAGCCACACATTAAGCGCCTCTTCTTGAAGCAAAAATAGTGAGAACTTAAGGCTGGAAGAGCCGGCATTCAATACTAAAATGGCCTCGCTCATACTGCCACCGTTTGCTTTACGTTGACTCGCGGTGATTCGATCAGCGCTTGCTTTAAGCTGAGGCGCTGCGATTCGGCCACCAAAGCGGCCACCGCGCAAGACGCCAAGCGTGTCAATAAAGAATCGGCTCGGCTGGTCAAAATAATCGGCACGCGTGCACCAAGCACAATGCCAGCGGCATCGGCTCCCGCCATAAAAGTCAAACTTTTGGCCAGCATATTGCCCGACTCCAAATCTGGCGCGACCAAAATATCGGCCATACCGGCCACCGGAGAGTCAATTTTTTTGATTTGCGCCGCTTGTAGGTTGATCGCATTGTCGAGCGCCAATGGCCCATCTAAAATTCCGCCGGTGATTTGCTGGCGATCGGCCATTTTGCACAACGCCGCAGCTTCAACCGTTGATGGAATATCAGGGTTAACGGTTTCCATTGCCGATAAAATCGCCACTTTAGGCACCCCAAAACCCAAGGCATGCGCCAAATCAATGGCGTTTTGTACGATGTGTACTTTGTCTTTAAGCGTGGGCAAAATATTAATCGCCGCATCGGTAATGATGATGGCGCGATCCAAACTTGGCACATCCATAATAAATGCATGGCTAATTCGCCTTGCGGTGCGTAACCCCGTGCTGGTACGCACCACCGCCGCCATTAACTCATCGGTATGCAAACTGCCTTTCATTAGCATTCGCGCCTTACCTTGATGCACCAATTGCACTGCCGTTTCGGCTGCGGCTTGGCTATGCGCAACGTCGATGAGCGTAAAGCCCGAAATATCCAATTCAAACTCAGCGGCAACCGCCTCAATCTTGCCCCTTGGCCCGACTAAAATCGGCAGCAAAATCCCAGCTTCAGCAGC